>SCRR01000418.1 GCA_004322085.1 Burkholderiaceae bacterium
GCTCTTCCGATCTAAGGAAGTCGCTGAGGCCAGCATCACCCTGTCGTATCAGGCGGTAGATGTGCATGCAGGCCGCAGGACGCGAATAGGCGGCACCTTCACGGGAAGCTATAGCCAGTGGGCCAACTGCATTTCATTGACGGGACTGGCTCCTCGCGGCCGTGGCGGCATCATGTTGGCCGATGGGCTTCGCGGCATGCGCTTAGGCACATATCTGTTCAGCATCATTGTGGGGTGGGCAAAGCAGTGGCCTTTGGCTGCCGTCAACAGCATCTCATTGTCGGAAGTGGATGCTTACTCCGACAACCGGTTGCGACGCAATCGGTTCTACGAGCAGTTCGGTCTGGTCTTCGATTACACCGACGCCCACTGCAAAGGCGGGAGGTCGCGGGCGATGCCTGCGAGCGATTTGCAGCAAGTCAGGACGTGGGAGCAGAACATCACCGTCCACGTGGTGCACGAGCATCTCGGGCGGGTGCTTCAACAGAATCGCCAGCTGCGTTCGGATCTTGCCGCGCGTGAGCGCGCCATTCGTGATCTCAGCGCAACGGCAAACTACCAAGCGAGTCATCCCATCAGAACTGCACTGTCTGCACTGTGGGCGCTTCATGCGCGGTGGCTCGTCCCCCTGCTTGTGATCTTGGGGTTCGCGGCCGAGTATCACTGGTTCGGGCGCTGACTGCATACGCAGCGTCCCAGCCGCGGCGCCGGGCTTCTCCGGCACCGCGGCCACTTGATCAAGACGGTCGTGCGAAACGCCTCTGTTTGCCGAAAAACGTCCGGAGGTAGCGTTCCATCGTCGGACGCGAGGCTGGCCATTCCGCTTCCCACTGTCGAAGTCGGAACGGGAGATCCGCGTCCTCGCAGTCGGGGTGGAGCATGTCCAGAAAAGCGGTGCCGGCATCGGTAAAATCGCAACGAAGCCTGTCTTGCTTGCGTGGGCAGGCGATCAATCCAAGGGTGATCAGGTTCGTGAGGATCTGTTGCTGCGAGGCGGCTGTGCCCAATTGCGTGCTATCCGATGGATGCTTGCCGTACTTGCCCGTGCCCTGCCAGCGGTGCATGGCCAAGATCACATCGGCGGCTGCGTCAAAGGTCTTCCCACGCAGGAAATACAGGAGCTGCAGGCCGTATTTGCTCATGCCGACATGCGGAGCCATCTGCGCCGCGTGCATGCTCGTGCGCTTGAGCGCTTCCCCCAGCACGCTCAGCGAGTTGACGTTGAAGTTGTAGTCGAAGAACCGGCGGGCTTGCCCCGCGCGGAGCCACTCCTGGAAGGCTGGCTCCGCCGTGGAGCCAGGCGCCGCGACCGCCCGCTCGATCTCCTCCGGCGCCAAGGTTGGCAGGAAGATCATGGGACGCACCACGGCCGCCGCAGATGCTCCCAGCGCCTGTTCCAGCATCACATGGAAGGCTACGGCGCCCGAGGGGTCTGGGTCGGCCGCAAAGACGATCTCGTC
>SCRR01000161.1 GCA_004322085.1 Burkholderiaceae bacterium
CCGCGCGGCCATGCCTTTCATCAGCTGCGGCGCAATCTGGGCCGTCACGACAGGGCTGGCCGGCGTGCCAGACACCTTGGCCGTGCTGATGTCGGCAGCGCCAAAGAGCAGCCCGATATCGGACGGATTGATGGGCGTGGCCTCGACGCGGACCACTACTTCGTCCGCAGCGGGTGCGGGCGTTGGGATGCTGAGCAGCGATATTTCCAGCTCGCCGCTGGGTTTTACGAGGGAGCGGAGCTGCAGTCCGGTGCGTGAGGGCAAGGTCGTCATGGTGAATCCTTTGATAAGGGGGCGTTGACTGCAATTGATTCTGGCACAGCGGCCTTGGCGGCATTGCCACTCTCTACAATGGCCGCGCATTCCCGCCATGAAAGAGGGCCGCTCCATCGAATACTCCGCCGTCGCTTCCCCCACCGTCCTGCAAGTCACGGGCCTGAATTTCCGCTACTCGGAGCGCGAGCTGTTCGCCGACAGGTCGACCCGCATTGCGCCCGGGGTCACGCTGGTGCGCGGTGGCGAGGGCAGCGGCAAGACCACGCTGCTGCGCTTGCTCGCGGGAGAGTTGCCGGTGCAAGGCGGAGACCTGCAGATCGGTGACGCCCACCTGGCGCAACACCGGGCCGCGTACCTCCAGCAGGTGTTCCGCGTCGACCCGCGCTCGACTGACTATGACCAGATCACACCGTTCGATTACTTCAGGACGCTGCATCGCCGCTACCCGGGGTTCGACGATCCGATGGTGGAGGGCCTGGTCGAGGGGCTGTCGCTGGCACCGCACCGGGACAAGCCGCTTTACATGCTCTCCACGGGGTCGAAACGCAAGGTCTGGCTGACCGCGGCGTTCGCGTCCGGCGCCGCCGTCACGCTGCTGGATGAGCCGTTCGCCGCGCTCGACAAGGCCTCGATCGACTTCGTGAAGAAGCTGCTGCTCGATGCGGCCAGCCACCCGGTGCGCGCCTGGGTGCTGGCGGACTACGAAGTGCCCACGGGCGTGCCGCTGGCGGGGATCATCGACCTTTGAATGGGCGTCGGCCGCAGCCGCTTATCATGACCGCATGACAATTGACCGGTCTTCAATGACCGCGCTCAAGGTCACGCTGATCGGCTTCGCCGCACTCGCGTCGGCCATGGGCGTCGGCCGCTTCGCCTTCACACCGTTGTTGCCACTGATGCAGGCGCACGCCGGCCTGAGCCTGCGCCAAGGCGCGTGGCTGGCGGGGGCCAACTACATCGGCTATCTGGTGGGGGCCATGCTGTGCAGCATGCGTGTGCCGGCCACGCGCCATGCGGTTCGCTATGGACTCGTGGCGGTAGCGCTGCTGACCTTGGGCATGGGCGTGACGGGCCGCTACGACGTCTGGCTGGTGCTGCGCTTTGGCGCGGGCGTGGCCAGCGCCTACGTTCTGGTGGGTGTGTCGGCCTGGGCCTTGCCCGCGCTCGCCGGCCACGACCGTTCGGTGTGGTCGGGCTGGTTGTTCGCGGGCGTCGGTGTGGGCATCAGCCTGGCCGGCTTGCTGGTCCTGCTGGCTGGGGCGCGCGGTTATCCGCCCGCCGCCTCGTGGCTGGCGCTGGGGCTTGCCAGTACGGCGGTCGCGGCCATTGCCTGGGCGCCGATGCGCGCCGCCGGTGCCTCCGCGGCCGCGTCCGCGGCCACGCAGCACGCCGGCCGCTTGAGTACAGACGACTGGCGCCTCGTGCTTTGCTACGGCACTTTCGGGTTTGGCTACATCATCCCGGCCACCTTCCTGCCCGCGATGGCGCGCGACGTGATTCCCGACCCGGCCGTGTTCGGCTGGGTCTGGCCTGTGTTCGGTGCGACCGCGGCACTGTCGACGGTGGCCGTCGCACTGGGCTCCAGCCGGATGAAGTCACGCAGGGTCTGGGCGATCGGTCAGCTCGTGATGGCGGCGGGCGTGCTCGTCCCGGTGCTTTGGCCCGGCATCGCAGCGCTGCTGGTGGCGGCAGTGTGCGTCGGCGGCACTTTCGTGGCGATGACGGTGGCCGGATTGCAGGAGGCACGGCGTATCGCAGGGGTCAATGCGGCAAGGCTCATGGCCGCGATGACAGCCGCGTTCGCGTTGGGGCAGCTGGCCGGCCCGATCGTCGTCGCGCTGGCCGCGACTAACGGCACCCGCCATGCGGCCGGGCCCAGCCTGCTCGCGGTGGCGTTGTTGCTGGCGGGAGCCTGGGCGTTGTGGCGCTCGCCGGATTGACCTGCGTCAAGGGCGGTGCTCGTTGGCTTGAAAGGCCGCTCGGCTTAACGCGGCTGCACCAGTAGTGCCCGCCCCGCGCCTTGGCCGCACCAGGCCAGCAGCACGCCGAGCCCGATGAACAGCAGGGCCGAGGCAGCGAACGAGCCGGTCCAGTCGCGCAACAGGCCGACAAACAAAGGTCCGGTGATCGAGATCAGGTAGCCCATGCCCTGCGCCATGCCCGACAGTTGAGCGGCGGCATGTGCGTCGGGGGCGCGCAGCACGATCAGCGTGAGCGCCAGCGAAAAGGCGCCGCCCAGGCCGCAGCCCAGCAGCAGCGCCCAGATCCACACACCGGACAGTGGCGCGAACAGGAAGGCCAGCATGGGCAGCACCAGCAGCGTCCCGATACCCGCCGCCAGAGCGCGTTGGTTGGGCAGGCGCACAGCAAGCGCGGGCATCAGCATGCAGGTCGCCACCTGGATCAACAGCGCGGCCGAGACGACGTAGCCGGCGCGGACGCCATCGAGGCCGCGCTCGCGCAGGATTGGCGCGAGCCAGCCCATCACGGCGTAGGCCAGCGCCGACTGCAATCCCATGAAACCGGTGACCTGCCAGGCTAGGCGGTCGTGCCACAGCTTGCCCGCCGTGCGGGCGGTATGGCGCGGCACGGCGTGGGCGCCCCAGGCCTGGGGCGCCCACAGCAGCAGCACCGCAGCGGCCGGCAGCGCCCAAGCACCGAGAGCAAGTTCCCAGGAGCCGCCAGGCAGCCGATGCTGCAGTGGCACCGTCAAGGCGGCGGCTGCGGCTGCGCCGGCGCAGATGCCCAGCGTGTACAGGCCGGTCATGAGGGCGGTGTACCGGGCGAAGTCGCGCTTGACCAGACCCGGCAGCAGCACGTTGCCGATCGCGATGCCGGCGCCGGCCATGGCCGAGGCGATGAACAGCATGGCGGTGTTGCCGGTGCCGCGCAGCAGGGTGCCCAGGGCCAGCAGCGCTAGCGCCACCAGCAGGGTGCGTTCGGTGCCGAAGCGGCGCGCGAGCGCAGGCGTGGGCAGGGCGAACAGCCCCAGGCACAGCACCGGCAGCGTGGTCAGCAAACTGGCGGCGGCCGGTGACATTCCTTCGGCCATGATCTCGGGCAACACCACCGAAAGGCTGGTGAACACCGGACGCAGGTTGCATGCAATCAGCACCAGGCTGGCGGCCAGCAACAATTTTCGGGCACGGCTGGTGGCCGGTGTGGTGCTTGTCTGGGGCAGGCTGTCGATTTCGGCGTCGATCAGCGGGGTTGCGGCGTCGTGCGCCAGTGGAGCAGTCGAGGAAGGCATGAATGGTTTCAAAAGTACCGGGCTGGGAGTCTGCGCCGCACAGGCTTGCGGTGACCCGGTTGA
>SCRR01000445.1 GCA_004322085.1 Burkholderiaceae bacterium
TGGTAATTGTTGGTGTGAACCACCCTTACCGCCGGGTGCTGTGCGATGGGCGGAATGACCGGGTAAAACTCGTTGGGGAAGGCGCAGCGTGGGACCTGCAGCGCTTCGCTGAAATCGTGGTTGAGCTTGGGATGCGACAGAACAACGCCGTAGCGCTCTTGTGCCTGCTTCGTGACGCGCTGGGCCACCTGTGCGAGCACGGAGACCATCTCGTCCGGCGGCAGGTTGTCGGGGCCGATACCCAGTTCCGCGATCAGGCCGTGGAACTGGGTTCGCAGCCATTCGGCGTTCCGGAAGTTGGCGTGACGGCCGAGCCCCACGCGAATGAACTGGGCATAGTCGAGGTTGGTGTACCAGATCATGTCGCTGGGCAAGTCGTGCACGGAGCTGATGCGTCGGGCCTTGCCGCCGCTGATAGACGCCCAACCCGTTTCCAGTGACATGATCGAGCGATCGCGCCCGGTGACGTTGTTGGTCCCGTCAAAGAAGACTGCGCCAACGCGAAGGCTGGACAGGGATGTTGCCGGTGCGCTCATCCATGCTCCACCATCTGGTGATAGAGCTTGATCGCGGTCTCCGAATGCATGATGGCCTTCATGTTGGCGGCGTAGTAGTCCAGCTGGCCGGGATGAAAGGCTTCCCGCGTGGCTACGAGCCGCAGATCCTGGAAGTGGATGCCGCGATTGTCGAAAATGTCGTCATGCTCCGAGAGCATGGGTGCCAGCACCAGGGGCTGACTGAAGTCCGTACCCACGAACGTGCGCTTGGCCAGATCAGAACCACGCGACTCGAAGATGGCCAGGAGGCTGGTGTACTTGTCGCGGACTGGCTGGGCCTCGATCAGATCGCCCACATAGATGGTGCGAACGATGTGGTTGACCTCGGTCTGGGTCAGTTCCGGCAGCGCGGCGAAGTACCCGGCGCCGCGCATGCCCGCCAAGCCCACATGAAAGACCTGGTGGCACAAGGTGCAGACGGTGACCAGGTTGTCGACGGTGTTGTGCTTGTGATCGTCGTCGAGATGGTGCACTTCCTGATACTTCGAAGACCGGAAGTGACAGAAGCAGCAGGCATGCCCATCGCGCTTGAGCACTTCGGTGCGGATGGCGTCGAAAGCCTTGTCCGCGATATCCGC
>SCRR01000012.1 GCA_004322085.1 Burkholderiaceae bacterium
CGTTGCGGCCTGATCGCCATCGTCGGCAGGCCCAATGTGGGTAAATCCACGCTGCTCAACGCGTTGGTGGGCCAGAAGATCAGCATTACCTCGAACAAGGCGCAAACCACGCGTCATCGCATCACGGGGATTTGCACGCGCGGTGCCACGCAGTTCGTGTTTGTCGACACGCCGGGTTTCCAGACGCGGCACAACACGGCGCTGAACAAGTCGCTCAACAAGACCGTGCTGGGCGTGGTCGGCGATGTGGACCTGATCCTGTTCATGGTCGAGGCGGGCAGTTTCACGCTCGCCGATGCCAAGGTGCTGTCACTGTTGCGAAACAACATCCCGACTCTGCTGATCGCCAACAAGCTCGACAACATCCACCGGCGCGCCGAAATCGCGCCCTGGCTCAAGGGGATGCAGGAGCGTCATCCGTTTGCCGAGTTCGTGCCGATGTCGGCCAGGAGCGCGAAGGACGTCGAACGCCTGTTCGGCATCTGCGAAAAATACCTGCCCGAAGATGCATGGCGCTATGCCGAGGATGAGCTGACCGATCGCAGCGAGAAATTCCTGGCTTCCGAGACGGTGCGCGAAAAGCTCTTTCGTTTTACCGGCGATGAGCTGCCCTACACGTCCACGGTCGTCATCGACAGGTTCGATGAGGAAATGGGCCGTAACCACAGCCGGCTGGTCAAGATCGCGGCCACCATCGTGGTCGAGCGCGACGGCCACAAGGCCATGGTGATCGGCGAGAAGGGAGAGCGCCTCAAGCGCATCGGTACCGAGGCGCGTCAGGAACTCGAAAGACTGATGGACGCCAAGGTGTTTCTCGAACTCTGGGTCAAAGTGCGCTCGGGCTGGGCCGATGACGAGGCGCGGGTGCGCAGCTTTGGGTATGAATGAGCACACCCACAGGCTTGCTCGCTGCGCGTAGCCTCCTCCCCCCTTGCAGGGGGCAACGCCAATGGCCCGGCGAAGCCGGTTCCACGGCGTTCGCTGGCATGTTGCCAGAGTGCCCAGGGTATTGAAATATGGCAACGACCCAGCGCATCTCCGACGAGCCTGCCTATGTACTGCATCACTACGACTGGAGCGAGTCGAGCCTGATTCTCGAGATGTTCACGCGCCACCAGGGCCGCGTCGCGCTGGTGGCCAAGGGTTCCAAGCGGCCCAGCTCCAACTTTCGTCCGGTGCTGCTGCCGCTGCAGCCGCTGCACGTCAGCTATTCGATCGCGGCGGGCGGCGATGCAGAAATCCACACGCTCAAGGGCGCCGAATGGGGCGGTGGCCATGTGATGCCGACCGGCGATGCGCTGTTGTCCGGCTATTACCTTAATGAGTTGCTGCTGCGCCTGCTGGCCCGGGACGACCCCCATCAGAAGCTGTTCGACTGCTATGACGCGGCGGTTCAGGTGCTGGCCTGCGAGCATGGCGAGGCCCTGCAGCCTGCCCTGCGTGCCTTCGAGCTGCTGCTGCTGCGCGAGATCGGCCTGCTGCCCCTGCTCGATACGCAAACCATGACTTTGGGCACGCTCGAGGCTGACGCACGCTACGTTCTCGTGCCCGAAGGCGGCCTGCGTCAAAGCAACGCGCAGGACCGGGCCAGTCTGAGCGGCGCCCAGTGGACCGCGCTGCAGAATTCGCTGGGCAAGGATGCACCGTTTACGGACGTGCTGCGCGCCTGCGCCAGCGTGATGGCCGGGCTCAAACCCCAATTGCGCACGCTGCTGCACTACCATTGCGGTGTCTCCACCCTCAAAACGCGCCAGATGATGCTCGATATCCAATCGCTATGAACAAAACGGCGCTCTCCGTGAACGTGAATCTCGTGGCGCAGGTGCGTAACCGGCGCAATCTGGGTTTCCCCAGCGTCATGCGCGCCGCCCAGCTGTGCCTGCAGGCCGGGGCGCATGGCATCACCGTACATCCGCGGCCGGACCAGCGGCATATCCGCACGCACGATGTGGCGGATCTGGCCGGACTGCTCACGGCCTGGCCAGATCGGGAATTCAACATCGAGGGCAACCCGTTTCAAAACCTTATGGGATTCGTGCGCGCGCAGCAGCCGCATCAGTGCACTTTTGTCCCGGATTCCGAAGACCAGCCCACCAGCGACCATGGCTGGGATCTGGCCCGCGACGGCGATCGACTGAGGCCTCTGATTGCCGAGGCGCGTGCACTGGGCGTACGCGTGAGCCTGTTCATGGATGCCGAGCCGCAGGCGATGGCGGCCGCGCAGGGCGTGGGCGCCGATCGCGTGGAGCTCTACACCGAACCCTATGCGGCGGCGTGGGGTACGGCGAGGCAAGCCGGGCAACTGGAGCGGTTCGCACGCGCCGCGCAGGCCGCACTCGATGCGGGCCTGGAGATCAACGCAGGTCACGACCTGAACCGTAACAATCTCACCACTTTCCTCAAGCAGGTACCCGGCGTGCGCGAAGTCTCGATCGGCCATGCGCTGATGGCCGATGCGCTGGAACTGGGTTACGCCGCCACGGTCCACGAGTATCTGCGCTGCGTCGAGGCGGCGTACGCCTGAGAGCGGTTCGCGTGATCTACGGCATCGGCACCGATATTTGCGATGTGCGCCGTATCCGGGCCAGCGTGGCGCGCCACGGCGAGCGCTTTGCGCAAAAGATCCTCAGCGACACCGAACTGGCGACGTGGCAGGCGCGCAGCGCGCGTTGGCCCGAGCGCGGCATGCGCTACCTCGCGACCCGCTTTTCGGCCAAGGAAGCGTTCAGCAAGGCGATTGGCCTGGGCATGCGCCTGCCCATGAGCTGGCGCCTGTGCGAGGTGGGCAAGCTTGCCAGCGGCAAGCCCTGCATCGTGTTGCACGGTGGCCTGAAAACCTGGTTCGAGTCGCGAGGCCTGAGCGCCCACGTCAGCGTGACCGACGAGACTGATTACGCGGCGAGTTTCTGCGTGGTCGA
>SCRR01000162.1 GCA_004322085.1 Burkholderiaceae bacterium
GTCAGTACAAGGCTGCCCACGGCCGCGCCCCACAATTGATGCACGCCACCCAGCAGCACGACCAGCAACGCGTCGAGCGAGGTCGATACGCTGGCGCTGGACGGAAACACGGCGCCCTTGTGCGCCGCGAACAGGCCACCCGCCAGGCCCGCGAGCACCGCGCTCTCGACAAAGATGCGGTACTTGATCCACGCCACGGGCAGGCCCGAGGCCGCGGCCCGCTGCGGCACATCGCGCACGGCCTGCAGCGCGGCGCCGAAGGTCGAGCGTCCGAGTCGGCGTAGCGCCCAGACGCTGAGCAGCGCCAGCAGCACCAGCAGCGCGTAAAAGGGCGCGCGCGTGTCGTCGGTGACCAGATTCAAACCGATGACGCCGTTGTCACCGCCGGTCAGCTCCACCCACTGCGTGGCAGTGGCCCACACCACTTGCGCCAGCGCCAGCGACAGCATTGCCAGATAGACACCGCCGCTGCGCACCACGGCCGCGCCGAACACCACCGCGACGACGAAGGCCGCGGCGCAGCCCGTGGCCAGCGCCAATGGCAGCGTGGCACCCCAGGCGGTACCGGCGAGGGCCGCGCCGTAGGCACCGAGCGCAAAGAAGGCGGCGTGGCCAAAACTGACCAGCCCCCCGAGCGCCATCATGGCCTGCAGGCTGACGCCGAAAATCAGCAGAATCAGGCCATCCGCCGCGAGCGAGCGCCAGTAGTCGCCAGCCAGCCATGCCACGGCACAAAACACCGCGGTGGCCAAGAAAACCATAGCGGACCACCAAGGGCTGGCAGGGGCAAGCATGAGTTTTTGCGGTATTTCGGCAGGACCCGCTTCGAGCGGCTGCCCAAGCAAGCCCAGCGGGCGCAGCGCCAGCACCACCGCCATCGTGAGGAAAACCAGCACCAGCGTGGCCTGCGGAATGAGGCTCAAGCCAAACGCGTGGATCAGCCCGATCAGCATTGCCGCAAGAAACGCCCCGCTGATGCTGCCCAGGCCGCCGGTGACGACGACGACAAAAGTCTCGACGATCACGTTCATGTCCATCTGCAAATTGGCGGGCTCGCGCGGCAGCGACAGTGCGCCGCCCAGACCGGCCAGCGCGCAGCCCAGCACGACCGCGCCGAGCAGCAGCGGCTTGGGATTGACGCCGAGTGCCGCGAGCATGCCGCGGTCCTGCGTGGCGGCGCGCAGCTGCTGGCCGAAACGGCTCCAGCGCAGCAGCGCGTGCAGGCCGAGCCAGACCAGGGGGCCAATCGCGATGGTGGCGAGCTGGTACACCGGGAAGAACTGGCCCCACAACTCGATGGAACCCTTCAGGCCCGGAAAGCGCGGCGCAAACACCTCATCGGGCCCGAAGCCCCAGAGCATCGCGTCGTGCATCGCCAGCGCCAGGCCGAACGTGGCCGCGAGCTGGTACAACTCGGGCACGCCATACATGCGCCGCAGCAGGATGCGCTCGGCCACCGCCCCTGCCAGACCCGCGCACAGTGCCGCCAAAAGCATGGCGAGCGCGTACAGCACAGCGTTCTCGCCCCAGGCCGGATACCAGTCGGTGACCCAGTGTGCCGCCAGCAACGCGCCCAGCATGAAAAAGCTGCCATGGGCGAAATTGATGATGCGCGTGACGCCGAAGATCAGCGTCAAGCCGGCGGCCATCAGGAACAGCGTGGTGGCATAGCTCAGACCATTGAGGAACTGGATGGCGAAAAAGATCACAGCCGCTCACACCGGACAGAACCCGGCGCCCATGGCTTGCGAAGGCACGATCGCGGAACACAGCGGCCACGGCCTATCCGCCATCAATCCACCCAGGTCGTGAAGGCGGCCGCTGCCACGCGCGGCGTGCGGAAGGTATTGACCAGCGCCGCTTCGTCGGCGTGACCGAGCGCCATGCCGCACACCAGCATCTCGTCAGGGCCGGCACCGATGTGTGGCAGGACGATTTTGGCAAACCCGTTCCAGGCCGCCTGCGGGCAGGTGTGCAGGCCCTGGCCGCGCGCCGCGACCATGATGTTTTGCAGGAACGCGCCGTAGTCCAGCAGGCTGCCACGCCCCAGCACGCGCTCCATCGTGAACATCAGGCCCACGGGCGCATCGAAGAAACGGAAGTTGCGCTGGTGCTGCGCATGCATCTTGTCCTTCTCGCCTCGCGCGATGCCCAGCAGACCGTACAGGCCCCAACCGTTTTCGCGGCGTCGGTCGATGTAGGGGCTGACCCAGTTCCGCGGGTAGTAGTCGTACTCTTCGCGGTACTCGGCGCCCAGCGCAGGATTCGCGCGGATGGCGTCGTGCGCGGCGCAAACCTTGGCAACCAGCGCATCGCGGCTGGCGCCGGCAAGCACATACACCTTCCAGGGCTGGGTATTGGTGCCCGAGGGCGCGCGCGCCGCCACCTGCAGCAGATGCGCGATGGTCTCGCGCGGCACGGCTTGCGGCGTGAAGGCACGTATCGACATGCGGCTGT
This sequence comes from Burkholderiaceae bacterium, assembly GCA_004322085.1. Taxonomy (GTDB): domain Bacteria; phylum Pseudomonadota; class Gammaproteobacteria; order Burkholderiales; family Burkholderiaceae_C; genus Rhodoferax_A. The sequence continues at coordinate 2,458 of SCRR01000162.1, forward strand.
CGATGGCGTCATCGACGGCCACGGCCGCCGCGCCCGCATGGCCCGATTCATTCACGGCGCTCAAGCAAGCTTCTCCAGAACGGATTTCAAAGGGCCGGGCAGCGGCACCGGCCGGCGCGTATGCCGGTCCACGTAGACATGAACAAAATGCCCCCTGGCGGCGCTCAAGGGTTCGTCGTCGGCAAACAGACCGATCTCGTAGCGCACGCTCGAGCGACCCAGATGCGCTACGCGCACGCCGGCCCGCACCGCCTGCGGAAACGCGATCGGGGAAAAATAATTGCAGTGCGTCTGCACCACCAGTCCGATGGTGTCGCCGCGCTGGATGTCCAGCACACCCTGCTCGATCAGGTAGCCATTCACCGCAGTGTCGAACCAGCTGTAGTACACGACGTTGTTCACGTGCCCGTACGCGTCGTTGTCCATCCAGCGCGTTCCAATGGTGCGAAACACCTTGTAGGCAGCGCGCGGTTCGGGGGTCGTTTCCTCGGTGGAGTTCATGGCGGGGTATTTTGCCAGCGTTGTCGGCTGGCCAGCGCCGCACCGTCGGTGTTGATCTGCACCCTGGCTGTCTCGTGGTCATCGACGCCATAACCGCCACCCCAAGAACGTGAGCATGCGGATCTGCCGTGATGGTGTCGGGCCGACTTCTAGGAAGTCACCCCTAATATGTTGCGCCGCAACATTAATCGCTTGTAATAGCTCGGGATAACCCTATAATTCATTCCATGCTGCACTGCAACATAACACGGGGATCGAGCCGGGTTCAGAGCAGATATTGACCCCACCACCCTCACTACCGGAAAGATTAATATGTTGACCGCTGAACAAATCCTGGCCGCCCACAAGGCCAACGTCGAAACCCTGTTTGGTCTGACCACTAAGGCCTTTGAAGGCGTTGAAAAACTGGTCCAGCTGAACGTGACCGCTTCCAAGGCCGCATTGGCCGAAGCCGCCGACACGACGCAAGCTGCCCTGAGCGTCAAGGACGCCCAGGAACTGCTGGCGCTGCAAGCCGGCCTGCTGCAACCTTTGGCCGAAAAGGCCGCTGCCTACAGCCGTCACCTGTATGACATCGCTCAAGGCACGGGTGCCGAGTTCACCAAGGCTTTCGAAGCTCAATCCGCCGACACGCAGAAGAAATTCGCGGGCCTGATCGACAGCGCTGCCTCGAACGCCCCAGCTGGCTCGGAAACCGCCGTTGCCGTGATGAAGAGCGCCGTGGCTGCTGCCACCAACGCCTACGAGTCCGTGCAAAAGGCCGTCAAGCAAGCCACCGACATGGCCGAAGCCAACTTCAACAGCGCCGCAGCAACTGCCGCCAGCGCCACGAAGTCGGCCACCGCCAGCGTTGCTGCAGGCGCCCGCAAGCGTTAATCCGTACTGATTGTCTCCTCGGATCTTTTCGCGGCCTTCGGGCCCAGGGATCCGTTAAGGCCCCATCGCAAGATGGGGCCTTTTTTTATGGATCGACGGGCCTGGCCCCGGCCGCGATCAGCTGCCTCAACCTCGGCAGCGATTGCCGCATGGCGACCCGGCCGGCCTCGATGGCACGGCGCCGGGCCGCAAAATCAGCGCTGGTCACGCCGATCAGGTCCGGGCGCACGACCAGGTCCGCCCCGCGCAACTCGTAGCGGTTGATGCTCTTGCTCATGATGGCAAAGGTTTGCAGCAGGATCTGCAGCGTGTCGTCTGCCGGGTTGCCCTCGGGCGGACTGGAAATATCGACGGCGATCACCAGCTCGGCGCCCATCTGGCGCGCATAGTTCACCGGCACCGGCGCCACCAGACCGCCGTCCACATAGTCGTGGCCGGCAATGCGCACAGGCTCGAAGATCGCGGGGACCGCGCTGGAGGCGCGCACCGCAGTGCCGGTATCGCCACGCTGGAACAGCACGCCCTGCCCGCTGTTCAGGTCGGTTGCGACGATGCCCAGTCGCAGTGGCATGGCTTCGATCAGCCGCCCGTCGACCTGCTTGTCTACATAGCGCGCCAGGCCGTCGCCACGCAACATGCCGCGACCAAACAGCGGCAGCATCCAGTCGGTGAACGCGGCCTCCTCCATCGACATCGCCACCTTCTGCAGTTGCGCGCCGCTCTTGCCGCTGGCGTACAGCGCCGCCACCAGGCTGCCGGCCGAAGTCCCCACCACGAGGTCGGGCCTGATGCCGGCCTCCTCCAGCACCTGGATCACCCCGACATGGGCGAAGCCGCGCGCCGCGCCGCCACCGAGCACCAGGCCGATGCGCGCAGGGCGCTTGGGTACGGGAGGCGCCACTGCCACGGGCGGCTCGGTCCGCGGCGGCACCGGCGGCGGCGTGGCAGGGCCCGTGGCGCAGCCGGCAAGGAAAAGGCCGGCGGCCGAGGCCGCCGCCCCAAGCAGGAGTCGGCGCCGCGACGGCGCGATGATTTTTGGGCGCAAAGGAGATGTATCAGGCTGCATGGTTATCCCGACGGATTATCGTGGTTGCACCCAATACGCCATCCACCATAATTGACGTCAAGGTCAACGTCGCCCCATTTTCTTCAGGAGCTCAGCATGGAAATCAAAGGCAAGGTATTCATCGTCACCGGCGGCGCATCAGGCTTGGGCGAAGGCACGGCGCGCATGCTCGCCGACGCGGGTGGCACGGTGGTGATTGCCGACATGCAGGCGGACAAGGGGGAGGCGGTTGCCAGGGAAATCGGCGGCGCCTTCGTGCGCTGCGATGTCAGCAGCGAGGCCGATGGTCAGCTCGCCGTAAGCAAGGCTGTATCGATGGGCAAGCTGATGGGCCTGGTCAACTGCGCGGGCATCGCGCCGGCCGAGAAGACCGTGGGCAAGAACGGCGCGCACGCGTTGAGTGTGTTCAGCCGCACCGTCATGGTGAATCTGGTTGGCAGCTTCAACATGATCCGTCTCGCGGCCGAGGCCATGTGCAAGAACGCGCCCGAGGCCACGGGCGAGCGTGGCGTGCTGATCTCGACCGCATCGGTCGCCGCCTACGACGGACAGATCGGCCAGGCTGCGTACAGCGCGTCCAAGGGCGGCGTCGTCGGCATGACGCTGCCGATCGCACGCGACCTGGCGCGCAACGGCATCCGCAACATGACGATCGCGCCGGGCCTGTTCGGCACGCCCATGCTGTTCGGCATGCCCCAGGAAGTGCAGGATTCGCTGGCCGCCAGCGTGCCGTTCCCGAGCCGCCTGGGCACGCCGCAGGACTACGCCAAACTGGCGCGCCACATCTTCGAGAACGACATGCTCAATGGCGAGGTGATCCGGCTCGACGGCGCGATTCGGCTGGCCCCGCGCTGAGGCGGCACAGCCCGTCAGTCATTATTATTTTAGTAGCATATTGCGTAGACGGAGTAACGGTCTAGCCTCGATATTGCTTATGAATCGAGGCATTTCCCGCAGACGCACACTGGCCGGCGCCGTTCTGGCGGTCGGCGCGTCACTGGCCGGTTGCGCCAGTGCACCACCACTTGACGGCGAGGGGCCGGCACAGCCTGAAGCCGCGTCGGGCTATATCGACAAGCCCGGCTGGAGCGGCACCCGCTTCGCGGTGGCCGCGGCCAATCCGCTGGCCACGCAGGCCGGCTACCAGATCCTCAAGACCGGCGGCTCCGCCGTGGATGCGGCAGTGGCCGTGCAGATGGTGCTGGCGTTGGTCGAGCCTCAATCCAGCGGCCTGGGTGGCGGCGCGTTTTTGCTGCATTTCGACGGCCACCGGGTCGAGGCCTTCGACGGACGCGAAACGGCCCCCGCGGCCGCCGGCGAGAACCTGTTTCTCGGCGCCGACGGCAGGCCCATGCCTTTCCATGAAGCGGTGGTTGGCGGCCGTGCCGTCGGCGTGCCGGGCACCGTGCGCATGCTCGAACTGGCGCAGCGCCAGCACGGCCGGCTGCCGTGGGCCAGCCTGTTCGAGCCGGCCATCCGGCTGGCCGAGGGCGGCTTCGAGGTC
>SCRR01000013.1 GCA_004322085.1 Burkholderiaceae bacterium
GGTGGCTGCGATCGAAGAGACGCACGCCAAATCCACTCTCAATCTCGTTGAGCATCTTGCTGATCGCTGGTTGACTCAGATGCAGACGCTCGGCAGCGCCACGCATCGTGCCCGCCTCGGCGAGGGCAACCAGCAGTTCGAGGTGTCTTAACCGCAGCCGGCGTACCAGGTAATCGGCGCCGCCGGTCATGCAGTCCTCCCCTCTTCCCTGGCCCCAGATGTTCTCGTGCAGCTCCAACCGAGGCAATCACTATAAGTAATCATGAGATCAGGATTATTGAGTTTCCACGAATGATAGTGACATCTATTATTGGCGTCGATGAACCTCGAACGAACAGTCGATTTGCCGGCACCCGCCGCTCCGCTGCGCGGAGTACGTGTAGTGGACCTCGGTCAGTACATTGCCGGCCCCGGCGCCGCCATGGCGCTCGCGGAGCTCGGCGCCAGCGTGATCAAGGTGGAGCCGCTCGCGGGTGACCAGGCAAGGCGCATCGGTCGTTACGGCGAGTCGATGATCCGCGCCTACAACCGCGGCAAACGCTCGATCGCGCTCGACCTCAAGAGCGACGCAGGCCGCGAGGCAGCGCTGCGCCTGATCGCGCGCAGCGACGTCGTCATCCAGAATCTGCGCCCGGGCGCCGTTGACAAACTCGGCCTCGGTCCGCGTGTGGTGCGCGGAAGGTTCCCGCGAGTCATTTACCTTTCCATCTCGGGCTTCAGCAGTCGCGGCCCCTCGCGCGACCGCCCGGGCTACGATATCGCAGCGCAGGCAGAGAGCGGCCTGATGTCCGTCACCGGTGAGCCCGACCGACCACCCCAGAAGGTGGGGGTACCCATTATCGACGCCGCGGCTGCCCATCTCGGTGCCCAAGCGGTTCTCGCGGCGCTGTACGGCCGCGAGAAGAGCGGCGTCGGCGAGATGATCGAGACCTCGCTGCTCGAAGTCGCGATACATTTGCAAGCCACCACCTGGTGCGACTACCTGGGCGGCGCGCCCGAGCCGACCCGCATCGGCGACGGTCAGCCGAACAACGCCCCGGCGGCCGAGACGATCCCGACATGCGACGGGTACATCGTGCTTTCGGCATATGCCGACGCGCATTGGGTGCGCTTTTGCTGCGCGATGGGCCGCGAGGAACTCGCCACTGATCCGCGCTTTTGCACGAACGCACGCCGGGTCGAGCACCGCGCCGCGCTGCGTGCGGTGCTGCGCGAGTGCTTCTCGGGCATGAGCAGCGACGAATGCGTGACGCTGCTCGGTCGCCACCAGATCGTTGCGGGCGCGGTGCGCACATTCAGCCAGGTGATGGCGAGCCCCGACATTCAGGAGAGTGGCATCCTTGTCGAGGCCGCGGCAGCCGACGGCACGTATTACCGTGCCCCGGGTTTGCCCTATCGCTTGGGTGAAGCGCCACGTGCGGCACCACCTGCAGCCCCCGAGTGCGGAGCGGACAGCGACGCCGTGCTCGCCGAGGCCGGCTACAGCGACACCGAAATTTTGGAATTGCGGCGCGCAGGCGTCGTTGCTTGAGAACATGAACGGCGCGCCGCCACGCTAGCCTACCCACCGCTGCGGCGCCTGTAAGTGACCGGAAAATATCAAAAGGAGACAACCATGACCATCAACCTCCGACGCCTTCTGGGCACCACCGCCACCGCTCTCGCCGCTTCCTTCAACCTGCCGGCCTTCGCGCAGGCTTGGCCGACGCGCCCGATCCATCTCATATCGCCCTACGCTGCCGGTGGCGCGAGCGACATCCTGACGCGCGTGCTCGGCGAGTACCTGGCGGGCAAACTGGGGCAGAGCATCATCGTCGAGAATAAAGCGGGGGCCGGAACGCGGATCGCAAATGAATACGTTGCACACGCACCGCCCGATGGCTACACCATCCTGCATGCGGCTGCGCCAATCGCCATCGGCGAGGCGCTCTACAAGAAGCTGCCATACGATGTACACAAAGACTTCGCGCCGATCACGAGTACAGCCATCGCGCCGCTGTTTCTCATCGTCAACGCCGACGCACCGTACAAGACGCTGACTGAATTTATCCAGTACGGCAAAACCAAGCCGAAGGGTCTGACGTTCGGATCGCCGGGTGTAGGCTCCGCGCCCCACCTCACGGCTGAGTTGTTTTTGGGCGCGACCGGCGTCAAGGGCATTACGATCCAGTTCCGCGGTGACGCGCCAGCCTACCTTGAGCTTCTGGCAGGTCGCATCGACGCGACCCTCACGGCGATCTCTGCGGCGCTGCCGCACATCCAGGCGAACAAGCTGCGCGTGCTCGCGGTTGCCACCGAGGAGCGGACGTCCGTGTATCCACAGGCGCCGACATTTCGCGAGCAAGGCCATCCGACCATCGTGGGTTATGGTTGGTACGGGCTGATGGCGCCCGCCGGCACACCCGACCCTATCATCGCGCGGCTCAACACCGAGACCAACGCCGCACTCGCCGACGCCGAAATCCGAAAGAAAGTCAATACCGTCGGCCTGCAGCTGCGCGGCGGCACGCCCGCCGAGTTCGGGGCGTTCATCGACAGTGAAACGCGCAAATGGGCGCAGATCATCAAGGCCGCGAATATCGTCGTCGCCGACTAAGGGGCACTCCCATGATGCGCATCTTCCTGGCGAGCGCACTCGCCGCGCTCGCGCTCCTGCATGGCTGCGCCCACATTGCCAGCGCGCCACACTCCCTGCAACGCGACACGTCGTTTGGTCCGGTCGTCGGCGCCGACGCCTCGGCCTCCAAAGGTGCGTACAGCTGGAAGGGCGTGCCGTTTGCGCGCCCACCAGTGGGCGACCTGCGCTGGAAAGCGCCGGTGGATCCCGAGCGCTGGACCAAGGCTCGCACGGCCACGGCCTTCGCCCCTGCCTGCGTGCAGACGGGGCGCCTCTACAGCCCCGGTGCAAGTAATGGTTACGACGAGACCATTGGCAGCAGGCTCGGGAAGACGGTCGGCTCCGAGGGCTGTCTGTACCTCAACATCTGGGCGCCGTCATCGCCCTCGGACACACTGCGCCCGGTCATCGTTTGGGTCTATGGCGGCAGCAACATCACCGGCTACACCGCAGATCCCGTCTACAACGGCAGCGCGCTCGCGAAAAGCCAGAACGCCGTGGTCGTTTCGATCCCGTACCGGCTTGGCATCTTCGGCTTCCTGAACGTTGCGCAACTCAAAGCCGGCAACGTCGAGGACGATTCCGGCGACTTTGCTCTGCTCGACATCGTCAAATGGCTTGAGTTCGTGCAGCACAATATCGCCAGCTTCGGTGGCGATCCAGGCCGTGTCACGCTGATGGGGCAGTCGGCCGGCGCCGTGAACGTTTACGCCTTGCTCACCTCTCCGATGCTTG
>SCRR01000014.1 GCA_004322085.1 Burkholderiaceae bacterium
CCGGCGCCTCCAAAGACACCGGGATCGTTCGCCCCGTGGCGCTGCCGTTCAGCCCGCACGGTGGCCTGCAGCTGCTGCAGGGCAATCTGGGGCGCAGCGTGATCAAGGTGTCGGCCATTCCCGACGACCGCCACATCATCGAGGCGCCCGCGCGGGTGTTCGATTCGCAGGAAGCGCTGCACGCGGCTTTCCGCGGCGGGGAACTGGACCGCGACGTGGTCTGCGTGGTGCGCTGGCAGGGTCCGCAGGCCAACGGCATGCCCGAGCTGCACAAGCTCACGCCGCCGCTGGCCGTACTGCAGGGCAAGGGGTTCAGGGTGGCGCTGGTGACCGATGGCCGCATGAGCGGCGCCTCGGGCAAGGTGCCCGCTGCGATCCATGTCTCGCCCGAGGCGGCGGCGGGTGGCCCGCTCGCCAAGGTCCTCGATGGCGATCCGATCCGGCTCGACGCGCAGGCGGGAACGCTGCAGGTCTTGGTGTCCGAGGCCGCGTGGGCTGCGCGTGAGTTGGCCATCATGCCGCCGGCGCTGCGCACGGCGAACGCATTGAACCTGGGACGTGAGATGTTCAGCGCGATGCGGCGCAACGCGTTGAGCGCGGAAGAAGGAGCCTGCACATGGCTGTGAACGAATCCTTGAGCGCTCTGCAAGTGATGCAGGACGCGCCGGTGATCCCGGTGATCGTGCTGACCGACACGCGGCACGCCGTGCCGATGGCGCGCGCGCTGGTGGCGGGCGGCATCCGCATGCTCGAGATCACGCTGCGCACGCCGCAGGCACTGGCCTGCATGGAGCTGATTGCGCAGGAGGTGCCCGAGGCCGTGGTAGGTGCCGGCACCGTGCGCAGCGCCGCCGACGCGCAGGCCGCGGCGATGGCAGGTGCGCGCTTTGCCGTGAGCCCCGGCTACACCCATGCGGTCGGCCACGCTTGCCATGACCTGCACCTGCCGCTGCTGCCGAGCGTGGCGAGCGCCAGCGAGATCATGATGGCGCACGACGCCGGGTTCTCGGCCCTCAAGTTCTTCCCCGCCATGCAGGCCGGTGGCGCCGCCATGCTCAAGGCCTGGTATGGCCCGTTCGGCGATGTGCGGTTCTGCCCCACGGGCGGTGTCACGCCGGGTAATGCGCCCGACCTGCTGGCCTTGCCGAACGTGGCGTGCGTGGGCGGCTCGTGGCTGGTGCCCGGGGACGCCTTGACCCAAGGCGACTGGGCCCGCATCGAACGACTGGCGCGTGAAGCGACCCAACTTGCACGCTGAGGAGATTCAAGACGAATCGGTCATCCCCAGCGGCGGCGCGATGTCTTCGAGCGGCCGGCGCTCGGCGTCGACGCCAAAGCGCAATGCGATCAACCCGGCACCGATGACCAGCACGGCGCCAATTGCGTAGCCAACCGCGACAGCGCCGCGTTGGCCGGTTTCGATCAGCAGGCCGAACAGCACCGGCGCGGCGAAGCCGCCCATGCCGGTGCCCACCGCATAGAAAATCGATATCGCCAGCGCGCGCATCTCCAGGGGGAAGACCTCACTGACCGTGAGGTAGGCCGAACTGGCCGCCGCCGAGGCCAGAAAGAAAACCACCGACCAGCACAGCGTCTGGCTGATCGCGTTCAGCCAGCCCGCCATGAAGGCCCAGGCGGTGAGGGCGAGCCCGATACCCGACAGTCCATAGGTCAACGCGATCATGCGGCGGCGCCCGACACGGTCGAACAGCGGGCCCAGCAGCAAGGGACCCAGAACGTTGCCGATCGCGAAGGGAAAAATGTACAGCGCCACGCGTTCATCGGGCACTTTGTAAAAGCGCGTGAGGACCAGCGCATAGGTGAAGAAGATGGCGTTGTAGAAGAACGCCTGCGAGATCATCAGCGCGAGCACGACG
>SCRR01000163.1 GCA_004322085.1 Burkholderiaceae bacterium
GGCGTGTGGCAATACCGGCAAAGCATCAGCGTGATGCAGCAGCTGGTGAGTCACCGCATGTACCCGCTGACCATCAAGGGACTCGAAGAGGCCATGCGCCTGCTGTCAAAATGAACGGATGATCAAACGCTGGGTGGGCAAGCTGCTCAAAAGGCTGGTCGGGGTTCCAGCCTTTTTTATTTTGATGACAGCAGCGGGTAGTGTGCATGCCCAGACCGCGCCGTCGGGCGCCGTACCCGCGGCGCCTGCCAGCACGGGCACCACGCAAGCCGTGCAAGCGTTCGAGATCGAAATCCATGCGCCAAAACCCGTGCAGGACTACCTGCTGCGCCATATCGCGCTGAGGCGTTACCAAAACCTCACCGATCTGGACACGAGCGAACTGGGCCGCCTGGTGAGTGCGGCCGAGCCCGATGTGCGCGATCTCATGGGCACTCTCGGCTATTTCTCGCCGGCGATCAAGCTCGATCTGCGCGAAACGCCGGACGATCCCCGCTCACCCCGGCTGGTCCTGATCACGGTGCAGCCGGGGGAACCGGCCCGCGTGAGCGGCGTCACCCTTGCATTCACAGGCCCGATAGCGGGCGACGACGCGGCTGCGGCGCAGCGCCGTGCCATCCGGGCCAGCTGGCCGCTACGCACGGGCATGACGTTCACGCAGGCGGCGTGGGACGCCGCCAAGACGCAGGCGCTGCGGGCACTCACCACGCAGCGTTATCCGGCAGGCCGGCTCATCAGCACGCGCGCCGACATCGATCCCGGCACCGCGACGGCGCACTTGAGCGTCACGCTCGACTCCGGCCCGCTCTATCGGCTGGGTCCGTTGCAGATCAGCGGTACGCAGCGCTACGACAATGACCTGGTGCTGCGGCTCGCTCGCCTGACGCCGGGCGCCGACTACGATCAGGCGCAGCTGGTTGCGGCGCAGCGACGCCTGTCCGACAGCGGCTACTTCAATTCGGCGCTGGTGACGCTCGACACCTCGGGCGACCCGGCCGCGGCACCCGTGCTGGTGCAGGTGCAAGAGGCCAAGCTGCAAAAGATCGTGCTCGGGATCGGGGCCAGCACCGACAGTGGCGCACGCCTGTCGGTGGAGCACACGGATAACAAGCTGCCCGGTATCGGCTGGCGCGCCGTGTCCAAACTCTCGCTCGACCGTGTCACCAAGTCGATCGGGACCGAGCTCACGGCGCCACCCGATGACGACAACTGGCGCTGGGTCACATCGGCACTGGTTCAGCGCGAGCAGTCGGGCAGCTTTGACGTCACCAGCCAGCGCCTGCGCGCGGGCCGCACCCAGAGCGGCGAGCGCATCGACCGCACCTATTACCTGCAGTACGACCGGGCCCAGCCGGGCGAGCAGGAGGGTTCCACCGCGGCGCAGGCGCTCAGCGCCAACTACGCCTGGACCCAGCGCAACTTCGATGCCGTGCCCTTTCCTTCGCATGGCTACGGGCTTGCGGTCGAACTGGGCGGCGGCGTCACGCTGGGCGGCGACCACCAACCCTATCTGCGCACCGACGTCCGCTGGCTCGGGTATGTGCCGCTCGCGAGCGGCAGGGAAGAGAGCCGCGCGTCGATGCGGGCCGGCCGGATCGAGCTGCGTGCCGAAGGCGGTGCGGTGGTGGCGCGGGAGCAGGCCAATTTGCCGAGTACCCAGTTGTTCCTGACCGGTGGCGGCACGACCGTGCGCGGCTACGGCTATCGCAGCATTGGCAGCGTCTTGCCCAACGGGCAAATCGTGGCCGGGCGCTATCTCGCGGTCGGCAGCGTGGAGTGGCAGCACCCGATCGTGGTCAACGACCGGCTCACCGAATGGGAAAACACGGTGTTCGTCGACGCTGGTGCCGTCGCGGACAAGCCGTCGGAGCTCAAGGGCAAGGTGGGCATCGGCGTCGGCCTGCGCTGGAAAAGTCCTGTGGGACCGTTGCAGATGGACCTGGCCTATGGCGTGGCCGTGAAGCGCCTGCGCCTGCACCTGAGCGTGGGGTTCACCTTTTGATGAAACAGCGCAACCTGCTCTC
>SCRR01000164.1 GCA_004322085.1 Burkholderiaceae bacterium
ACCATCGGCACCAGCTTCGAGGTGATCGAGGCGTGAAATGAAACACCCCCGAAGCGCCTGCGGCGCCTCCCCCTCAAGGGGGCAACACCAGCGGCCCGGCGAAGCCGGTTCCGCGGTGTTCCTTGCGGGGTTGCGCCGGTTTCATGCGCTGTGGAAACCTCAGATGTAGTGCGCCGTCGTCGTCATGACCTTGGCGGCGGCCTGCATCAGCGCCTTCACGGGCGCCGGGAACTCCAGCGCGCCCGCACTTTGGGCGTGTGCCGCGTGGCGCGCCTCGTCGTCGCGCATCTGGACCACGATGGCGCGTGACGCGTGATCGCCCGCGGGTAGGCGCTCCAGGTGGCTTTGCAGATGCGCCTCGACCTGGCGCTCGGTCTCCAGCACGAAACCCAGGCTGGCGCGGTCGCCGAGCCGCCCCGCCACCAGGCCCATCGCAAAGGCGCCGGCGTACCACAGCGGGTTCAGCAGGGAGGGCCGCGCGCCCAGTTCGTCGAGCCGGCCCCGGGTCCACGCCAGGTGATCGCCTTCTTCGCGTGCCGCCGCCTCGAAATGGGCGCGCAGGCCCGCGTTGCGGGTGGCAAAAGCCTGCGAGGCGTACAGCGCTTGGGCGCAGACCTCGCCCACGTGGTTGACCCGCATCAGCGCGCCCGCTTGCCGTTTTTGGGCACCGTCGAGTTCGGTGACGTCGGCCGGCAGCACGGGGCACGGCCGGCTGGCGCGTGGCGTGGCAAACAGCGTGCGCAGGGCCGAATCCGCAGCCGTCAAGAATGAGTCCATAAGTAGTCCTTTCGCGTGGCCAGTCCCTGTGAGGTGGGCCGGCAATACACAGTCTACGTCGCGCATGCGTGGTGCGCGGGCTGCGCGTGCAATGCCGTGCGTTGCAGCCGGTGTTGCGTGGTGCCCACGGCATGGTCACGAGGTGTGGCGTTAGTGCAACGAAATGATGTATCCGGGTCGATTTATAGGTGAATTCCTTTGCCCATCATCGCCGGGTCTGGTGCAATACATACAACTTCCCAAAAGGAGGTTGGCCCGGGGAACCGAACTTCTCTCGCCGGTGCCCTCTGTTTAACCTTGGAGAAACTCGAAATGAAAAAATCCCTAGTTGCTCTGGCTGCCCTGGCTTTTGTCGGTGTGGCCTCTGCTCAATCGTCCGTCACGCTGTTCGGCGTGGTTGACGCGGCTTACGAACACCTGAGCGGCAGCGCTCTGCCTGGTTCCGTCAACAAGCTGGTGCAAGGCGCCAACAGCTCCAGCCGTCTGGGCTTCCGTGGCACTGAAGACCTCGGTGGTGGCTTGAACGCTGGCTTCTGGCTCGAAGGTGGCCTGAACAACGACAGCGGCGCCGGCGCTGCTACCAGCCTGAACAATCAGCCTGGTGGCTCAACCGGTGGTGGTGGCCTGACCTTCAATCGTCGTTCGACCGTCAGCCTGGCTGGCAATTTCGGTGAACTGCGTCTGGGTCGTGACTACACGCCGACGTTCTGGAACAAGACCATTTTTGATCCGTTCGGCATCGTCGGTGTGGGCGCCGAAACCAACGTGAGCTTGGGCGTCCTGACGACCGCCACGGGTGTGCGCGCTTCCAACAGCGTCGGCTACTTCCTGCCGGGCAACCTGGGCGGCTTCTACGGCCAGGCCATGTACGCGATGGGCGAGAACTCATCTAACTCAGTCAATGGTGTTGGCCAAGACAACAGCAAGGACGGCAACTACTTTGGTGGCCGCGTTGGCTACGCCAACGGCCCCATTAACGTTGCGATTTCCTACGGCAAGACCAAGAACGTTGCTACCGACGGCTATACGGACGCCAACATCGGTGGTTCGTACAACTTCGGCGTTGCCACCGTGATGGCTCAATACAACCAGGAAAAGGTCAACGAAGCCCTCGGCACCACGGACAAAACATACCTGCTGGGTGTGAACGTGCCGGTCGGCCCGGGCAACATCGTGGCTTCGTATAACCACGCCAAGGTGACTGGTGACACTTTCAAGGCGAACCAGTACGCGCTGGGCTATGTGTACAACCTGTCCAAGCGTACCGCCATCTACGGCACCTATGCGCACATCAGCAACAGCGGCAGCGCTGGCAGCTTCACGACGAACGGTGCTCCTACCGCCGCTCTGGGCAGCTCGAACGGTCTCGACATCGGTCTGCGCACCAGCTTCTAATCACGTGCTGGCCTTGTGCCAGTGCTGATTCAAAAGCTTTAAAGCCATCAGTCTTCGGGCTGGTGGCTTTTTTCATGGGCTCCGCAAGTCAAGGGGTTCGTCGTGCCATCAAGTCGGTGCGGGACTGGTTCTGATTGTCCTGGGTACGTCGGCAGCCAGCCCCTGGGCCGCTGCCTCGTCGCAACCCGCGCGATGCGGGCAACGGCATGGTGTCTTTGAGTCTTGCAACCCCAAGGAAACCCCTGTGTCGGAGCGTCATTTGCTCTGCTAGTATCCATCGATACTTCTGCATTGGCTGATGCTTGCTTTTATTCTGCGCCGCCTGATTCAGGCCGTGATCGTGATGGTCGTGGTTGCCTTGATCGCTTTCATGCTGTTCCAGTATGTGGGCGATCCGGTTCAGCTCATGCTGGGGCAGGACGCTACGCCGGCGCAACGCATGCAGCTGCGCATCGACCTCGGGCTGGACCGGCCGTTCATCGTGCAGTTCTGGCATTTCCTGCTCAATGCGGTACAGGGCAATTTCGGGTTGAGCCTGCGCCTGGGCGCCAAGGTGTCGCGCCTGATCGGCGAGCGCTTCCCCGCCACACTCGAGCTGTCCGTGGTGGCGGCTGCGCTGGCGCTGCTGATCGGCGTGCCTATGGGGGTTTACGCGGCGCTGCGCCGGGGCACGTTCACGAGCCAGGTGTTCATGACGCTGTCGCTGCTCGGGGTGTCGCTGCCGACCTTCCTGATCGGCATTTTGCTGATCCTGTTCTTCTCGGTCATGCTCGGCTGGTTCCCCAGTTTCGGGCGCGGTGACGTCGTCAAGTTCGGCTGGTGGAGCAGCGGCCTGTTCACACGGGATGGCTGGATGCACATGGTGCTGCCGGCCATCACGCTGGCGATCTTCCAACTCACGCTGATCATGCGGCTGGTGCGCGCCGAGATGCTCGAGGTGCTGCGCACCGACTACATCCGCTTTGCGCGCGCGCGCGGCCTGTCCAACCGCGCCATCCACTTCGGCCATGCGCTCAAGAACACGCTGGTGCCGGTGATGACCATCACGGGCCTGCAGCTCGGTGGGCTGATCGCGTTTTCCATCATCACCGAGACCGTGTTCCAGTGGCCCGGCATGGGTCTGCTGTTCATCCAGGCCATCACCTTCGCCGACATCCCCGTGATGGCGGCCTACCTGTGCCTGATTTCGCTTATTTTTGTGATCATCAACCTGATTGTCGACCTGCTGTATTTCGTGGTCGATCCCAGGCTGCGCATTGGCAACGCTAAAGGACACTGATGCTGGCACCCCGTTTGAAGGCGAATGGCCGCGCCTTTGCCCATATCGCCGAGTTTCATCCCGAGCTCACGGCGTTTCGCCGCGACCTGCACGCGCACCCCGAACTCGGCTTCGAGGAGCTGTACACCGGCAACCGCGTCAAGGAGGCGCTGAAGTTGTGCGGCGTCGATGAGATCCACACGGGCATCGGCAAGACCGGCATGGTGGCGCTGATCCGCGGCAGGCACGACACGGGCGGCAAGATGATCGGCCTGCGCGCCGACATGGACGCGCTGCCCATGACCGAGCACAACGACTTCGGCTGGAAGTCCACCAAGGGCGGCCTGATGCATGGCTGTGGCCACGACGGACACACCACGATGCTGGTGGGCGCGGCACGCTACCTGGCAGCGACACGCAACTTCGACGGCACCGCCGTGCTGATTTTCCAGCCGGGCGAGGAGGGCTTCGCCGGCGCGCGCGTGATGATCGAGGACGGCTTGTTCGAGCGGTTCCCGGTGCAGGCCGTGTACGGCATGCACAACTGGCCGTCCATGCGGCCTGGCGTGGTGGGCGTGAATCCCGGGCCCATGATGGCGGCGGCCGACCGCATCACGATCGAGATCACGGGCCGCGGCGGACACGGCGCGCACCCCTACATGACGATCGACCCGGTGCTGGTGTCGGCCCACATCATCACGGCCGTGCAGAGCATCGTCGCGCGCAATGTGCGGGCAATCGACAGCGCCGTGATCAGCGTGTGCGCGATGCGGGCCGGCGACATGGGAGCCTTCAGCGTGATTCCGGGTAACGCCACGCTGGTGGGCACGGTGCGCACCTTCAACTCCGAGGTGCAGGACATGGTCGAGCATCGTCTGCACGACCTGTGCAGTGCGGTGGCGCTGGGCTTTGGCGCCTCTGCCAGCGTGAAGTACGAGCGCGTGTACCCCGCCACCATCAATTCGGTCGATGAGGCCGAGTTCGCCGCCGATGTGGCAGAAATGCTGCTGGGCGCCGAGCATGTGGTGCGCGACCTGGAGCCCAGCATGGGCGCGGAGGACTTTTCGTTCATGCTGCAGGTCAAGCCCGGCGCCTATCTGCGCATTGGCCAGGGCGCCGAGAACGGCGTGGGCAGCTGTTTTTTGCACAACAGCCGCTACGACTTCAACGACGACATTCTTCCGTTGGGCTCGGCGCTGCATGCCAGCCTGGTGGAGCAGGCCATGCCGATGCGGCCGCCGGCGGCTGCGTAGTTCTGGTTCCCTTTTTCTTGTCCCAAGGAGTTCGCTGTGAAATTAAAGTCAAACCTGCTTGCTGTGGCCGTTGCATGCTCTTTTGCTGCTATCAGTATCGTGGCGTCCGCGCAAACCTTGCGGGTCGCCGACCAGGGCGATGCCCTGTCGATGGACCCGCATTCGCTCAACGAGACGCTACAGCTCAGCGTGGATGGCAACATGTACGAGGGGCTGACCGGGCGCAACAAGGATCTGACCTTGGCGCCGGCGCTGGCCACCAGCTGGAAGCAGATCTCGCCGAACGTGTGGCGCTTCGAGCTGCGCAAGGGGGTGCAGTTCCATGACGGCACGCCGTTCACGGCCGATGATGTGCTGTTCAGCTTCCAGCGCGCGTCGGCCGACGGCTCGGACATGAAGAGCTATACCTCGGACTTCAAGGACGTGCGCAAGATCGACGACCACACGGTCGAGATCGAGACCAAGGCGCCGAACCCGATCCTGCCGTCGATCATTTCGACCGTCTACATGATGAGCAAGAAGTGGTGCGAGGCGAACAATGCGGTCAAGCCGGTGGACCGGCGCAAAGGCATCGAGAACACGGCCTCGTTCAAGGAGAACGGCACCGGCCCGTACCGCCTGCGCGAGCGCCAGCCCGGCGTGCGCACGGTGATGGAGCGCTTCGGCAACTACTGGGGCAAGGTCGAAGGTAACGTGCAGGAGGTGGTTTTCACACCGATCGGCAACGCCGCGACCCGCGTGGCGGCGCTGATGTCGGGCGAGGTGGACGTGATGGAGCCGGTGCCGGTGCAGGACATCGCGCGCGTCAACGCCAATGCCGCTACGAAGGTTCTGACCGGGCCCGAGCTGCGCACGATCTTCCTGGGCATGGACCAAAAGCGCGACGAGCTGCTGTACTCGAACGTGAAGGGCAAGAACCCGTTCAAGGACATTCGGGTGCGCAAGGCGTTCTACCAGGCGATCGACATCGAGGGCATCAAGAATACGGTGATGCGCGGCCAGTCACGCCCGACCGCGCTCATGATCGGCCCGGGCAACAATGGCTGGACCGCCGAGCAGGACAAGCGCCTGCCGTACGATGTGGAAGCCGCGAAGAAGCTGATGGTCGAGGCCGGCTACCCGAACGGCTTTGAGGTGGCCATGAACTGCCCGAACGACCGCTATGTGAACGACAGCCAAATCTGTCAGGCGGTGGCGGCGAACCTGGCGAAGATCAACGTCAAGATCAATCTGCAGGCCGAGACCAAGGGCACGTACTTCCCCAAGATTCTGCGCCGCGACACCAGCTTCTATATGCTGGGCTGGACGCCTTCGACCTACGATGCGGCCAACGCGATGCACGCGCTGATGGTGTGCCCGGACGACAAGACCGGCGCCGGCCAGTTCAACCTGGGTTCGTATTGCAACCCGAAGTTCGACGAACTGACCGCGAAGGTCGAATCGGAAACCGACCCGGTCAAGCGGCTGGCCGACATCAAGGCGGGGTTCAAGATCTTCGCGGACGATGTTGGCAGCCTGCCGCTGCACCAGCAGTACCTGGCCTGGGGCATGAGCAAGAAGGTGTCGCTGGTTCTGCGCGCCGACAACATCATGGATTACAAGTGGATCCACATCAGCAAGTAGCGCCTCGGGCGCTTGCGCATGATCAACGCTCTGCATCGCTGGTTTGACGGCGACGTTGGCTACAGCTTTCGCACATCGCCAGTCGCCATTGCGGCGGCTGTGGTGGCCTTCGTCTGTATTTTTTGCGCCGCCTTTGCCGGCTGGGTGGCGCCGCACAACCCGTTCGATCTGAGCACGCTGGTGCTTTCCGATGCGCGACTGCCGCCAGCCTGGTATGCGCACGGCAGCGCCAGGTACCTGCTCGGTACCGACGATCAAGGGCGCGACATTTTGTCGACGCTGTTCTACGGGGCGCGCATTTCGCTGGTGGTGGGGGTGGTGTCGGTCATCCTGTCCATGCTGGCCGGGGTTTTCCTGGGCCTGCTGGCGGGCTTCCGCGGCGGTTGGATCGATTCGCTGCTCATGCGCCTGTGCGACGTCATGCTGTCGTTCCCGGCGATCCTGATTGCGCTCTTGATTGCCGGCGTCGGGCGCGCGCTGTTTCCGGATGCCCACGAATCCGTTGCGTTCGGCGTGCTGATTCTGTCGATCTCGCTGAGTGGCTGGGTGCAGTACGCGCGTACGGTGCGCGGCTCCACGCTGGTCGAACGCAACAAGGAATATGTACAGGCGGCGCGCGTCACCGGGGTCCGGCCTTTGCGCATCATGACGCGGCACGTGCTGCCCAACGTGATGGGCCCGGTGCTGGTACTGGCCACCATCCAGGTGGCGACCGCCATCATCACGGAGGCCACGCTGAGTTTTCTGGGTGTCGGCGCGCCGCCCACCTCGCCCTCGCTGGGCACGCTGATTCGCGTTGGCAACGACTACATGTTCTCGGGCGAGTGGTGGATTGCCGTGTTTCCGGGCGTGATGCTGGTGGTGATCGCCTTGTCCGTGAACCTGCTGGGCGACTGGTTGCGCGATGCCCTGAATCCCAGGCTGCGGTAACTGAATGAGTTTGTTGCAAGTCAAAAATCTGGTGGTCGAGTTTCCGAACCGGCGCGGCACGCTGCGCGCGCTGGACGACATCTCGTTCGACATCGCGCCTGGCGAGATCCTGGGCGTGGTGGGCGAGTCGGGCGCCGGCAAGTCGCTCACCGGCGCTGCCATCATCGGGCTGCTGGAGCCACCGGGGCGCGTGGCCAGCGGGCAAGTCCTGCTGGAGGGTCAACGCATCGACAACCTGGGCTCCGAGCAGATGCGCCACATCCGCGGACGCCGCATCGGCGCGATCTTCCAGGACCCGCTGACCTCGCTCAATCCGCTGTACAGCATCGGACGCCAGCTGGTGGAAACCATCCAGACCCATTTGCCGGTGACCGAGAAGGAGGCCAGGGCGCGCGCGATTTCGCTGCTCGACGACACCGGCATCCCGGCCGCGGCGCAGCGCATCGACCACTACCCGCACCAGTTCTCGGGCGGCATGCGCCAGCGCGTGGTGATTGCGCTGGCGCTGGCGGCCGAGCCCAAGCTGATCGTGGCCGATGAGCCGACCACCGCGCTCGATGTGTCGATTCAGGCGCAGATCATCTCGCTGCTCAAAAGCATCTGCCGCGAGCGCGGCGCGGCCGTGATGCTGATCACCCACGACATGGGCGTGATCGCCGAAACCTGCGACCGCGTGACCGTGATGTATGCCGGACGCATCGCCGAGATCGGGCCGGTGCACGAGGTGATCAACCAGCCGGCCCATCCATACACCGCGGGGCTGATGGCGGCGATTCCCGATATCACGGTGGACCGCGAGCGCCTGTACCAGATCGACGGCGCCATGCCGCGCCTGAACGCTATTCCCAAGGGCTGTGCCTTCAACCCGCGCTGCCCGAAAGTGTTCGACCGCTGCAAAGTGGAGCGCCCCGATTTGCTTCCCGCCGGTGCCACGCGCGCGGCGTGCTGGTTGCATGCCGCAAACAAGGAAGCCGCATGAACAGCCCTGCGCTTAATGTCTCCTTCCCCCTCTGGGGGAAGGCGGGGATGGGGGCTGACCTCGTCGAGCACGGTGCGGGCGGTGCTGGCCCCCACCCCAACC
>SCRR01000165.1 GCA_004322085.1 Burkholderiaceae bacterium
GACGCCGCCGCGCGCACGCTGGCCATGTCGCCGAAGTCGAAGAAGCGAAAGCCCGGCGTGAGCGGCCCGAAGCCGGCCTGGTAGTCGGGCTCGCTGGACGCGCTGATGACAGTCGTGGTGCGGCCGTGGAAGTTGTTGCGCGCCACCAGGATTTCGGCCGTGCCGTCGGCAATGCCCTTCACGCGATGGCCCCAGCGGCGCGCCGCCTTGATCGCGGTCTCCACCGCCTCGGCGCCGCTGTTCATCGGCAGGGCCTGCTCGAAGCCCGCCACGCTGCACAGCTTTTCCAGGAACGGCCCCAGCACATTGCCATAAAAGGCACGCGAGGTGACGGCCACCTGCTGGAGCTGGCGCGTCGCCGCCGCAACCAGGCGCGGGTGCAGATGACCATGGCTGACGGCGGAATACGCACTCATCATGTCGAGGTATTCGCGGCCCTCCACGTCCCACATCAGGCAATCGCGTGCACGCGCCACCACGACCGGCACCGGATGGTAGGTATCGGCACAGACTTTCGCCTCTGCCGTAATGAATTCTTGAGACTTAGCTCTGTTTTCGATAGTCATGATGGCCTCCTTGGTTGAGGCCAGTGTAGGTCGGCACGCGCTGCGGTGGTGGTGAACCCGAGGCATCGCCAGCGCGGGGTCAGCCGTTCATTCGCGTCAAAACTTCCGATTCGGAATAGCGACTCGGGCTACAAAAGCGCCGTCATAGGCCAGCGCCGGTGCGCGCCGGCGCCGCGGCCGGCCTGGGCCCCGCTAACGGAGCGGAAAACCGGCAAATTCCTTGATGGTCTGCAGTTCGGTGTTGGTCACGATCTTCTCGATGCCCAGCGTCACGTCGTCGAACCAGGCGCTGATGAGCGCGTGGTAATGCGCCAGATCGCGACAGGCCACACGCACCAGGTAGTCATAGCGCCCGCTGATCACATAGCAGGCCACCACTTCGGGCGTGGCCGCCATGTGCTGTTCAAAACAGGTCACGATGGCCCGGCGCTGGTCCTTCAGTGCAATCTCGGCAAACACGCTGACATGCTCGCCCACACTGGAGCGCGCCAGCACGGCGCGATAGCCCTCGATATGGCCATCGGCCTCCAGCTTGCGCACGCGGTTCAGGGTGGCGCGCGCCGACAGATTCACCTGCTGCGACAGCGCCTCCATGCTGGCACGGCCGTCACGCTGCAGCGCGGCCAGCAGTTTGCGATCGATGGGGTCCAGCGGCATGGTCAGGCAATCGATCTGATCGGTTGGTGACAGAGCTCCGCGCCGGGGGCGCTCCGATCTGTCCCGCAAGGTTTCATGTTCCCTTCACCGCCGCGAGACGGCTCATGATCTGCTGCACGATGTCGTTCTGCATGTCGCGATACAGCAGGGCTTCTTCGGCCTCTTTGGCCAAGACTACCGAGGAGTTGTAGCTCACATTGCGCCGCTGCAGCAATTCGGTCTCGGGGATCAACTCCTTGCCGTCTTTGCCGCGCAGCCTGAACCTGACGCGCAGGCGAAGCTCCAGCTCGCGCACCTGGCCGGCGGAATTCAGCGCCACCACCACGCGTTCGCGCTGGTCGCCCAGAATGTCCAGAATGACCTGGGCGTCGCCCTGCTGTTTGGCGTCGGTGATGACCTTGACCTTGCCACTGGCCTCCAGATCGCGCTTGAGCTCGTTGCCCAGCGGGGTGGCGGCGGCGCTGTACAGCGAAGTGAAAGCGAAGTTGGGAGCCTGGCGCAGCTTGAAGCCACAGGCCGTGAGCGCAGCGACCGGCACCAGGGATAGAAACAGGCGGCGCGGGGGTGACATGAGCGACGCTGTACGCGCGGCGGCAGGCGCGGGCATGCGGGTCATCAAATCACCACGTTGACCAGCCGCCCGGGCACCACGATCACTTTTTTCGGCTTGGCGCCGTCGGCCACCTTGACGAACGCGTCGCTGTGGATCGCGATCTGCTCGATCGCCTCCTTACTGGCGCCAGAGGCCACACGAATCGCGCCGCGCAGCTTGCCATTGACCTGCAGCACGAGTTCGATCTCGTCCTGCTCGAGCGCGAGCAGGTCCACTGCGGGCCAGGGCGCATCGAGCAGCTCACCGTGCCGCGCCGCCAGACCCAGCCCCTGCCACAAGGCATGGGTAATGTGCGGCGAGACCGGGTACAGGCAGCGCAACAGAATGCTGAAGCCCTCGGCCAGCGCCGCCTGGCTGCTCACCGAACGATCGTTCCTGAAGCTCTCCAGTGCATTGAGCATCTTCATCGCGCCCGAGACGACGGTGTTGTACTGCATGCGCTGGTAGTCGTAGTCCACTTGTTTGAGTAGGCTGTGGATTTCGCGTCGCAGCGTCTTGGCTTTTGAGTCAAATTCGACGTTAGCCATTACTGCGTCTACATAGATTGCTGCATTTTTAAAAGCAAAACCCCAGACCCGTTTCAGAAAACGGTGCGAGCCCTCCACCGCCAGGTCGTTCCATTCGAGCGTGGCCTCGGGCGGCGCGGTGAACATGGTGTACAGCCTTGCCGTATCGGCGCCGTACTTCTCGATCAGGTCCTGCGGGTCAACGCCGTTGTTCCTGGACTTGGACATGGTGCCCACGCCCTCGTAATCGATCAGCGTGCCGGCCGGCAGCGCGCCGACGGTGTTCTTGAGCCGCGCGCCCACCTGCTTGCCGTCCGGGTCGATCACGGGCTGGACGTCCTGCGGCCAGAAATAATCCTTGCCGCCCGCATCGGTGCGGTGCGAGTAGATGTGGTTGAGCACCATGCCCTGGGTCAGCAGCTTGGTGAAGGGCTCGTCAATGTGGATCAGGTCCAGGTCGCGCATCACCTTGGTCCAGAAGCGCGCGTACAGCAAATGCAGGATCGCATGCTCGATGCCGCCGATGTACTGGTCCATCGGCATCCAGTAGGCCGCGCCTTCGGCCACCATTTTCTCCGTGTTGGCCGGGTCGCAATAGCGCATGTAGTACCACGACGAATCGACGAAGGTGTCCATCGTGTCGGTCTCGCGCCGCGCCGCCTTGCCGCAAATCGGGCAGGTCACGCCCGCATGGAAGCCTTCGTGTTTGAGCAGCGGATTGCCCGAACCGTCGGGCACACAGTCCTGCGGCAGCACCACCGGCAGATCTTTTTCAGGTACCGGCACCGCGCCGTGCTCCGGGCAATGAATGATGGGAATCGGCGTGCCCCAGTAGCGCTGGCGGCTCACGCCCCAGTCGCGCAGGCGCCAGGTGGTCTTCTTTTCGGCCAGCCCGCGGACCTGCAGCGCATGACACACGGCCTCCACGGCTTCCATGCACGGCAGGCCGCTGAAGCTGTCGGAATTGATGGTCACGCCTTCTGCCTTGTCGGCGTACCAGTCCTGCCATTGATTGAAGTCGTAGCGCTTGCCTTCCACCAGCACCACCTGCTTGATCGGCAGGTCATACTTCTTCGCGAACGCGAAATCACGTTCGTCGTGCGCTGGCACGCCCATCACGGCGCCATCGCCATAGCTCATCAGGACGTAGTTGCCGACCCACAGCGGCACCGGATCGCGCTCCAGCGGGTGCGTGACGTACAGGCCCGTGAACATGCCCGCTTTCTCGCGCGCCGCGAGTTCGGCCTCGGTCGTGCCGCCCTTTTGGCACGCTTCAATGAACGCCGCGAGCTTGGCATTCGATCGCGCGGCGTGCAGGGCCAGCGGGTGTTCCGGCGCCACGGCGCAAAAGGTCACGCCCATGATGGTGTCGGCCCGCGTCGTGAACACATACAGGCGCCCGTTCTGGATCAGCGCGCCATCCTCGCCCCGGATGTCGTGCGTGAAGGCGAAGCGCACGCCCTCACTCTCGCCAATCCAGTTTTCCTGCATCAGCTTGACGCGCTCGGGCCAACCCGGCAACTGCGTCTGCACATGCTCCAGCAGCTCCCTGGCATAGTCGGTGATCTTGAGGTAGTAGCCCGGGATCTCGCGCTTTTCCACCGCGGCGCCGGTGCGCCAGCCCTTGCCGTCAATGACCTGCTCGTTCGCCAGCACGGTCTGGTCGACCGGGTCCCAGTTGACGAGCTGGGTCTTGCGATAGGCAATGCCTTTCTCCAGCATCTTCAGGAACAGCCATTGGTTCCACTTGTAGTAGCTGGGATCGCAGGTGGCGATCTCGCGGCTCCAGTCAATCGCCAGGCCCATCGCCTGCATCTGGCGCTTCATGTACGCGATGTTGTCGTAGGTCCACTTGGCGGGCGGCACGCCATTCTTCATGGCGGCGTTCTCCGCCGGCAGGCCGAACGCATCCCAGCCCATGGGCATCAGCACGTTGTAGCCGTTCATGCGCAGGTAGCGCGTGAGCATGTCGTTGATGGTGTAGTTGCGCACATGGCCCATGTGCAGCTTGCCGCTGGGGTAGGGCAGCATCGAGCAGGCGTAGAACTTCTTTTTGAGATTGCCGCGCAGGTCGAGCGCGTTCTCGCTCACGCGGTATGCGTGGGTCGCGATCCAGTGGGCGTGCGCCTTCTGCTCTACGTCAATATGGCTGTATTTTTCTTGCATGGGGAAAGGAAACCTGTCGCAGCGATGAGGTTGCAGACCCCGGGTTGGCCTGCATGAATGCCCGATTTTAGGCGTTGCGGCCACAGGCGTGGCAGCAGCTTACTTTGGTGTCGCCTTGGGCTGGTCGGCGACGAAGCCGATCCGGTTCAGGCCCGCCTGCTGCGCCGCGCCCATGACTTGGACCACGCGCCCGTACGGCACAGCCTGGTCCGCGCGCAACTGCACCTCGGTGTCGGGATTGCGTGCCGCGGTTTGCGTCAGGCTGGCGGCCAGCTCGGCCTGGGTGACCGGTTTGTCGTTCAGGAAGGCCTGACCCGTCTTGTCAACCACCAAAGTGACGAACTGGGGCGCATCGCTGGGACTCGCCGCGCTGGTTCGTGGCAGGTCCAGCCGGATCGAGCTGGCCAGCAGCGGCGCGGTCAGGATGAAAATGACCACCAGCACCATCATGACGTCGACCAGCGGCGTCATGTTGATGTCGCTCATCGGCGCCGCGCGCTCACTGCGTTCGAGTCGGCCAAAAGCCATGGTGCAGCTTGCCGCAGCGTGTCAGGGATGAGACGGGGTCTCACCCGTGGGACTTGACATTAATTCACGGATGTCGCGCGCAAAACCTTCGAGGTCGGCTTCGATGCTGCCGACGAAGCGCCCCTGAACGTTGTAGGCCAGCACCGCCGGAATGGCCACCGCCAGGCCCGCCGCGGTCATGATCAGCGCCTCGCCCACCGGGCCGGCAACCTGGTCGATCGTGATCTGGCCGGCCCCCGAGATGCCAACCAAGGCGTGGTAGATGCCCCAGACCGTGCCGAGCAGTCCGACGAAAGGCGCGGTGGAGCCCACCGTGGCCAGCAGCACCTGGCCGAACTGCAGCTTGCGCAGTACGCCATGCAGTGCACCCCGCAGCACCCGGGTCAGTTGCTGGGAGCGGTCGCCGGCGCCCGCCAGTGTCTGCGTCGACTCTGTTCTGATAGCAACCACCAAAGGCAGGACAAGGGTTTCACGGTCAAATGCTGCCACCCGTTGACGGGCCTCGTCGACCGTGGCGGATTGCCAGAAAGCCGCCGTGCTGCGGCTCACGTCGCCGCTGGCGCGGCGCAGCAACCAGGTCTTCCAAAGGATCACGACCCAGCTGGCGACCGACATCACGAGCAGCAGCGCCGTCACCAGCCGGGTCACGAGGTCGCCCTGCGCGAGCAGCGCCAGCACCCCCATGGCTAGTTCAGGTCCAGCACGTCGAACATGTCGAACAGGCCGGCGCGCCGGCCGGCCAAGTAGCGCACCGCGCGCAGGCTGCCCTGCGCGTAGGTCGCGCGGCTGGACGACCTGTGGGTGATTTCGATGCGCTCGCCGATCCCGGCGAACAGCACGGTGTGGTCGCCCACGATGTCGCCGCCGCGGATGCTCGAAAAGCCGATCGCCGCCGGGTGGCGCTCGCCCGTGACGCCCTGCCGGTCGTAGACGGCACAGTCCTTCAGCTCGCGCCCCAACGCGCCGGCAATCACCTCGCCCATCTTCAGCGCGGTGCCCGAGGGCGCATCGACCTTGTGACGGTGATGCGCCTCGATGATCTCGATGTCGTAGCCGCTGGACAGCGCCCCAGCCGCCATCTCCAGCAGCTTGAGCGTGACGTTGACGCCGACGCTCATGTTGGGCGCCATCACGATCGCGATGTCTTTCGCGGCGGCCGCAATCTCGCGCTTTTGCGCGTCGCTGAAGCCGGTGGTGCCGATCACGGCGTTCACGCCCAGTTCGCGGCATGTCTTCAGGTGCGCCAGCGTGCCTTCGGGCCGCGTAAAATCGATCAGCACCTGGGCGTTCTGCAGGCCAGCGTGCACATCGAAGGTGATGGGCACACCGCTGGCATGCCCCAGGAAGGCGGCCGCGTCCAGCCCGATGGCCGGGCTCTGGCCCATGTCCAGGGCTCCGGTCAGCTGACAATCATCGGCGGCCCGGACGGCCTCGATCAGCATGTGGCCCATGCGCCCGCCCGCGCCGGCCACGGCGATACGGTGCGGCAGGTTGTGCGTCGTGTTGGTCATGAGGTGAATTGCCGAACCGGCTCAGTGCGCGGCAGCTTCGAGCGGCGGGTAGCTCTCGGGCAAAGGCGCGCTGGGCTGCGACGATGCAGAGGCTGGGGCAGGTGCCGGCGGGAATTTTTTCAGACTCTCGGGCGAAGCCTCCAGCACTGGCACCTTGCCCACCTTGCGGCCAGACGACAGCGAGGCCACGAACTCGGCCTCGCTGGGCATCTCGTCGCCTTCAAAGCGCTCGAGCACGCCATTCTTGAAAAACACCGTCAGCTTGCGCTCCTGCGGAGCGACGCCCTGACGCTTGAGGGTAAACACATAGTCCCATCGATCCGCGTGAAACATGTCCGTCATCAAGGGCGTACCCAAAATATCCCTGACCTGCTGGCGACTCATGCCGGGAGTCAGCGCCTGAACCTGCTCCTTGGACACGAAATTACCCTGCACGATCTCCACCTTATAGGGCGTGATCAGCCCGACCACGCCGTTACTGGCGCTGTTGAAAGCACTACAGGCGACCAAGCCCGTGCCGGCAATCAGGCCCAAGCTCAGCCGGGCGCCTCTAAGGTACATGGAACGCATGGGTAAATGTATGGCGATATGATCTAAGCATTGTAGCGGCTGGGCCTGTTGGGCAGCCTGCTTCGCTCGCACCGAAAGACCTACATGGCCAACATCGACGAACTCAAAAGCACCGGGTTGAAAGCGACGTTGCCACGCCTGAAGATCCTCGAGATTTTCCAGAAAGGGGCGCAGCGTCACATGACGGCCGAGGACGTCTTTCGCGTCCTGCTGGAAGAGCGCTCCGATATCGGGCTGGCCACCGTGTACCGCGTGCTGACCCAGTTCGAGCAGGCGGGCATTTTAAGCCGTAGTCATTTCGAGAGCGGCAAGTCCGTCTACGAGATCAATGAGGGCCAGCATCATGACCATCTGGTGTGCCTGGACTGCGGCAGGGTCGAAGAGTTCTACGACCCCGAAATTGAACAGCGCCAGCACGCGATCGCCCAGGCCAAGGGCTTCGCGATCGCCGACCACGCACTGAGCCTGTACGCCAACTGCACCAAGGAAAACTGTCCGAATCGGCCGCCGTCGCACCACCGCGGCTAGCGCCCACACGGTCGGCGGCGTCAGTTTTTGCGTTCCATCGCGCGGCGGTGCCGTGCCACAAACTCCTGGTAGGTGTCGATGCCGCGCAGTTGCAGGATGGTGCTGCGCACCGCGGCCTCGACCAGCACCGCGATATTGCGCCCGGCCACGACCTGAATCACCACCTTGCGCACCGGAACGCCGAGCACGTCCTGCGTCAGCGGCTCGAACGGCAACCGTTCGTAGTCACGCTCCAGGGTTTCACTGCGCACCAGATGAACGATCAGCTTGAGCCGCATCTTGCGCCGCACGGCGGTCTCGCCAAAAATGGCGCGAATGTCGAGCAGGCCGATGCCGCGCACCTCGAGCAGGTTTTGCAGCAGCTCGGGGCAGCGCCCTTCGATGGTGGTCTGGTTGATGCGGTCGAGCTCGACGGCGTCGTCAGCGACCAGGCCGTTGCCGCGCGAGATCAGCTCCAGCCCGAGCTCGCTCTTGCCCAGACCGGACTCCCCCGTGATGATCACGCCCAGGCCCAGGATGTCCATGAAGACGCCGTGCATCGAGGTGCGATCGGCAAAGTGCCTGGACAGGTAGGCGCGCAGCACGTCGATGACAAAGGCCGATGCCTCGGGCGTGGCGAACATCGGAATCTGGGCGCGCTCGCACATCGACAGCAGCGCGTCGGGCGCGGCCTGGCCGTCGGCCAGCACCAGCACCGGCGGCTCCAGTGTCACGATGCGTGCGATGCGGCGCGCGCAATCTTCGGGTGTGCCTTTGAGCAGATAGGCGACCTCGCGCTCCCCGAGCAGTTGCAGGCGGTACGGGTGGATGTAATTGAGGTAGCCCACCAGGTCGGCGCCCGAGCGTGCTGCCTGCACGGCGATGTCGTCGAAGCGGCGTTCCGAGGCGCCCAAGCCCGCCACCCACTCCCATTTGAGGGCGGCACGGAAGACTTCAAACAGAACGTCGGCGCTGACGACGGTCGGCTTCATCGAAAGACTGAATGCCTGTGCCGCGTCGGGACACGAAACAGCCCCGGAACGCGTGGGCGCGCGGCACGCATGGGGATCATGGAACTCAGGCCAGCTGGGCCGACTGCCAGGTTGAGATCAGCGAGTGCAAAAGCGTCGCATCGGTGCTCGCCTTGATTTTTTCCCGCAAGGCTGCGTCGCTCAGCAATTCCGCAATCTCGGAGAGGATTTCCAGGTGCTTCTGGGTCGCGGCCTCCGGCACCAGCAAAAAGATCAACAAGCCCACAGGTTGTTCGTCGGGTGCGTCGAAACCGATCGGCTGCGCCAGCTGGAACACCGCCGCCATGGGGGCTTTGAGGCCCTTGATGCGCCCGTGCGGTATTGCCACACCATGCCCGAGCCCGGTCGAGCCCAGGCGTTCACGCGCAAACAGACTGTCGGTGACAAGCGCACGCGACAGGCCGTGGAGGTTTTCGAACAGCAAGCCGGCTTCTTCGAAAGCACGCTTCTTGCTGGTGGCATCAACGCTCACCAGAACTTGGGCTGCGGGAAGGATGGACGCGAGACGGTTCATGGCAGTAATCAAAACGGATTATGCACCCGCCCCGCGGAACGGCTCACGTACACGTGGCAAAACGAGGGCCATACCGACCTGAAATGTCGATTAAGTCGCGATTGCCCGAAAAAAAGCCGCCCGTGCATTCGGGCGGCCGGGTCGCGATCGGGGCAAGGCCTACATGACCGCCGCGCGCTTGGCCCCCACCTGGTTGTGCTGCTGCAACCGGCCCTTGTGGCGCACGACCTGGCGGTCCAGCTTGTCGACCAGCTCATCCACGGCGGCATACAGATCCTCGTGCGAGCTTTCTGCAAACATGTCGTTACCCTTGACGTGGATATTGCATTCGGCTCGCTGCCGTCTTTCCTTTTCCTTCTGTTTTTCAACGGTGAGCAGCACCTTGACGTCGACAACCTGGTCAAAGTGGCGGCTGATTCGATCCAGCTTGGTCGTCACGTAGCTCCGTAAGGAAGGGGTGACTTCAAGGTGGTGACCGCTGATCGTCAAATTCATAGAAACCTCCTGGGCTCTGGGTTGAAATTGCCACCCGCGAGGCTGCAAGTGGCAGGCGAAGGGTAAATCTCTGAAGGTAAGTTCACTATGCCCCGGTTGTCTTTTAAAAGCAATCCCTGTACGGCGGGAGTCTTGACAGCCCTGCGTATCCGCCCTATGAAGCAGGTGCCCGTCATTGTGGCTGCGCCGCGACCCTTCCACCTTCTCCATCCATGAGTCTGGACACCGTTCTTCACGCCGGGTTTACCCAAGCACCCCACCCCAGCAGCGCGCTGGTTCTGATGGGCGGTGGCGCCCGCACCGCCTACCAGGTCGGTGTGCTGCAGGCGCTCGCAGCGATGTTGCGCAAGCGCCCGGGTGCGCCGCCAGACTTCCCGTTCCAGATCCTGGTGGGCACCTCGGCCGGGGCGCTGAACACGACCTATCTGGCCGCCTACGCCACGGCCGGCCTGCAGGCTTTCGACCAGTTGGCCCGGTTCTGGGGAAACCTGCGCTCGAAGGCCGTTTACGCGTCCAACATCGGGTCGAGAATTCCGTGGACGGGCACTGCGGGCCGGTTTCTTGCCGCCATGAGCCTGTCGCGCCAGGCCCTGGCGCAGGGCGCCATCCTGGACAACATGCCGCTGGTGGACACCCTGCACCACGCGATATCGCTGTCGGCCATTGAAGATGCGCTGCGTAGCGGCACGATCGAGGCACTGGCCGTCACTGCGTCCAGCTACACCAGCGGCGTGCACTGGACGTTTTGCCATACGGCGCAGGACGAGATCGCCAAACCGTGGGTGCGCCCGGGCCGTCGCGCAGAATTCCAGCCCATCACGATAGAGCACCTGATCGCCTCCAGCGCCCTGCCGTTCCTGTTCCCGGCAATCCCGCTGCGGGTCGACGGCCGGCGCGAGTTCTTCGGCGACGGCTCGATGCGGCAGGTCTCGCCGCTGTCACCGGCCTTGCACCTGGGTGCGCAAAAAATATTGGTCGTGGGGGTCGGGCAACCCCAGCGCTCGGCCATGGCGGGTGGCGCAGCGCAAGAGGGCGCGCGCGAGCCGACATTGGTCAATATCGCGGGCCACGCCATGGCCAGCGTGTTTCATGACACGCTGCAGGCGGACGTGGAGCAGGCCCAACGCGTGAGCAAGACCCTCAATCAGTTGCCGCGAGAACTGGTGGCCGGCCTGCCCTTCCGCAGCGTCAACGTACTGTCCATCCAGCCGAGCCAGTCGCTCGACGCGCTGGCGCAGACCCATGCACGCGCGCTGCCGGCCGGGGCGCGCCGCGCGCTCGGCGGTCTGGGCGCGATCAAGGGCGGCGGCGCCGCACTGGCCAGCTATCTGCTGTTCGAGCCGGGCTTTGTGCAGGTCCTGATGGCGCTCGGCGCGCAGGATGCCGATGCCCGCAGGGGTGAGTTGCTGGCCTTCTTTGCGAACGTCTAAGCCTCGGTGCGATGCGATAATCCGGGCTCATTCCGATTGCCATGCTGAACATCTTCTCGCTCGCCAATGGCCGCCTTTTTCAGGAGGAAATCGAGTCGCTGGAGGGCTTGTCGCGTTTCCAGCCGATCTGGGTCGACCTGGAATCTCCCACGGTCGAAGAAAAACGATGGATCAAGCAGTATTACGGCCTGTCCATCCCCGAGGACGCGATGGACGAGGACATCGAGGAGTCTGCCCGCTTCTATGAGGAGGACAACGGAGAGCTGCACATCCGCAGCGACTTCCTGATCGCCGACGAGAATGAACCGCGCACGGTGCGCGTGGCCTTCATCCTGAACCAGCACAACACCGATCTGAAGAGCCGCGGTGTGCTGTTCTCGATTCACGACGAGGACGTACCGGTGTTCCGGCTGCTGCGCATGCGAGCGCGCCGCGCCCCGGGCCTGATCGAGGACGCCAAGGATGTGCTGCTAAAACTGTTCGACGCCGACGCCGAATATTCGGCCGACACGCTCGAGGGCATCTACGTGGAGCTGGAGAGGGTCAGCACCCAGGTCCTGTCCGGCCACGTGACCGACGAGTTGGCCGGTGAAGTGCTCGGTGCGATAGCGCGCCACGAGGATTTGAACGGGCGCATCCGGCGCAACATGATGGACACGCGCCGCGCCCTGAGTTTCATGATGCGCAGCAAAATGCTGGGTGCCGAACAATTCGAGGACGCGCGCCAGATCCTGCGCGACATCGACTCGCTGGATTCGCACACCGCCTTCCTGTTCGACAAGATCAACTTCCTGATGGACGCCACGGTCGGCTTCATCAACATCAACCAGAACAAGATCATCAAGATCTTCTCGGTGGCCAGCGTGGCGCTGCTGCCGCCCACGCTGATCGCCAGCATCTACGGCATGAACTTTAAGGCCATGCCCGAACTCGACTGGGCTCACGGCTACGCCTATGCGCTCGCTCTGATGCTGGCCAGCGCGCTGGTGCCGATGTGGTACTTTCGCCGGCGCGGCTGGCTCAAGCGATGATGTTTTCTTGATGAAAAGTGCCTTAAGCCGTTTCCATGTCTAGGGTGTCGGCTATTTTTCAGATAGCAAATCAAGCCATCGACCGATGATGGCACAGGCGTAGCGGCCGGCCACTTCACGCACGAACTCCGCAAAATCCCCGTGCGCCTGATCATCCGCGCGATCCGAGATGGTGCGGATCGCGGCGAACGGCACGCCATAGTCCAGACAAACCTGGGCCACCGCCGCACCCTCCATCTCGACCGCCAGCGCCTCGTGCCCGCCCGACTGCAGTGCATGGCGCAGCGCAGCGGATTCCAGCGCGGTGGACACAAACCGGTCACCGCTGGCTATCAGGCCGCGATGCACGCCGTGCGCCGCCATCTCGTTTTTAGTATTAAAACCGGCTTCAACCCTTTCCAGGTGGGCGCATGCCGCTTCAAAAAGCGGAGCGGACAAAAATTCATCGCAGGCAATCAGGGAGCGGCCGTAGAGCGGCAGCTCGTAGCGCGGGAAAATCGGCGAGGCGTCCATGTCGTGCTGCACAAAGCCGCTGGCCACCACGACGTCGCCGACCTGCACGCCCGGACCCAGCCCGCCCGCCACACCGGTGAAAACGATGCGCGTCACACCGAAGTGCTCGATGAGCGCGGCTGCGGTGGTGGCAGCCGCGACCTTGCCGACGCGCGACAGCGCCAGCACCACGCGCTGGCCCTGCAACTCGCCAAGCCAGAAGTCACGCCCCGCATGGTGGATTTCCTGCGGCTGGCGCAGCAGCGCCTGCAAGCCGTGCTGCTCCTCGGCCAGGGCGCTGAGGATGGCGATGCGTGTCATGGAAGAATCAGTTCACGCCGGGCCGCACCCGGCGCTCACCGGCCGTGCTATTTGTCGCGCAATTCGCGGCGCAGGATCTTGCCCACCGGGGTCTTGGGCAAATCGGTGCGGAACTCGATCACCCGGGGCTGCTTGTAGCCGGTCAGATTGGCCTTGCAGAAGGCGCGCACCTGCGCCTCGGTCAGGGCCGGATCCTTCTTCACGATGACCAGCTTGACGGCCTCACCCGATTTTTCATCGGGCACGCCGACGCAGGCGCATTCCAGCACCCCCTCGAGCCCCGCCACCACGTCCTCGATCTCGTTCGGATACACGTTGAAGCCGCTGACCAGGATCATGTCCTTCTTGCGGTCCACGATCTTGAAGAAGCCGCGCTCGTCCACCGTGCCGATATCGCCGGACTTGAAGTAGCCGTCGGGCGTCATGGCCTTGGCGGTCTCGTCGGGGCGCTGCCAGTAGCCGGCCATCACCTGCGGGCCCTTGATCGCGATCTCGCCGGGCTGGCCCGGCGCGACTTCGTTGCCGTCGTCATCGAGCAGCTTGAACCAGGTGCTGGGCAGCGGCACGCCAATGGTGCCGGTGTATTCGGTGCTGGTGGTGGGGTTGCAGCTGGCCGAGGGGCTGGTCTCGGACAGGCCGTAACCTTCGCAGATCGCGCACCCGGTCTTCTCCAGCCAGAGCCTGGCCACCGCGCCCTGCACTGCCGTGCCGCCGCCCACCGAGACCTTGAGGTGGCTCCAGTCCACCGTCTTGAAATCGGGGTGGTTCGCCAGGCCGTTGAACAGCGTGTTGACCGCCGGAAAGCTGTGGATCGTGTGCCCGCTGAGCTCCTTGAGGACCGCCGCCAGGTCGCGTGGATTGGGAATCAGGATCAGCTTGCCGCCGCTGCGCATGGACAGCATCATGCCCACGGTGAAAGCGAAGATGTGGTACAGCGGCAGTGCACACACGCTGGTGGGCTGCTCACCGGCCGGGATTCTGTCCATCACGGGCTGGTTCCAGACGTCGGACTGCAGCACATTGGCAATCACGTTGCGGTGCAACAGCATGGCGCCCTTGGCGACGCCCGTGGTGCCGCCGGTGTACTGCAGCACGGCGATGTCGTCGGGCTGGATATCGGGCTTCTTGAATGCGCCGCGCGTGCCCCGTGCCACCGCGTGGTTGAAGCGCACCGCGCCGGGCAGACTGTAGGCCGGTACCATTTTCTTGACCTTGCGCACCACATAATTGACCAGCACGCCCTTGAGCAGGCCCAGCTGGTCGCCCATGGCACACAACACCACATGCTTGACCGGCGTCGCGGCTATGCACTGTTCCAGCGTTTTCGCGAAGTTTTCGATGATGACGATGGCCTTGGCGCCGGAGTCCTTGAGCTGATGCTCCAGCTCGCGCGGGGTGTACAGCGGATTCACGTTCACCACCACAAAACCCGCGCGCAGGATGGCGGCCACGGCCACCGGGTACTGCGGTACGTTGGGCATCATGATTGCGACCCTGTCGCCCCGGGCCAGGCCGAGTCCCTGCAGGTAGGCCGCCAGCGCGCGGCTCAGACTGTCGGTGCTGGCGTAGGTCACGTCGCGGCCCATGAAGCTGTAGGCCACTCGGTCCGCATGCTTCTGGAAACTCTCTTCCATCAGCGCCACCAGCGAAGGGTACTGGCTGGCATCGATGTCTGCCGGCACGCCGGGCGGATAGCTCGTGAGCCAGATGCGGTCAGTCATGTCGGACGTCTCCCAGTGTCAAAAAATCGCTCGCAAAGCCTTGGTCATTCGATGGCCTTGGCCATTTCCTCGACGATCTTCTTGGCGTCGCCAAACACCATCATGGTTTTGTTCATATAGAACAGCTCATTGTCCAGCCCCGCGTAGCCCGCGGCCATGGAGCGCTTGTTCACAATCACGGTCTTGGCCTTGTAGGCCTCCAGGATGGGCATGCCGTAGATCGGGCTGCCCTTTTGCAGCGCCGCCGGATTCACCACATCGTTGGCGCCCAGGATGATGGCCACGTCGACCTGGCCGAACTCGCCGTTGATCTCCTCCATCTCGAACACCTGGTCGTAGGGCACTTCGGCCTCGGCCAGCAGCACGTTCATGTGCCCCGGCATGCGCCCGGCCACCGGGTGGATCGCGTACTTGACGCTGATGCCCTTCTCGGTCAGCTTGGCCGCCAGCTCCTTGACCGCGTGCTGCGCGCGCGCCACCGCCAGCCCATAGCCGGGCACGATCACCACAGTCTCGGCATTGCTGAGCACGAAGGCGGCGTCGTCGGCGCTGCCGCTCTTGACGGGGCGCTGCTCCTTGGCACCGCCGGCAGCCGCGGCCGTGTCCCCGCCAAAGCCTCCCAGGATCACGTTGAAAAACGAGCGATTCATGGCCTTGCACATGATGTAGGACAGGATCGCGCCCGATGAGCCCACCAGGGAGCCGGCAATGATCAGCATCGAGTTGTTGAGCGAGAAACCGATGCCGGCGGCGGCCCAGCCCGAGTAGCTGTTGAGCATCGAGATCACGACCGGCATGTCCGCCCCGCCGATCGGGATGATGATCAGCACGCCCAATATGAAAGCGAGCAAGAGCATCGGGAAGAATGCGGCCCAGCTCTCGGTCATCATAAAGGTGATGCCCAGTGCGATGGTCAGCAATCCCAACACCAGATTGAGCAGGTGCTGACCCGGGAACTGCACCGGCGCGCCCTGGAACAGGCGGAATTTGTACTTGCCGCTGAGCTTGCCGAAGGCAATCACCGAGCCGCTGAACGTGATGGCGCC
Source organism: Burkholderiaceae bacterium (assembly GCA_004322085.1). Classification (GTDB taxonomy): domain Bacteria; phylum Pseudomonadota; class Gammaproteobacteria; order Burkholderiales; family Burkholderiaceae_C; genus Rhodoferax_A. The sequence goes on from SCRR01000165.1 coordinate 15,706, forward strand.
GATGGCCGCGCCCAGGAACAGCTCGAGCCGGTTGCCGGTGGGAATGGCAGCGCCCTTGGCCAGGCCCTCCAGCAATGCGGAGGGCTCAGCCACGGCGGCCACGGCGATGAACACCGCGGCCAGGCCGATCATGCTGTGAAAGAACGCGATCAACTCGGGCATCTGCGTCATCTCCACGGTTTTGGCACGCCACGCGCCGTAACCGCCGCCGACCACCGCACCCAGTAGCACCCAGCCCAGACCCCGCAGCTGGCCGGTGTGCTCGACGATCAGTGCGGCCGTGGTCACGACGGCCACCGTCATGCCCACCATGCCGAAGAAGTTGCCACGAATCGAGGTCGTCGGGTGTGACAGGCCCTTGAGGGCCTGAATGAAACACACCGAGGCAAACAGGTACAGCAGCGTGACGACATTCATGCTCATTTGGCAATCTCCTTCGTGTCCGCCGCGGGCGTCGTCTTCTTCTCTTTTTTCTTGAACATCTCCAGCATGCGGCGCGTCACCAGAAAGCCGCCGAAGATGTTCACCGAGGCCAGCGCCACCGCCAGCACGCCCATGGTCTTGCCCAGGGCAGTGTCGGTCAGGGCGGCCGCCAGCATGGCACCGACGACCACAATCGCCGATATCGCGTTCGTCACCGCCATCAAGGGCGTGTGCAGGGCCGGTGTGACGGTCCACACCACGTGGTAGCCGACGTATACGGCCAGCACAAAAATGATCAGGTTCAGGATGGTGGGTGAGACGACGTCCATGATGGCGCTCCTTGTGGGTTCTTATTTGCGGCGCACTTCGCCGCCCTGGGTCATCAGGCAGGCCGCCACGATGTCGTCTTCCAGGTCGATCTTGAGCGCGCCTTCCTTGGGCAGGATCAGCTTGAGGAAGTCCAGCACGTTGCGGGCATACAGGGCCGAGGCATCGGCCGCCACCAGCGCGGGCAGGTTGGTCTCGCCGACCAGCGTCACGCCATGTTTCACGACGGTTCGGTCGGCCTCGGTCAGCGGGCAGTTGCCGCCACCATCGGGGCCCTTGCCGGCCGCCAGGTCCACGATCACGGAGCCCGGCTTCATGGACTTGACCATCTCCTCGGTGATGAGTGTCGGCGCCGCGCGGCCCGGAATGAGTGCGGTGCTGATCACGATGTCGGCCAGCGCCACGCGCTTGGCGACCTCGACCTGCTGGCGTGCGAGCCAGCTTGGCGGCATCGGCTTGGCATAGCCGCCCACGCCCTGCGCGGCCTCTTTCTCTTCGGGTGTGTCATACGACACTTCAATGAACTTGCCCCCGAGCGACTCGATCTGTTCCTTCACGCTGGGGCGCACGTCGCTGGCTTCGATCACGGCGCCCAGACGCTTGGCCGTGGCAATCGCCTGCAGCCCGGCCACGCCCACCCCGAGAATCACGACGCGCGCCGCCTTGACGGTGCCGGCCGCGGTCATCAGCATGGGGAAAAATCGCTGGTAGCCGTCCGCCGCCATGATGACGGCCTTGTAGCCTGCGATGTTGGCCTGGCTGGAGAGCACGTCCATGCTCTGGGCACGCGTGGTGCGCGGTGCGGCCTCGAGCGCAAAGGCCGTAAGCTGGGCCGCCGCCAGGCTTTGCAGCCCCGGCGCATCGAACGGGTTCAGCATGCCCACGATCGTGGTGCCGGGCTTCATCAGGGTCAGTTCATTGCCCTGCGGGCTGCGCACCTTGAGCACCAGCTCGCAGCCCAAAGCGCCGGCTGCATCGGTGATCTGCGCCCCCACGGCGGCATAGGCCTCGTCGATCGCGCTGGCCGCCACGCCCGCGCCCGACTCGATGCAAAGGGTGTGGCCCTGGGCGACGAGCTTCCTGGCCGTCTCGGGGGTGACGGCAACGCGGGTCTCGCCCACCGTCGTCTCGGCAGGTACGCCTATCTGCATGGATGCGTCTCCTCGGGTTGTTGGATCTTGATTGACCTCAAGCTTACATTACTTCGCGCCGCCCCTGACCAGCGTTGCAGGTAGCGCGCGCTGGCCGCCGTGTGCCCATAATTGCGCATGGATACCCGATGGAAACCCAACGTCACAGTCGCCGCGATCATTGAAAAGGACGGCCGATTCCTGCTGGTCGAGGAACACACGCCCGAGGGCCTGAAGCTCAACAACCCGGCCGGCCACCTCGATCCCGGCGAGTCGCCGCTGCAGGGCTGCGTGCGCGAAACCCTGGAGGAGACGACCTATTCCTTTGAACCCACGGCGCTGGTTGGCGTGTACCTCTCGCGCTTTGAGCGCAAGGGCGCGGCCGGCGCCCCTGACGAAGACGTCACCTACCTGCGCTTTGCCTTTTGCGGCGAACTGGGCGCTGCCGACGTGCGTCGCTCGCTCGACGAGGGCATCGTGCGCACGCTGTGGCTGACCCCGGATGAAGTGCGCGCCAGCACCGCCCGCCACCGCAGCCCGCTGCTGCTGCGCTGCGTAGAGGACTACCTCGCGCGCCGCCGCTACCCGCTGGAGCTTGTGTATTGCGACCCCAGCGTCAACCTTCAACGTTCCGCCTGAATGGCAAAGTGTTTGACATGCCTTTGCCTGCACAATGCCTCCAACCGTCCGCCAACACGTCCAGGAAAAATACCGATGCACCTTCCGCGATCCGCCGCTGCACTGGCGCTTGTGCTGGTGGCCGGTGCCGCCCGCGCCGCGCTGGGCGGCCACGCCACTGAACTGGCGGGGGACGCGACGCGGCTCCATGCGCGCGCCCTGTCGGCCCAGGTTCAAGTCCGCACCGCCAGCGGGCCGGCCTTCACACGCCATCAGATGACGTTGCCCGCTGGTGGCCACGCTGTCGAGTTCGTGGACACCGGTGGCAACGTATTTGCGGTGTCCTGGGCGGCGCCCCTGATGCCCGACCTGTCGGTACTGCTGGGCAGCTACAAGGCCAGCCTCGACGCCGCCCAGCAGGCCCTGCGCGCCGTGCGATCCCCGCGCCTGCTGCGGGCCGATACCGGGGACTGGGTGCTGGTTTCCAGTGGCCACCTGCGCGCTTATCAGGGCTATTCCTATCTGCGTTCCAGGTTACCGGCCGGGTTCGATCTGAACGAGCTCGCGCCATGACCTTGGACCCGGAACGCATCGCCCAGACCACCGGCAGCGCCGGCTTGGCCCACGGGCTGGTCCGGGTTGGCGCCCTGTTCCTGCTGGCCTGCGTCCTGACGGCCTGCGGTGGCGGCGGTAGCGGTGGCGCTGGCGGCGCCACATCGTCGGCAAACGCCGCGCTCGGCGACGCCAACGTGGTACCGGTTTATGCCGACGGTGGCGGTGCGCTGGCGCTGGCGTACACCCTGCCCAATGCGATCTATGCCGACGTGAAGATCTGCGCCCCGGCCAGCACCGACAACTGCGCCGTCATCCCGCATTTGCTGGTCGATACCGGCTCGGTCGGCCTGCGCGTGTTGGCTTCGGCCCTCAACGCCGCCAATCCTTCGCTGCTCGCGGCGTTGCCGCAAACGTCTACCGCCGCCAGCTCGGTGGTGGGTGAATGCCTGCCCTTCACCTCCGGCACGACGTGGGGGGGCGTGCGCTCTGCGGACCTGCATTGGGGGGGAACCGGCTACGGCGGCACCACGGTCGCCAACCTGCCGCTGCAGGTCATCGGCGACACCGACCCGCACGTCGCCACCGTGCCGTCCGCCTGTTCGAACCAGGGTGCACCCATGCAGACCGCAGCCAAGCTTGCCGCCAACGGGATTCTGGGCATCGGCCTGTTTGCGCAGGATTGCGGCGCTTACTGCGCGCAAAGCACATCAACTCCGGCGCCGATCTACTACGCCTGTACCAACGCCGGTTCGTGCAATGCCATCAGCCTGGCCACCGCGTGGCAAATCCAGAACCCGGTTGCGGCGGCGGCCACCGACAACAACGGCACCCTGATCAGCCTGCCGTCCGGCGCTGCCGCACAGGCCAGCGGCCTGCTGGTGCTGGGCATCGGCTCGCGCGCAAACAACGCGGTGCCGGCCGCGAGCACGATCCTGGCAACCGACGCCACCGGCAATTTCACTGCCAGCTTCAACGGCAACACGCTGCCCAAAAGCTTTCTCGACAGCGGATCGACCGCCAATTTCATGCCCACCTCGGGGGCCGTGAGCCTGCCCGAATGCACCTCCGCCCCGCTCGCCGGCACAGGCTACCTGTGCCCCGGCTCGTCCCTGACCCTGCTGGCAGACAACACCGGGCAATCCTCCACCTCCGGCACCGCCGACGTGCTGGTGATCGATGCGAACAACGCGATGTCCGCCCAGCCGGGCTACAACGTGCTGCCGGGGCTGGCGGCCGACGGCGGATCCGTGGCCGCAAACCCCACACTGGATCTGGGCGCCAGTTTCTTCTTCGGGCGCACCATCACCACGCTGATCGAGAATCGCTCGGCCCCTGGAATTTCCGTCGACGGTCCGGCGCTCGGCTATACGCCCTGACGCGGCGGCGCGCACAGGGATAATCCGCCCTGTATGGACAAGCACAAAAGCGGGCAGCGGGTGGTGGTCGGTTTGAGTGGCGGTGTGGACTCGGCCGTGAGCGCGCACCTGCTCAAGCAGCAGGGCTTTGACGTCATCGGCATCTTCATGAAGAACTGGGAGGAGGATGACGATGACGAATATTGCTCGTCCAACATCGACTTCGTGGACGCCGCCGCCGTCGCCGACGTGCTGGGCATCGAGATCGAACACGTCAATTTCGCCGCCGAGTACAAGGATCGGGTCTTCGCCGAGTTTTTACGCGAATACCGGGCCGGGCGCACGCCCAACCCCGACGTGTTGTGCAATGCCGAAATCAAGTTCAAGGCGTTTCTGGATCATGCGCTGCGGCTCGGCGCCGACCACATCGCGACGGGTCACTACGCGCGGGTGCGCCTGAATCCGGCCACGGGCCTTTACGAATTACTCAAGGGGCTCGACGCCACGAAGGACCAGAGCTACTTTCTGCACCGCCTGAACCAGGCGCAACTCTCCAGGACACTGTTCCCGCTGGGCGAACTGCGCAAAACCGAGGTGCGGCGCATCGCGGCCGAGATCGGCCTGCCGAATGCCAGGAAGAAAGACTCGACCGGCATCTGCTTCATTGGCGAGCGTCCCTTCCGTGAATTCCTGAACCGCTACATCGCGAAGGAACCCGGCCCGATCAAGAGCGACAGGGGCCGGGTGCTGGGCCAGCACCAGGGGCTGAGTTTCTACACCCTGGGCCAACGCCAGGGACTGGGCATTGGCGGCGTGAAGGAACGCGGCGCCCAGCGCGGCGGCGGCGACCACGCCCCCTGGTTCGTGGCGCGCAAGGACATGGCGCACAACACGCTGTGGGTGGTGCAGGGGCATGACCATCCGTGGCTGTCTTCGTCGTCGCTGGTGGCGCACGATGCGAGCTGGATCGCCGGCACCGCGCCTGCCGGCGGGAACGACGCGCTGCGGCTGGCGGCCAAGACACGCTATCGACAGCTTGACGCCGCGTGCACCCTGCGCGGCGCGGACGGGATCGTCGATGTCAGTGCGGGCTCAGGAGCGAAGCGCGACGGCAGCGGTACGTTTGGCCTGGACTTCAGCGCGCCGCAATGGGCCGTGACGCCGGGCCAGTCGGCCGTGCTCTACGACGGCGAAGTTTGTCTTGGCGGAGGCGTTATCGCCCAAGCCGGGGGTTTATAGTCAAACAAGGCTGCGGCCCTTGTACAGTCTTCGCGGAACGCTATCGTTTTGATGATTTTGAAGTGACCAGACCTTTGGCGCCGTGTCACACGGCGGACAGCAGGGGCCGCCATCCGCCGCAAACCGGAGGTTTCCCGCCTTTCACGGCAAGGCAAAACCGTCAACAATGGTTCGCCACAAGTGCCACGTGCGCGCCCTCGCGCCGCGGCTCGAGCATCGCTGCCACCTCGACCCGAAACACCCATGACCTCCACTACCTCATCCACCGACACCCCCTGGACCAAGTCCTATCCCTCCGGCATGCGCTGGGACGCCGAACTGCCGATCATGCCGGTGCAGCAGTTGCTGGACGACGCGGTGGCGCGCTGGCCCGCGCGACCGGCCATCGAGTTCATGGGCCAGGTCATCAGCTACGCCGAGCTGGGCGCCCTGGTCGAGCGGGCCGCCAGCGGCCTGCAGGCGCTGGGGGTGAAACCGGGCGTGCACGTCGGCCTGTATCTTCCCAACACGCCGCACTACCCGATCGCGTTCTTTGCCGTGCTCAAGGCCGGCGGCACGGTGGTCAACTATTCGCCGCTCGACGCCGAGCGCGTGCTGGCGCACAAGATCGAGGACAGCCAGACCGACGTGCTCGTCACGCTCGACTTGGTCAGCCTGTACCCGCAGCTGAGGCGCCTGCTGGGTGCCTCGCGGCTGCAAAAGCTGGTGGTCGGCAGTGTGAGCGACTTCGGCGCGGCGCGCGAACAGGTGCGCGCGCACCTGCAGGGTGCCGGCCAGATCGCGCCGGTGCCGACCGATGCGCAGCATGTGTCGTTCACCCAGTTGCTGGAAAACGATGGCCACTACCAGCCCTACCCACTGGGTGACTTGACGCAGGCCATTGCGGTGCTGCAATACACCGGCGGCACCACGGGGCTGCCCAAGGGCGCGATGATCACGCACGCCAACCTGACGGCGGCGAACGGGCAGTATTGGGAGTCGACGCAGGGTGAGCCGAAGATTCTTCAGGAAGGCGTGGAACGTGTTCTGGTCGTGCTGCCGCTGTTCCACATCTACGCACTGAGCGTCGGCCTGCTGCTGGGTGTGCGCCTGGGTGCGGCTTTGGTGCTGCACACCAGGTTCGATGTCGACGCCGTGATGAAGGAGCTCACGGCCAGCCGCATCACCGTGTTCCCGGGCGTGCCCACCATGTTCGCCGCGCTGCTGATGCACCCGAATGCGGCCGCGATGGACCTGCGCGCGCTCAAGTTCTGCGGCTCGGGCGGGGCCTCGTTGCCGGTGGAGATCGAGCAACGCTTCTTCAAGCTCACCGGCTGCCATCTGAACGAGGGCTGGGGCATGACCGAGACCTCGCCGGTCGGCACCTTCACACCGGCGCAAGGGGTGCGCAAGGCGGGCTCGTGCGGCATGCCTTTGCCGCAGGTTCGCATCAAGCTCGTGAGCGTGGACGATCCGGCGCAGGAAGTGGCCGTGGGCGAACCGGGCGAGTTGTGCATCAAGGGCCCCAACGTGATGAAGGGCTACTGGAACAATCCCAAGGCCACCTCCGAAGCCATGACGCCCGACGGCTACTTTCGCAGCGGCGATGTCGCGAAAATGGATGCGGATGGCTTCTTCTACATCGTCGACCGCACCAAGGACATGCTCTTGTGCAGCGGCTACAACGTCTACCCGAGGGTGATCGAAGAAGCCATCTACGAACACCCGAGCGTGGCCGAGGTCTGCGTGATCGGCATTCCCGACGACTACCGCGGCCAGTCGCCCAAGGCCTTCGTCACGCTCAAGAAAGGCGCACCGACGCCCACGCTCGACGAGCTCAAGGCCTTCCTGAAAAGCCGCCTCGGCAAGCACGAGATGATCGGGGCGCTGGAAATCCGCGCCGAATTGCCCAAGACGGCGGTGGGCAAGCTGTCCAAGAAGGATCTGGCGGAAGACGAGGCGCACAAACGGACCGGCTGATGGCTAGAATTAATCATCAAATCAGCGTTAAACCCATACTGTATATTGGGTTTCAGCTATTGAATTGATGGCGCATCGCGACCACCGACGATCGGCTCACAGAATCGTCTCAATGTAGGTATAGAGGTAATTCGAGCCGCCGTTCACATTGCCCAGCAAGCTTGAGGAGCCAAAAATCCCGGAGCGATGCGACACGCCGAAACCCAGGTAGGTGTCTTTCAGCGCGCGCGATCCGATCAGGTCGCCCAGGCTGACATCGATCGTCGGATCCAGGTAGTTCAGTACGCGCGAGGTGGTGGTCAGACTGCTGGCCTCCGCATAGGGCACGTGCCGCGCCACCGACACGCCGGCACCGAACCCGAGGCGCGTGCGCACGCGTGCGCTCCACGGAAAACCGTAGTAGTAGGCCTTCATGAACACATCGATCTGTGGGCCGCTGGGCCCAAGCCCGTGGTCGTCGTGCCACACGCCCCCGAGATAGCCAACGAAATCGAGCGGCCAGCCATTGAGTTTTTCAACGAATGGCTTGCCGATCTGAACCCCCGTCAAGCTGGTCGGGTTGACGTGGTCCGTGCTGAAGCACTGCATCGACATGATGCGGACCAAGTGGCAACCGTCGGCCGCCGCGTTGCCGTGGAACACCTTCACATAGGTCGGCGAACTCTCCCCGACCCAAGTCGGCTCGCGACTGCCGAAATCATAGGCGGCGCCGACGAACACGGCAGGGTAGACGCCTTTTTGCACGATCGGACTGGCGCGCACCCCACGCGACAGCCGGGTGACCGACACGCCACCGAGCAGCCGCCAGCGCTGCGACAGGTCATACGAGCCATACAGGGCCAGCGAGCTGTCGATGCCGGCCCCCGGCGCGTAGGCCGGCCGTCCCGGCATGGCCTCGGACGGTTCCACACCATAGTAATAGTCGTTGAGCTTCGCATCACGGGCCGACAGCGTCACGCTCGGGCGCAGCGCCAGCCGGCCCGAGCGCCAGTCGAACGAATAGGCCAGCCGCAACTCGGTGCCGTTGGAGGCGCCTTCGATGTCGTGCAGCAACTCGGTCTGCACGGTGCCCCACGGCTGGCGATAGCGCCACGACACACCGAGGTCCACGCTGGGTTCGCGCGGGGCCATGCCGGCCAGGCTGGGCGGCGTCCGGTCGGCCGCAAAGCCATCGAAACGGCGGTCCAGAAACACATCGACGCGCTGGGTCTCGTTTTTGAACAGCTTGATCCCGCCGCGGCTGGCGTGCAGGAACAGCCGGTCGCCCTCGTACAGGTACAGCGGCAGCAGGTCGTAGCGTGTGCCGCCGCCCACGTAGGGCGAGCGCTCGATGCGCGTCATGGCGCCCAGGCCGGCGCTGCCGGGAATGGTCAGCAGATCGCTCAGGGGGTCGGTGTTGGCGCACACCGCCGTGGCCGTGAGCAGGCCCAGGATGCAGGCCACAGCGCGCCGCACGAGGCCTCGTCGATCGGATCGGGGGTGGTCCGCCTCCCGCAAGGAGATGCGCACCGGTCAGAACGGAATATCGTCATCCATGTCGTCAAAGCCGCTGGCGGACTTGGCCGGTGCCGCGGCGCGCGGTGCCGGGGCATTGGCGCGCGACGCGGGCGCCGGTGCGCGCGAATAGCCACCACCGGCGTCGTCCGCGCCGGGGCCGCCCATGCCCTGGCGGCTGCCCAGCATCTGCATCTGGTCGGCGCGAATTTCGGTGCTGTATTTCTCGATGCCGTCCTTGTCGGTCCACTTGCGCGTGCGCAGGCTGCCCTCGACGTAGACCTGCGAGCCCTTGCGCAGATACTGCTCGACGATTTCAGCGAGCCGGCCGTTGAAAACGACGCGGTGCCATTCGGTGGCTTCCTTCATTTCGCCGGACTGCTTGTCTTTCCATCGGTCGGTGGTGGCGACGGTGACGTTGGCGACGCGGTCACCGCTGGGAAAGGTGCGTACTTCCGGGTCGCGCCCCAGGTTGCCGACGATGATGACTTTGTTGACGGATGCCATGATGTCCTGCCTTGTAAGAAGCTACAGAAATACGCGCAACACAGCGCACAAGGTTCGATTGTGCCGCAAGCCACCGTGACGGCGGCCGGTCGGCCCGGCTCGCCCGTGAGAGAATATCGGGCTTGGCCGAACCCGGGCCGCCCCCGCGCGTCAACCCGTGCGGCCAGCGCCGCGAAGGCAAGGCCAACCTACCAAGTCATCGACCCCATGGCCATCACAGCTTCGCCAGAATCCTTCACCCAGGTTCCACGAGTCAGCATGAGCGCGCAGGAGTGGCGCTCCAGCATGACGCTGGCGTCGATCTACGGCCTGCGCATGCTGGGGCTCTTTCTCATCCTTCCGGTTTTTGCCATTTACACCAGCACGCTGCCGGGCGGCAGCGACCAGTTTTTGGTGGGCCTGGCACTGGGCATCTACGGCCTGACCCAGGCGGCCCTGCAAATTCCTTTCGGGCTCGCCAGCGATCGATTCGGGCGCAAGCCGGTCATGATGTTCGGCATGGTCATTTTTGCGGTCGGTTCCTTCATGGCCGGCACCTCGCACACGCTGGACGGCATCATCGTGGGGCGTGCGGTACAGGGTGCCGGAGCCATCTCGGCCGCCATTTCCGCCATGATCGCCGACTCCACGCGCGACGAAAACCGCACCAAGGCCATGGCCATGGTCGGCATGACCATCGGCATGAGCTTCATCGTCTCGCTGATCGGCGCACCGCTGCTGTATCGCTCGATGGGTGTGCCCGGCATGTTCATCCTTACCGGGGTTCTGGCCGTCATTGCGATCGCCGTCATCAAGTGGATCGTGCCTGACATGCCGATGACCCACCACGCCGAAGAACTGGGTGCGGGGGCACCGCGCGAGTCCGTGCTCAGCCCCGCCTTGCTGCGCCTGCACTTCAGCATTTTTGTCGTCAATTTCACGCAGGTCGCGATGTTCGTGGTGGTACCGGTGGCCCTGGTGCACAACGCGGGCATCGCCGTGCATCGGCACTGGCTGGTCTACCTGCCCGTGACGGTGGGGTCGTTCCTCGTGGCCATTCCCGGCATCATCTGGGCGGAGAGCCGGGGCCACATGCGACCCGTGTTCATTGGCGCGGTGGCTCTGATGACATTGACCATGCTGGGCTTCGCGTTCGACTACACCCGGCCGGTGCCGCTGATTGCGACTCTGTTCTCGTTCTTCGTCGCGTTCAACCTCATGGAGGCGCTGATTCCGTCGCTGGTGTCGCGCACCGCACCGCCCGCGCGCAAGGGCCTGGCGCTCGGCGTCTACAACACCGCGCAATCGCTCGGCCTGTTTGCCGGTGGCGCGTTGGGCGGATGGCTCGCCAAAACCTGGTCCGACGAGGGCGTTTTTCTGGCCTGTGCGGCGCTGTCGCTGGTCTGGCTGGTCGTGGCCTGGTCGATTCAACCGCCCCCCAAGCCTGCGCATTGACCTGAAGGTGTGCCGGCTGGCACGGCACCACGCCATGTGACGCGAGCGATTATCATTGAAGGTTTTTCCGAACGCGCACCATTTTGAACTCTCCCTTCGACGGCCCGCCCATCGATCCTGCTGATGAGGGCCCGTATCTGGCCCGGGCGCTGGCACAACAGCGCATCAGCATCCGCGGCGCACGCACGCACAACCTCAAGAACATCGACCTCGACATTCCGCGCAACCAGCTGGTGGTGATCACGGGACTGTCCGGCTCGGGCAAGTCGAGCCTGGCCTTCGACACGCTGTATGCCGAAGGCCAGCGCCGCTATGTGGAGAGCCTCTCCACCTACGCGCGCCAGTTCCTGCAGCTCATGGACAAGCCCGACGTGGACCTGATCGAGGGTCTGTCGCCGGCGATCTCCATCGAGCAAAAGGCCACCAGCCACAACCCGCGCTCCACGGTCGGCACCGTGACCGAGATCCACGACTACCTGCGCCTGCTGTTTGCGCGCGCCGGCACGCCCTA
>SCRR01000166.1 GCA_004322085.1 Burkholderiaceae bacterium
ACCGCCGCGACTGTCCGATGCCGCGCTGCTAACGGAGCTGCCCGCGGGCCTGCCTTCGAGCGTTCTCGTCAACCGGCCCGATGTGCGCCAGGCCGAGCAACAGCTGATTGCCGCCAACGCGAACATTGGCGCTGCGCGGGCGGCCTTCTTCCCGCAGATCACGCTGACAGCACAGGCCGGTCTGGCCAGCACCCAGCTGTCGGAGCTGTTTAAGTCGGGAACCTACGGCTGGACCCTGGCGTCACAGTTGTTGCTGCCAATTTTCGACAGCGGGCGCAGACAGGCCGGGCTTGACACGGCCACCGCGGGCCGTGCGATTGCGGTCGCGCAATATGAAAAGGCGATCCAGAGCGCATTCCGGGAGGTGGCCGATGCGCTTGCGGGACGCGCCACCCTGGGCGAGCAACTGCGCGCACAACAGGCCCAGGCCCGAACCGAAGCGGTGAGCTTCAAACTGGCCGACTTGCGCTACCGCAACGGTGTGGCCAGCTACCTGGACAACCTCGATGCCCAGCGTTCGTTGTTTGCGGCGCAGCAGGCGGTGGTGCAAACGCGCCTGCTGCAATTGCAAAACCAGGTCACGCTGTACAAGTCGCTGGGCGGTGGCTGGGCCAACACTGTGAGCACAGATACTCACGCAGCCAGCCAGTGAAGCGGTTTTGGCGAAGGGTGCTCGGTATAATCAAACGCTGATTTCAAAGCCCCCCTGATTTTTTGAGGACGCCATGAGCGATAACAGTCACGCCGACGACACGGCCCACACCGGCCCGATCAAGAACCCCAAACAGCTCCTGATCACGGTGTTTTTCGCATTCGTGGCTCCGATCTTCATCATCATCGGCGTTGCCCACTACATCACTTCGGCCAACCTGCCGGCAGCCGGCGCCGTGAACACCGAAAAGTTGGCGGACGCGCGCATTCAGAAGGTCGGCACGGTCGAGATCCTCGATGCCACCCAGGCTGCGGCTGCCCTGGCGCAACAGGCGTCCGCTGCGGCATCCGCCGCCGCAGCGCCGGCATCCGGGGTGGCTGTGGCAGCGGCGACGCCCGCCGCGCTGCCCGCCGACGCGGGCGAAAAGCGCTACAAGGAGACCTGCTTCGCCTGCCACGCAACAGGTGTCGCCGGCGCCCCCAAATTCGGCGACAAGGCCGCCTGGGCGCCGCGCATCGCGACCGGCATGGACACGCTGATCGCCAAAGCGATTTCAGGCCTGAACGCCATGCCCCCCAGGGGAGGCTCCAACGCAAGTGATGCGGAAATCAAGGCCACCGTGGAGTACATGGTCAACGCGTCCAAGTAAGCCGCAGCCCGCACCCAAGAGAAAAGCCGGTCACTGACCGGCTTTTCTCTTGGGTTGATACCGGGTCAGGGACTCGCCAACACAGAGCCGGCCCGAGTCGCGCCCATAATCCCGTGGATAAAGTACTCCAAGGTTAAACATTCATGTCTGACAATGGCGATTCCAAGGGGATGCGACGAGGTCTAACGAATTATGGCGATGCCGGGTTTTCGCTGTACCTGCGCAAGGCCTTCATCAAAGGTGCAGGCTATACCGATGAGGCACTGCAGCGTCCTGTCATCGGTATCGTCAACACGGGCAGCGCCTATAACCCCTGCCATGGCAACGCACCGCAGCTGATCGAGGCCGTCAAGCGCGGCGTTCTGATGGCGGGCGCGCTGCCGATGGACTTTCCCACGATATCCATCCATGAGAGCTTCTCCCAGCCCACCAGTCTGTACCTTCGAAACCTGATGTCCATGGACACCGAAGAGATGATTCGGGCGCAACCGATGGACGCCGTGGTGCTGATCGGCGGTTGCGACAAGACCGTGCCGGCGCAACTGATGGGAGCGGCGTCGGCCAATGTGCCTGCCATCCAGCTGGTCACCGGCTCCATGCTGACGGGATCCTACAAGTCCGAGCGCGTGGGTGCCTGTACCGATTGCCGCCGTTACTGGGGCAAATTCCGCGCCGACGAGATCAGCGAAGAAGAGGTCGCCCAGGTCAACGACCAACTGGTGGCCAGCGTGGGCACCTGTTCCGTCATGGGTACGGCCAGCACCATGGCCTGCCTGACCGAAGCTCTGGGGATGATGGTGCCTGGAGGAGCTTCGGCACCGGCGGTCACGGCCGATCGGATTCGCATTGCCGAGCGTACCGGTTCGCTGGCCGTGCAGCTGGCCCGGTCGCGACTGACGCCCGACAAGATACTCACGGCCCGGGCCTTCGAGAATGCGCTGCGGGTATTGATGGCGATCGGAGGCTCGACCAATGGCCTCATCCACCTGACGGCGATCGCCGGCCGGCTCGGCTTCACCATCGATTTGAAGCAGGTCGACCAGATGGGGCGCGACACGCCGGTGCTGGTGGATCTGAAGCCATCAGGCCACCACTACATGGAAGATTTTCATAGGGCTGGCGGCATGCCGGTGCTGCTCAGGGAGCTGCGCCCGTTGCTGCATCTGGATGTGTTGACCGCCACCGGTCGAACGCTGGGCGAGGAACTCGACGCCGCGCCCGCCCCTTTCCTGCAGGACGTCATCCGCAAAGCGGCAGCACCCATCTACCCGCAAGGCGGCATCGCCGTTCTGCAGGGCAACCTGGCGCCGGGCGGGGCCATCATCAAGCAATCCGCTGCCGATCCCGTCCTGATGGAGCACGAGGGGCGCGCCGTCGTGTTTGAAAGCGCGCAGGACATGGCCGAGCGCATTGACGACCCGGACCTGGATGTTGAAGCCAGCGATATCCTGGTACTCAAGCGTATCGGCCCCAAGGGCGCGCCGGGCATGCCCGAGGCTGGCTACATGCCCATTCCACGCAAACTGGCGCGAGCCGGTGTGAAGGATATGGTGCGCATATCGGACGGCCGAATGAGCGGCACGGCCGCGGGCACCATCGTGCTGCATGTCACGCCCGAATCCGCCATCGGCGGCCCGCTCGCCTATGTTCGCAGCGGTGACCGCATTCGCCTGAGTGTCGCGCGGCGGGAGCTCTCGCTGCTGGTCGATGATCAGGAGTTGGCGCGACGCGCGGCCCAGGCGCCTATGGCCGCTCCCACAGCCGATCGCGGTTACCTCAGGCTGTTCCTGCAGAGCGTTTTACAGGCGGATCAGGGGGTTGATTTTGATTTCCTGCGATCCACCGATTCGAAGGGACCGGTGCCGGGCGGCAACCTGGGCTTGTGACTGGCCGCGGGGCTGCGCACATAGCCGAAGCGCTGCGGCAATTCATCGGCAGGCAGCTCCTGCAGCGCCCACCGCCCCTGCTCTACCGCGTCGGCGGCCAGCGCCACATCGAGCGTGTGCACCAAGCCAAAGCCGAGGTCGCACGCCAAATAGACGCGCCCGTGCTCGTCGGCCACGCAGCGCTGTGGCCGGGCTGCCCGGCCGGTGTGTGCGTTGACGGAGAAGTCAGCATTCACGCGCCAGATGAGCGGCGTGAGTTCCAGCTCCACGTACACACGCTGCGGGCCATTTTGAAAAAACCACTGTCCGCTGGCATCCGCTTCATAGTTACGGTGAATAAAGTCAAGCAACTTCTCGTGCTTCAGTACGGAGCCCCTGGACTGAGGCGTGCCGCCCGCAAACGGCCCCTGCGCCTGGACCTGGTCGTCACGCATGTACCACTGGCCGCGCGCGCCCAGCCCGAGCCAGCCATAGCAATCGGGCACATTGGGCCACTTGGCCAGCGCTTGTTTGACAATCTCATCCATGGTGCATCACCGGCTGAACATAGCACCGGTCGAGCCGTGACACCAGCCAGCCTCCGACGAGTCCCGGAATGGTGCACAGACGGCCCGGCGGCCAGCGCCCTGTGGCAAATCCGACGTGGCCACCCTGCGCGGGCTGCCAGAGCATGACCGGTTCGGTGACGTCCTGGGTGCGCGGCAACGACTCGCCCGGCACAAACGGATCGTTGCGCGCGTTGACGAGCAGCGCCGGGATACGGACTCGGTGCAACTGCGGCTTCGCCGAAGCACGTCGCCAGTAGTCTTCCGTGTCGCGGTAGCCGTGCAACGGTGCCGTGAACACGTTATCGAATTCGTACAGGTCGCGTGCTGCCAGCAGACGCTCGCGACTGAACAGACCCGGATACTGCGCGAGCTTGTGCAAAGCCTTCGGTACCATGGTGCGCAGGAACATGCGGGTGTAGAGCTGCCGGTTGAAGCCGCGCCCGATGGCGTGGCCGCTCGCCACAAGATCCAGCGGTGCGCTGACAGCGGCTATCGCCTTCACCAGGCCGGCCGCCGACTCGCCCATTTCTTCGGCCCAGCGCAGCAGCACATTGCCGCCCAGCGAGACCCCCACCGCGATGAGCGGGCCGCCAGCCCGGGCCTGCTCAAGCGCATGCAGACGCCGCACGATCCACTCGATCTCCTCGAAGTCACCCGAGTGATAGGCGCGTGGCGCGAGGTTGATCTCGCCGCTGCAGCCGCGAAAATGCGGCACCGCAAAGCCGATCCCACGCGAGCGCGCGAAGCCGGCAAAGGCTTCGGCGTAATGGCTGCGCGAAGAACCCTCCAGGCCATGAAACAGCACCAGCAAAGGCCGGCCTGCGGGAACCGCCCACGCACCGAAGTCGACATCGATGAAGTCGCCATCGGGCGCGCTCCAGCGCTCACGCCTGTAAGAGACCCGCGCGCCCGCGACCCGCCGGGCGTACAAGGCCGGCCAGATGGTTTGCAGGTCGCCACCGGGTAGCCACAACGGTGCTGCATAATTCATAGCTGACAATGCTTATTGCACAAGGACATGGCATTGGTTTCGATGAAAACGGGAGCGACAAATTCAATGCAGGACCTGCGGTGTCGGACTTTCTTCGAGCATCTCGTGCGGGGTGCCCGGGCTCGCATGGTGCGCCACCAGACGCCAGCCCTGGGCGAAGCGCTGATACACATTGGTGGCGATGACGTGCGCCTGGCCCGGACCTTCGGGCGTCATCACCTCGATCCGTTCGACCAGGCTGTGCATGGCGCTGGCGATGGTCTCGACGCTTCGCACATGTTGCGGCCGCACGCGGATGCTGCCGTTGGCGAAGATGGCATCGAAGCTGGCGCGGATCGCGGCACCGCCGATCAGGCGCGGGCCGCCGGGATGGACACAGACAATGTCGTCCTCGTCGGCCCAGCAGGCCATGAGCGCGTCGATGTCTGCGGCGGCAAGCGCCTCATAGAACGCCGCCTCGATGTCGTTGGCCGAGCCTGCAACGGTGGCGGACTGGAGTCTGGCTTTGGTCATGGTCGCGTGATCTCTTTGGGGCGGCGTCGGGTCGGCCGTTGAATACGGCGGGCGGCGCCTCATCTATGCTAACGTCTTGCGCTTGACGCAACCGCCGATCCCCAAAAAAGGAACCTATGAAACGCTGGCTTCTCATCCTCATGACGGTGCTGACCGTCGTCGGTCTCACCGGCTGCGGCTACAACGACTTTCAACGGCTCGACGAGCAGACCAAGTCCGCCTGGAGCGAGGTGCTGAACCAATATCAGCGGCGCGCCGACCTGGTACCCAACATCGTGGCCACGGTCAAGGGCCAGGCCAATTTCGAGCAGGACACGCTGACCAAGGTGATCGAGGCGCGCGCCAAGGCGACCTCGATCCAGGTCACGCCCGAAACGCTGAACGACCCTGCGGCCTTCCAGAAATTCCAGCAGGCCCAGGGCGAGTTGACGGGTGCGCTGTCGCGCCTGATGGCGGTGTCTGAAAACTATCCCACGCTGCAGGCCAACCAGGCGTTTCGCGACCTGCGCGTGACCCTGGAGGGGACCGAGAACCGCATCACGGTGGCGCGCGACCGCTACATCCAGGCCGTGCAGGCGTACAACGTGCTGGCGCGCAGTTTTCCAAGCAACTTGACGGCGATGATGTTCCACTACCAGGCCAAGCCCACCTTCACGGTGCAGAACGAAGCGCAAATCTCCACCCCGCCGGTCGTGGACTTCAACAAGAAATAAGGGCGAAAAGTGCCTCTGGCCCATAGCCGGTATTTACTGTTTACTATATTTTTTATAGTATTCGGTTTGTTTGCGACGGCGTCGCAAGCGCAGTCGCTGCAGCCCGTGCCGGCGCTTGCCGCGCACGTCATCGACAACACCGGCACATTGACCGATGCGCAGCGACAGGGATTGGAGACCAAACTCGCGGCGCTGGAAAAAACCAAGGGCTCGCAGGTGGTGGTGCTGATGGTGGGCACGACCCAGCCCGAAGACATCGCCAGCTACGCCAACCGCGTCGGCAACACCTGGAAGATCGGACGCAACGGCATCGGCGATGGGCTGCTGCTGATCGTGGCCAAGGACGACCACCGGGTGCGCATCGAAGTGGCCAAGACGCTGGAGGGCGCGATTCCCGACCTCGCGGCCAACCAGATCATCGAGAACGCGATCACACCCGCGTTCAAGCGGGGCGACTTCGCGGGCGGGCTCAATGCGGGCGTTGACCAGATCATCGGGCTCATCAACGGCGAGCCGCTGCCGGCACCCACGCCGCACCGGCAAGCGGGCTCGGGCGGTTTTCAGTGGACGGATCTGGCGATCTTCCTGTTTTTCGCGGTGCCGATTGCCGGCTCGGTGGCGCGCAGCGTATTCGGCCGCAAGCTCGGCGCCCTGCTCACCGGCGGCGGCGTGGGCGTGCTCGCACTGCTCGCCACTTCCAGTTTGGTGATCGCGGGCCTGGCCGCCTTCGTGGCGCTGCTGTTCGTGCTGCTGGCGGGCTTTGCGCCCGCCCTGACCTCGTCGCGCGGGGGCTTCGGGGGAGGTGGCTTTGGAGGCGGTGGATTCGGCGGCGGGGGTGGCGGCGGCTTCGGTTCCGGCGGGGGTGGCGATTTCGGTGGCGGCGGCGCCAGCGGCGGTTGGTAACGACAGGAAAGACGCAATGCCAGGCAGGCTCAAAAGGATTCTCAAACACCTGTGGTTCGACGAGGCGCAGGCGCGCCGCGCCGTCTCGCCCGCCATAGCGCAACGCCTCAAGCAGCGCGTCGCCGCGAGCGAACAGCACCATAGTGGCCAGATCCGTATCTGCGTGGAGGCCAGCTTGCCGGCGCATGCGCTGTGGCGCAACGCGTCCACGCTCGATCTCACGCACGCCCGTGCCGTGGCACTGTTCAGTGAGCTGCGGGTGTGGGACACCGAGGCCAACAATGGCGTGCTGATCTATCTGTTGCTGGCCGAACGTGCGATCGAGCTGGTTGCCGACCGCGGCCTGAACCGGCATGTACCGGCCGCTACCTGGCAGGCCATGACCCGGCGCATGGCGCAGGCCTTTCGCGAGAGACGTTTTGAGGATGGGCTGACGCAGGCACTGGAAGAAGTGTCGGCCCTGCTGGTGCAGTATTTTCCGCTCGCGCCGGGACAGCCGCGCCACAACGAACTGCCCGACGCGCCTGCCGTCCGATAGGGAATTGTGGCTACGTCGCGGCGAACCAGCTTCAGGTCTTGGGCGGGTCGCCTTCGAGCAGCCGAAGATTGATCGAGTGGGTCGCGTCGAGTTCTTGCTGCAGCGCCCGGCTGAGCTGGGCAAAAGTGCGCAGCCTGCGGTTGGCCTCGCGCAGCCGGCCCGACAGGCGCTTGGAGATGGTCAGCAGCAGGCGTGCGGCCACGTCCGGGCACTCGTCGATCAACTGCAGCAGGGCAGCGCGCGTAAGCACCGCAACCGCCAGGTCCGTCGTGGCGGTGCAGGTGGCCGAGCGCGGCGAGCCATCGAGCAGCCCCATCTCGCCAATCAGGCCACCGGGCCCCAGGATGGAGACCACCATGGTCTCGGCCGGCGAAGACACCTCGTACTCGACCGTTGCTTCTCCCTCCAGGATCAGCATCATGTCATCGACGTGGAGCGCCTCGCCCTCCTGGATGAAAACCGTGCCCGCGCCGACCCGTTTCGGGCGCATGAAACCGACCACCTCGCGCGCATCGGCCAGACTCAACTCCGCCAGACCGTTCGGTGTGATCAGCAGCCGGGCGGCGT
Organism: Burkholderiaceae bacterium; assembly: GCA_004322085.1. Taxonomy (GTDB): domain Bacteria; phylum Pseudomonadota; class Gammaproteobacteria; order Burkholderiales; family Burkholderiaceae_C; genus Rhodoferax_A. Next base: position 7,961 of record SCRR01000166.1, read on the forward strand.
TTTCCCGCGCGTCACCGCCGACCCCCGAATTGTCAGACATCATGCGCCCGATTGTAGGGGCCGGTGACGCGTCGGCGCATCGCGGAACTTGCCGGCGCCAAAATTACAAAGGCCCCGGTCGATCGCCAACCAGGGCCCTGTTGCTGCAGCGATCGACACCGCGTTATTTCTTTTGCCGGTACTTGCGCAACGCCGCAATCTCGGCAGCAATGATGTACAGCTCGGACTGGGCCTTAGCGATATCGATGTCGTTCTTGGCGTTTTTCAGGGCCTCTTCGGCCGCGACCCGGGCTTCATTGGCCTTATGGTCGTCAAGATCCTTGCCGCGAATCGCGGTATCGGAGAGCACCGTCACGCAATCGGGCTGCACCTCCAGGATGCCGCCGGCGACAAAGATGAACTCCTCGCTGCCATCGGGCTTCTCTATGCGCACCGAGCCCGGCTTGATGCGGGTAATCAGCGGCGTGTGGCGCGGATAGATGCCGAGCTCGCCCGCCTCGCCGGGCAGCGCCACGAACCGGGCCTCACCCGAGTAGATGGATTCTTCGGCACTGACGACATCAACGCGGATGGTGCTCATGGGGCTTGCCTCTCAGACTTTTTTCGCTTTTTCAAAGGCTTCGTCGATCGTGCCGACCATGTAGAAGGCCTGCTCGGGCATGTGGTCGCATTCGCCATTCACAATCATCTTGAAGCCGCGAATCGTCTCGCTCAGCGGCACATACTTGCCAGGTGAGCCCGTGAACACCTCGGCGACGTGGAATGGCTGCGACAGGAAGCGCTGGATCTTGCGCGCGCGTGCCACGGCCAGCTTGTCTTCGGGGGCCAGGTCGTCCATGCCCATGATCGCGATGATGTCACGCAGCTCGCGGTAACGCTGCAGCGTGCCTTGCACTGCGCGGGCCGTGTTGTAGTGGTCCTCGCCCACGACTTGTGGCGACAGCTGGCGACTGGTCGAGTCAAGCGGGTCCACGGCAGGATAGATACCCAGTGAAGCAATGTCACGACTCAGCACCACAGTGGAATCAAGGTGGGCAAAGGTGGTGGCGGGCGAGGGGTCGGTCAAGTCGTCGGCAGGCACATACACGGCCTGAATGGACGTGATCGAGCCCACCTTGGTGGACGTGATGCGCTCCTGGAGCTTGCCCATTTCCTCGGCCAGCGTCGGCTGATAACCCACGGCGGACGGCATGCGGCCGAGCAGTGCGGACACTTCGGTACCGGCCAGCGTGTAGCGGTAGATGTTGTCCACAAAGAACAGCACGTCCTTGCCCTCGTCGCGGAACGACTCGGCGATGGTCAGGCCCGTCAGAGCCACGCGCAGGCGGTTGCCCGGAGGTTCGTTCATCTGACCGTAGACCATGGCCACCTTGGACTCGCCGAGATTCTTGAGGTTGACGACGCCGGATTCGGCCATCTCGTGATAGAAGTCGTTGCCTTCGCGCGTGCGCTCACCCACACCGGCAAACACGGACAGGCCCGAGTGCGCCTTGGCGATGTTGTTGATGAGCTCCATCATGTTCACGGTCTTGCCGACGCCGGCGCCACCGAACAGGCCGACCTTGCCGCCCTTGGCGAACGGGCACACCAGGTCAATCACCTTGATGCCCGTCTCCAGCAGTTCCTGCGAGGGCGAGAGTTCGTCGTAGGCCGGAGCCTCACGATGAATGGATGCGGTGAGCTCGGCGTTCACCGGGCCACGTTCGTCGATTGGCGCGCCCAGCACGTCCACGATGCGACCCAGCGTGGCCATGCCCACAGGCACCATGATGGGGTTGGCCGTGTTCTGCACGATCATGCCGCGGCGCAAGCCGTCGGACGAACCCAGCGCAATGGTGCGCACGATACCGTCGCCGAGTTGCTGCTGCACTTCCAGCGTCAGCGTCGAGCCGTCCATTTTCAGTGCGTCGTAAATCTTGGGCATCTGGTTGCGTGGAAATTCCACGTCCACCACGGCGCCAATACACTGAACAATCTTTCCTTGAACCTGAGCCATTTTTCGCTCCAAAAATTTGAATCTTGTTAAACCGCTGCGGCACCCGCGACGATTTCCGAAAGCTCTTTCGTAATCGCCGCCTGGCGCGTCTTGTTGTAGATCAGCTTGAGCTCGTCGATCACGTTGCCGGCGTTATCGGTCGCCGCCTTCATGGCCACCATGCGGGCGGCATGCTCGGACGCCGTGTTGTCCGCGACAGCCTGGTACACCAGCCCCTCAACGTAACGGATCAGCAAATCATCAATGACCGCCTGCGCATCGGGCTCGTAGATATAGTCCCAGCCATGCGTGACGCCACTTGCGGCCTCGCTGGCGTCCGATTGGGCCTTCAGCGTCGCATTCGACAGCGGCAGCAACTGTTCAACCACCGGTTCCTGCTTCATGGTGCTGACAAACTTGTTGTAGCAGAGGTACACCGCGGTCAGCTCGCCCTTCGTGTATGAATCGAGCAGCACCTTGACCGGGCCAATCAGCTTGTCCAGATGGGGTTTGTCACCGAGCTGTGTGACCTGGGCGATGACGCGCGCGCCGATGCGGTTCAAAAACCCCAGTCCCTTGCCGCCAATCGCGACACTCTGAGGCGTCTGGCCCGCCGCCTGTGCATCGCGCAGTTTGACGGTGACGGCCCGAAACAGGTTGGTGTTCAAGCCGCCACACAGCCCCTTGTCGGTGGTCACCAAGATGAAGCCGACAGACTTGGCATCCTGGGATGCCTTCATGAATGGATGAACGTACTCGGGATTAGCCTGGCCCAGGTTGGCCGCAATATTGCGAACCTTTTCGGTGTACGGACGCGCGGCGCGCATGCGCTCCTGCGCCTTGCGCATCTTCGACACGGAAATCATCTGCATTGCATTGGTGATCTTCTTGGTGTTTTCCACCGACTTGATCTTGGTGCGTAGTTCCTTGCCTGCTGCCATATGTGCCCCTGTTACCTATAACGCTTGATGACTCTGACGTTACGTTGCGGCCGGTCGCGTGGTTCTGACAAATGACTTCGCGAACGCAGTCGTGGCAGCGGTCAGTTCGGCTTCCGCATCCTTGTCCATCGCGCGGCTGGACTCGAGCTTGGCGAGCAGCGCCGAGTGTTTGTCTTTCAGGTAGCCATGCAGGCCCGACTCGAACGCCAGGATATGGTTCACGGGAACGTCGTCCATGAATCCCTTGTTGACGGCAAACAGCGAAGCACCCATCAGGCTGATCGGCAGCGGGCTGTACTGGGACTGCTTGAGCAGCTCAGTCACGCGTGCGCCGCGGTCGAGCTGCTTGCGGGTCGCTTCGTCCAGATCCGACGCGAACTGCGCAAACGCGGCCAGCTCACGGTATTGCGCCAGGTCGGTACGGATACCGCCAGACAGGCTTTTGATGAGCTTTGTCTGGGCTGCACCGCCGACGCGCGACACCGAAATACCGGCATTGATGGCGGGCCGAATACCGGCGTTGAACAGGTTGGTTTCGAGGAAGATCTGACCATCGGTGATCGAAATCACGTTGGTCGGCACGAACGCGGACACGTCGCCAGCCTGCGTCTCGATGATGGGCAGCGCGGTGAGCGATCCGGTCTTGCCTTTGACCTCGCCTTTGGTGAAAACTTCGACGAAGTGCTCGTTGACCCGGGCAGCACGTTCCAGCAGGCGGCTGTGCAGATAGAACACATCGCCGGGGTAGGCTTCGCGGCCGGGTGGGCGGCGCAACAGCAGGGAAACCTGGCGATACGCCACCGCCTGCTTGGACAGGTCGTCATAAACGATCAGCGCGTCCTGGCCGCGATCGCGGAAATACTCGCCCATGGTGCAGCCCGAATAGGCGCTGACGTATTGCATCGCGGCCGACTCGGAGGCGGTCGCCGCCACCACGATCGTGTACTCCATCGCGCCCGCCTGCTCGAGCGAGCGCACCACGTTCTTGATCGACGAGGCTTTCTGGCCGATCGCGACGTAGATGCAGGTCATGTTCTGACCCTTCTGGTTGATGATGGCGTCGATCGCCACGGCGGTCTTGCCGGTCTGGCGGTCGCCGATGATCAACTCGCGCTGGCCGCGACCGATCGGCACCATGGAGTCGATCGACTTGAGGCCCGTCTGCATCGGCTGGTCCACCGACTGACGCGAAATCACACCAGGCGCAACCTTTTCGATCACGTCCGTCATCTTTGCGTTGATCGGGCCCTTGCCATCGATCGGCTGGCCCAGTGCGTTGACCACGCGGCCCAGTAGCTCGGGGCCGACCGGGACTTCCAGAATGCGACCCGTGCACTTGACGGTGTCGCCCTCGGAAATATGTTCGTATTCGCCCAGAATCACTGAGCCGACCGAGTCACGCTCCAGGTTCAGTGCCAGACCGTACGTGGGCAAGCCATCGGCGCCAGCCGGAAATTCGAGCATCTCGCCCTGCATCACGTCCGACAGGCCATGAATGCGGCAAATACCGTCGGCCACGGATACCACCGTACCCTGATTGCGAATGTCGGCGCTGACGGACAGCCCTTCAATACGGCTCTTGATCAGTTCTGAAATTTCTGCGGGATTGAGTTGCATGACTCTTTCCTTCTTTCGTTAATTAGCCAAACGCCTGGGCGTGCACCCAGGCTGAAAATTGACACCCTGACCGCCATGAATCCTCATGCGATCAGGGCCACCCTCATCTGTTCCAGGCGCGCCTTGACCGAAGTGTCCAGCACCTCGTCGCCGACCTCCACGCGAATCCCGCCGATCAACGCCGGCTCCTGCTCAACCCGGATATTGAGCTTGCGGCCGAAATGCTTTTCGAGCATCGAAGCCACATCGGCCAGCGCTGCGCTGTCCATCGGAAACGCGCTGTACACGACAGCATCCGAGGTTCCGCCGCGCGCGTTCTCCAGCGCGCGGAACTGCGCGGCGATCTCGGGCAGGGCCGTCAGCCGGCCGTTCTCGATGACGGCGCGCAGGAAGTTTTTCGCCGCATCCGGCAGCGCTGACCTGGCCACACCCGTGATCACGCCGAACAGCTGCTCGACCGTCGTCGTGGGGTTGTCGGCAAATTGCTGCAGCTGCGCACTGGCGGCAATGACGGCAAGCTCATCGAGCCAGGCCGCCGTGCTACCCGAATCTGGCGCGCCACCCGTGTTTGAAGCCTTGAACAGCGCTTCAGCGTAGGGCCGAGCAATGGTTGCAATTTCAGCCATGGTGCACTCTTAGAGCTCGGTCTTGAGACGGCTCAGCAAGTCAACGTGGACGCTGGCGTTGACTTCCTTGCGAAGAATCTGCTCGGCGCCCTTGACGGCCAGCGCCGCCACTTGCTCGCGCAGCAGCTCACGAGCTCGCACGATTTGCTGCTCGGCATCTCCCTTGGCGGCGGCAACAATCTTGTTGCCCTCTTCCGTCGCCTTGCCCTTGGCTTCCTGAATGATGGCCTGGGCGCGACGCTCAGCATCGGCCAGGAGCGCAGTGGTCTCGTTACGCGACTTGGCCAGTTCTTCCTCGATCCGCTTGTTGGCGAGCGACAGCTCGGTCTTGGCCTTGTCGGCCGCTGCAAGACCCTGATTGATCTTGTGTGCACGGTCGTCCAACGCCTTCACAATCGGTGGCCATATGAACTTCATCGAGAAGCCGACCAGGATCATGAACACGATCATCTGGATGATAAAGGTAATGGTAATGCTCACTCTTGCTCTCTCTCTGGGTAGGAGTCCAAAGACGTTCCCGCAGGATTGACCTTGGGCGACAAAAGGGCTTATTTAGGCAGATTGGCCAGTTGCGCGAGGAACGGATTGGCGGTGGTGAACCACAACGCAATACCGGTGCCGATGATGAACGAGGCATCGACCAAGCCAACCAGCAGGAACATCTTGGTTTGCAGCTCATTCATCAACTCGGGTTGACGCGCAGCGCCTTCCAGGAACTTGCTGCCCATGATGCCGATGCCGACGCAAGCGCCGAGCGCGCCCAGACCAATCATCAGGCCAGCGGCCAGCGCGACAAAACCAATAACTTCCATGATAACTCCTAAGGGACTGTGGTTAACGAAAAAACAAATTAATAAGAGCGATGCGCTCAGTGGGAATCATGAGCCTGGCCGATATAGACCAGCGTCAGCATCATGAAAATGTAGGCCTGCAGCACAATGACCAGAATGTCGAAGATCGACCATAAGGTGCCGGCAATGATGTGCCCGACGGCGAGGGCCGCGCCCGTCAGCGAGAACGTCACAGCGCCGCCGAGCAGGGCTATAAGCAGGAAGAGCAGTTCTCCCGCGTACATGTTACCGAACAGCCGCATGCCATGGGAGAACGTCTTGGAGATGAACTCGATCATCTGCATTGCGAAATTGAAGGGATACAGCAGCCAGTGGTTGCCGAACGGCGCAGTAAAGAGTTCGTGCATCCAGCCGCCCAGGCCCTTGATCTTGATGCTGTAGTACAGAGTGATCAGCAACACCATCACCGACGATCCCAGCGGAATCGACAGATCGGCCGTTGGCACGACGCGCAGATAGGCGTAATGCGGGCTCCCCCCGAATGCGAGCCAGCTCTTTTCCCAGATAAGGGGAAGCAGATCGACCGGCACCAAGTCCATCAAGTTCAGCAAAAGGATCCAGACAAAGAGCGTGAGCGCAAGGGGTGCGGCGAACTTGCGGCTTTGCTTGTTGTGGACGATGCTCTTGGCCTCCCGATCGACCATTTCGACCATGATTTCTACGGCCGCCTGAAACCTGCCGGGCACGCCGGACGTGACCCTGCGTGCCGCCAGCCAGAACACACCACAGGCAATGACGCCGAGCAAGGTTGCGAAAAAAGTGGAGTCGTAACTGAAGACGGAAAAATCAACCAGCCCCTTGGGCGTGGCATTCTGCAATTGCGTCAAGTGGTGAACGATATAGCCGCCACTTGTCATGGCGTGTTCCCCGGCGTTTTCAGCAGCCATTTGTTATCCGTCTTTCAGTTTTTGCGTCGGGACGCAAACAATAGCGCGACCCAATACACCTGCATTGCCCCCGCCAAGCCCACCAGCATCGCTGGCCAGCTCAGCGCCATGATCAATCTGGGCGCCGCCAGCAACATTGCCAGCGTCAACCCCATCTTGACCATCTCCCACAAAAAAAACCTCACCACCGCAGCACCCGCTCGCAACAAGGCGCGCCGCCCCTTGAATCCACGCACGAACACGGCCGCCGGAATCATGACCGCCAATGCGCCATAGCCGGTCGACCAGCCGATATTTGCACGACCCGTCAGGGCCCAGCCGGCCAGGGCCAGCACCAGACCTACGACCAATTGCCCTGCCACGACCCACCAAGGAGACAGTGAAGGATTCTCTTGCCGAAACTGTTGCGCTTGCTCGGCCGTCAGTGGCTCGTACCCGGCCCCCGCCGCGTCGTCATCGTCGTACGGTATCGGCGCGATTATTGACATCCAAGATTACACCGAGGTTACAGCGGCATTTTCAGCAAAGTCCTTGATTATACGTAAAAATTTGGCTACTTAGAGCCCGCGGGTACCACAGTGCACTCCCGTTGGAACCGGTTCGCGCGTCGCGCCACAATCTGCCATCTACACCAGATCAACACAAAAGCGACAACATGGAACTGCTTGCCAAATTTTTGCACCTGATCGGGGCCATCATCTGGCTCGGTGGCATAGCGTTCATGTTGTGGGCGTTGCGCCCTGTGGCAAGCGTCCAGCTGCAGCCACCAGCGCGGTTGCCCTTGCTGGCCAGCGTGATGGCGCGCTTCTTCGGCGCAGTGTGGGCCAGCGTGGGCCTGCTGCTGATCACAGGGGCCTACATGCTGGGCCTGGTCGGAATGAAAGGCGCACCCATCGGTTGGCACCTGATGATGGGCATTGGAGTCCTGATGTTTGCGCTCTTCGGTCATTTGTATTTCGGGCCGTTCCGTCGCTTGAAACGAGCCGTGGCTTTGGCCGACTGGCCGCAGGCAGGGCAGCAGATGACAAGGATCCACCCGTTGGTCGTGGTCAACTTCGTATTGGGATGGCTGGCCATCGCAGCCGTGTTGTTTTTGCCCTGAATTATTCAAACCCCTCCCTCCGATGAGTGCCCCTACAAATCAATTGCCCGACTTGCCGTGCTATCTGAACGGCGAATTCACCGCACTGAGAGACGCGAAGATCAGCGTCATGGACCGTGGCTTCATTTTTGGGGACGCCGTCTACGAAGTCGTGCCGGTGTACGGCGGCAGCCCGTTCCGCTTTGCGCAGCACATGGCGCGACTCGATCGATCGCTCGCCGAACTTCGCATCACCAATCCTTTGACGCATGCGCAGTGGCACGGGATGGTTGTCAAGCTCATCGCCGACTACGCGCATTGGGCTGGGACCAGCATCCAAAACGGCGATCAGTTGGTTTACATCCAGGTCACCCGCGGCGTGGCCATGCGCGAGCACGTGATGCTGGAGGGCCTGACACCTACCGTGTTCGTCATGAGCAACGCCATGAAACCGGTGCCGGCCCAGGTCCGAAACCAAGGGGCGAGTTGCGTCACGGCCAACGACTTCCGCTGGGAAAAGGCCCATATCAAGAGCACCAGCCTGCTCGGGGCCGTGTTTGCGCGCCAGCTCAGCTTTGACGCCGGTGCACTGGAAACCGTGATGTTCCGGGACGGCTTTTTGAGCGAGGCCGCGTCCAGCAACGTGTGGGTCGTCAAGGACGGCACCGTCATGGGCTCGCCCAAGGACCACTTGGTACTGGAGGGCATCCGCTATGGCCTGATTGAGGAAATTTGCCGCGCGCAAGGCATCGCTTTCGAGCTGCGCCGCCTCACGCGCGACGAGGTTTGCAGCGCCGACGAACTGCTGCTGTCATCTGCCACCAAGGAAGTGCTGGCGATTACCCGACTGGACAGCAAGCCTGTCGGTACCGGCGTGCCCGGCCCGGTCTACGCCAGCCTTTACGCGGCCTACCAGCAGGCCAAGATGGCGCCATCCAACCTGCTCCCCCTGCAGTAACCCGACCATGACCACTACACCAGAATTGCCCCAGGATCCGCGCAAAGATTCGCTCATCGAGTACCCGTGTCCGTTCCCCATCAAGGTCATGGGCGCCAAAGTCGACGGCTTTGTACACGCCATCACCCACATCGTCGAACAGTTCGACCCCAGCTTCGACGCCGCCACCATCGAGTTGCGCGACAGCAAGGCCGGCAACTACCTGGGCATCACGGTGACCGTGACCGCAACCTCGCGCGAACAGCTCGACGAGCTCTACCGCACGCTGTCGACCCACCCCATGGTGAAGATGGTTCTGTAGGGCCCCGTGGAGATCGCGCTGCACTCCCTCGGCCGGGTCGACTACCTGCCCACCTATGTGGCGATGCAGGAATTCACCGCCGCACGCACGCCCGACACGCCCGATATACTATGGATTTGCGAGCATCCACCCGTTTATACACAAGGTCTGGCGGGCAAATCTGAACATATCCTGGCGCCTGGGGATATTCCGGTGATCGCCACCAACCGCGGCGGCCAGGTCACCTTCCATGGCCCCGGGCAAGTGGTGGCGTATCCGTTGATCGACCTCGGCCGCGCCGGCTACTTCATCAAGGAATACGTCTATCGCATCGAGCAGGCCGTGATCCAGACGCTGGTGCACTTTGGCGTGACCGGCCACCGCGTGGCGGGTGCACCGGGAATTTACGTACGGCTGGACGACCCGGGGTCTCATGCGCTGCTGGCGCAGCGGCCGCAGAAAAACAATGGGGGTCAGATTCCAATTAACGCGGCACCCTACTTCACGGGCCTGGGCAAGATCGCCGCACTCGGCATCAAGGTCAGCCGCCGCTGCACCTACCACGGCGTGGCACTGAACGTGGCGATGGACCTGGAGCCCTTCTCGCGCATCAACCCCTGCGGCTATGCGGGTCTGCAGACCGTGGACCTTTCTACCATCGGTGTTTCGGCAACCTGGCGCGAAGTCGCCGATGTATTGGGCCAGAAGCTGCAGATCTATCTGGCTGCCTGAGCGGACATTCAACAGAGATTCTTAAAACACCTCATGGACACCACAGAAATCGCCCACGCTGACCGGCGCGCGGGCCATGCGCACGAGATCGACCTGGGCCGGGTGACCAGCACCACGCCGGACTGATGCCGGCGAACCTGTATGCGCTGGGCGCGATTGCGCTATGGGCGACGCTGGCATCGCTCGGCGTCACCCTCAGCCACGTTCCGCCGTTTTTGCTCACCGGTCTGGCGCTGCTGATCGGCAGCATTCCGGCCTGGCCAATGATGCGGCAATGGCGGGTGCCGCCCAAGACGCTGGCGCTGGGCGTGTACGGCCTGTTCGGTTTTCATTTCCTGTTGTTCATCGCGCTGCGCCATGCTCCGCCAGTGCAGGCCAATCTGGTGAACTACCTGTGGCCGCTGCTGATGGTGCTGCTGGCGCCAGCGCTGCTGCGCGGCGTGCAACTTACACCGAGGCACATCATCGCGGCGCTGGTCGGCTTTGCCGGCGCTGCCATTGCGATTGCGGGCGGGCAACGGCTCGATGCCGGCTTTGCCTGGGGCTATCTGCCGGCCGCCGGCTCGGCGTTCATCTGGGCCAGTTACTCCCTGCTGACCCAGCGTGTGGCCAGGTTTCCGACGGCGGCCATCGGCGGTTTTGCTGCAATTTCTGGCCTGCTCGCGCTGCTGTGCCATGCACTGCTCGAGCCCTCGGTCGCGCTGAGCAGCCAGGATTGGCTGCTGATTGCGCTCATGGGTCTGGGCCCACTCGGTGGTGCATTCTTTTTGTGGGATGCAGCCCTCAAACGGGGTGATGCGCGCAGCATCGGCCTGCTCAGTTTCCTCACCCCCCTGCTGTCCACGCTACTGCTGCTTTTATTGCGCGGTGAACGACCGAGCCCGTCGATCGTGCTGGCCGCCGTCATGATTGTTGGCGCTGCACTGGTGGGAACACGAGCCAGATGACTCCTTGCGCTTGCCAGCGCCGCGCATCAGGCGTTCAGCACCGAGGCCGGATCTTCCGACTCGATCACCTTCTGCGCCCAGGGCTGCAGCCGGGATGTATCCGCACGCAGCACCTCCTGCTTGACGGCCAGAATCTGCGCAGGATGCATCGAAAAACTGCGCAACCCCATCCCCAACAACAGCCGGGTATGGCTGGCATCGCCCGCCATCTCGCCGCATACGCTCACTCCCTTGCCCTGCGCGTTGCACTCGGCAATGGTATCCGCCACCAGGCGCAACACCGCCGGGTGCAGCGGGTCATACAGATGAGCCACAGACTCGTCGGCCCGGTCTATTGCCAGTGTGTACTGGATCAGGTCGTTGGTGCCGATCGAGAGAAAGTCGAAGTACTTGAGAAACACCTTCAGCATCAGCGCGGCCGCCGGTATTTCGATCATGGCGCCCAGCTTAATCAGACCATAAGGCACGCACCGGTTGTCGAGTTCGGCCCGGGCGAACTCGATCAGCGACAGGGTCTGGCGGATTTCGCTCGCATGGGCCAACATGGGGATCAGCAAATTGACCTGCCCGTGCGCCGAGGCGCGCAAAATAGCGCGCAACTGGGTCAAAAACATCGCCGGGTCGTTCAAGCTCCAGCGAATCGCGCGCAGGCCCAGAGCAGGGTTGAGGCTCGCGCCGTCTCGCGCCCCCTTTTCCACCGGTTTGTCGGCGCCGATATCCACTGTGCGAATGGTCACCGGCAAGCCCTGCATGCCCTCGACGGCACGCCGGTAAGCCTGGTACTGCTCTTCCTCATCGGGCAATTTGCCGGCCCGGCCCATGAACAGAAATTCGCTGCGGAACAGGCCCACGCCGACTGCCCCTGCCTTGATCGCACCCGCTGCGTCCTCGGGCATTTCGATGTTCGCCAGCAACTCCACTTTCTGGCCGTCCATGGTGACCGCCGGGGTATGGCGCAATCGCGTCAAGCGTTCGCGCTCGAGCTGACCCTGACGCTGCTTGAAGCCGTATTCGGCCAGGATGATGGCGGAAGGATCGACAATCATCACGCCGGCATCGCCGTCGATGATGACCCAGTCGTCCTGGCGCACCAGCTGGCTGGCCGCGCGCGCGCCCACCACTGCCGGGATATCGAGGCTGCGCGCCACGATGGCGGTGTGCGAGGTCTTGCCACCGACATCGGTGACAAAGCCGGCAAACACGCTCTGCTTGAATTGCAGCATGTCGGCTGGCGAAAGGTCATGTGCGATCAGCACCAGCGGCACATCGACCGTGTCGTCCAGCAGAAAGTCCTGCGCTGCCACGCGTTGGCGCGAGGTGGGTGCCGTGATCGTCACCGCCACGCCCTTCATGTGGCGCAAGATGCGCTCGACCACCTGTTCCAGATCGGCCTTGCGCTCACGCAGATACTCGTCCTCCATCTCATCGAACTGTCGCGCAATCACTTCGAGCTGGGTGGTCAGCGCCCACTCGGCGTTGTACAGACGATTCGTGATCCAGTGCTTGACGCCGCTCACCAGCATCTCGTCCTGCAGCAGCATCAAGTGCACATCGAGCAGCGCGGTCAACTCGTGGGGCGCGTCCCTCGGCCCCATTTGAGCCACGCTTTGCTGCAACCGGTGGATTTCATCCACCACGGCGTTGCGCCCCGCCCGCACGCGCTCGATTTCGGCGTCGACGCTGGCGGGCTCGATGAAGTAATGCGCCACATCGGCCCGGCTCGATGCGACCAGCACGGCACGTCCGATGGCAACGCCACGCGCGACCGGCAAACCCTGGATGCTGAAGGTCATGGCTACTCACCCTCGCCGAACTTGTCGGCTATCAGCGCCAGCAACGCGTCCATGGCTTGCTGTTCATGCTCCCCGTCGGTTTCGACCTCCACGACCGAGCCCAGCCCCGCCGCCAGCATCATCACACCCATGATGCTCTTGGCATTGACACGGCGTTCGCCCTTGCTCATCCAGACCTCGCATGGAAAACTGCCCGCCAGCTTGGTCAGCTTGGCCGAAGCACGCGCATGCAGACCCAGCCTATTGCTGATGGTCGTCGAGGTCTTGATCATGAGGTTTTTTTGTCTGGTTTTGGGGCGCGGTGGCGGCCACTTGCATGACGCCCTGCGTTCCGCCAATCACGGCGCGCGAGACCAGCGCATCGAGCGGTTCGTTGCAGTAACACACGGTGCGCAGCACCATCGGCAGATTGACACCCGTGATCAGCCTGGAGGTCACCCCATCGACCAGCCTTTGCGCCACGTTGCAGGGCGTTGCGCCAAATACGTCGGTCAGCACCAGCGTGCTGTCGGCTCCCGTGCGGGCCATGGCAATGCGCGCCGCTGCCAGGGATTCCTCCGGCGGCAGATGCGGCTGCACATCAAACGCCACGACGGCGCTGGCACAGTCGGGATACACATGCAGCGCACATTCGCGCAAGGCCCGGGCCAGCGGCGCATGCGCGATGATGAAGATACTGTTCATTGATGGCGATTATCGGAGTTTGCGTCCGCTCATTGAAGCCTGAGACCCGAAAAGAACGTATCGCTGACATCCTGACCGATTTTGTTGGCGTAAACAACAGCCTGGAACAGCTGTGCCCCCGAGTCCGTGCGCTGGGCAAACCAGGCGGCGTGGACCTTCACCGCGTCGCCGTCTGCACGCTGGCCCGAGGCAATGACGCGAGCCGACTGGGGCAGCGCCAGGCCGCCCTTGGGGGTGAATGGCACGTCGGCCGACACCGTTGCGCGCAGATTCGCCAGCGTTGCGGCGCGCCACCAGGCCAGCAGTGGGCCGGCGCGCCCGCGATCGTGGATATCGGCGAAGCCGATGGCAAATGTGGCTCCCCCGGTGTCACAACTGAACATGTCCAGGTTCACGGACTCGCCATCGAGCGCCACCGTCCGCACCGCCTCATCGGGTTTGCAGGGCAGCAACGCGACCAGCGTGGAGGCACCCGGGCGCACTTCGCGCCAGTTGTAAGTGGGGTTGCACGCCACCAGGCCCAGAGCACCGAACAAAGCAAAAAGACGCAACAGGTATCGCATTTGCCGATTATCGTTTTGCATCGAAAATAGGGCCCATGGATTCATTAAAAGGTATTCGCGTTCTCGACCTGTCGCGGGTGCTCGCCGGCCCCTGGTGCACCCAGACCCTGGCCGACCTCGGCGCCGACGTGATCAAGATCGAACGTCCCGGCACGGGGGACGACACGCGCACCTGGGGCCCGCCGTTCCTCCAGGACGCTGCGGGCCACGACACGGCCGAGGCCGCTTACTACCTGGGCACCAACCGCAACAAGCGCTCGGTCACCTGCGATATCGCGCTGCCGGCAGGGCAGGCGCTGGTGCGCGATCTGGTGGCGCATTGCGACGTTTTCATCGAGAACTTCAAGGTCGGCGACATGGTGCGGTACGGGCTCGATTACGCGTCGCTGAAAGCCCTGAACCCCAGGCTGGTGTACTGCAGCATCACCGGCTTCGGCCAGACCGGCCCCTATTGCGAGCGCGCCGGCTACGACTATGCGGTGCAGGGCATGGGCGGCCTCATGAGCATCACCGGCGAGCGCGACGATCTGGGAGGCGGCCCGCAAAAGGTCGGCGTCGCGGTGGCCGACCTGTTCACCGGCATGTACGCCACGGTCGCCATCCTGGCGGCGTTGCGCCACGCCGAGCACACCGGCGAAGGCCAGCGTGTGGACATGGCCCTGCTCGATACCCAGGTGGCGATGCTGGCGAATCTGGGCGCCAATTACCTCGTAAGTGGCAAGGTGCCGGGGCGATCCGGCAACGCCCACCAGAACATCGTGCCGTACCAGGTGTTCGAGGTGAAGGTTCCCGACGGAGCACCCGGCGGTACGCGCGATCACCTGATACTCGCGGTCGGCAACGACCGTCAGTTCGTCAAGTTCTGTAGCGTCGCGGGCAGGCCCGACCTGGGCCAGGACCCACTTTATGCCAAAAATCAGGATCGGGTCCGCAATCGGGCGCAACTGGTGCCGGTGCTCGAGACCATCATGAAGCGCCGCACCAAGGCCGACTGGCTGGCGACACTGGAAGCCGCCAAGGTGCCGTGTGGTGCCATCAACAACCTGGCCGAAGTATTCACCGACCCGCAGGTGCAAGAGCGCGGCATGGTCAACGACTGGCGTCACCCGCTGAGAGACGACCTGCGGCTGGTCGCGAGTCCCCTCAAGCTCAGCGCGACGCCGGTGCGCACGCCGGAAAATGGCGGGCTGCCACCCCCAGTGCTGGGGCAGCACACGGAGGAAGTGCTGCGCGGCGTGCTGAACTATTCCCCAGCCCAACTGGCGCAGCTAAGGAACGACAAAGTCATCTAGGACCGGTCGCAGCCCACGCCACGCCAAGAGGGCGCCGCCCTGTCCGTGAGTGGGCCACCGAGGCGTGCCCAGCAGCAAAACCGAACTCGAATTACACTGCGAACTGCCCTTACGGGAGCCCTGATATGAAACGATCCCTTTACAGTGTTGCCGCCGCGCTGGTTCTGGCCGTGGCTGGCGGCGCGTTTTACATGAATTCAGGCCGTACCGCGGCACCGCAGTCGACCTTCGTGCTGCTCAATGGCAGTACCAAGACCACGGCCGATCTCAAGGGCAAGGTCACCTTCGTGAATTTCTGGGCTACCAGCTGCGTCACCTGCATCGCCGAAATGCCCAAGATGGTCGCGACCTACGATAAATACAAATCCCGAGGATTCAACACCTTGGCGGTGGCGGTGAGCTACGACACGCCCAGTTATGTCGTCAACTACGCCCAAACGCGCAAGCTTCCTTTCGAGGTTGCCATCGACAATACCGGCGCGGTGGCAAAGGCATGGGGCGACGTGCAACTCACGCCCACCAGCTACCTCGTCAACAAGCATGGCGAGATCGTCAAGCGCTATGTGGGCGAGCCCAATTTCACCGAACTGCATCAGTTGATCGAGAAGCTGCTGGCGCAAGCCTGATATTCGACCAGATCACTGGTATCGCGGCCAATTCTGGAAGGAATTGGCCGCTCTTCATTACGGGGTATACACAAGACGCTCTACTATTAAGAGCGATCGGGCCCCACGATGATCACTTTTTGCGAAACGCACCGCGACCTCAACCGACCATGGGAGGCCGTTTTTTTGACGACGTAAACTGGGATGAGTCTCACTGCCGCCAGAGTTCGCCATGAATACGCCGTCGATACAACTGATCACCCCCGTCTCGAGCGACGACATCGAGCTCACTCGCGTCATTTTCCGCGAATACGCACAGGGCTTGGCAGTGGATCTTTGTTTTCAGGGATTCGAGGCCGAGCTGGCGTCATTGCCAAGCGACTACGCCGCGCCTCGCGGTGCCCTGTTGCTGGCGCTGGTCGAGGGCACGCCGGCGGGTTGCTGCGCGCTGCGCCCGCTCGATTCTGCGGACTACCCGAACGCGTGCGAGATGAAGCGGCTGTATGTGCGCAAGGCCTTTCGCGGCTTTGGCCTGGGCCGTCAGCTGGTCGAAGCCATACTCGACGGCGCGCGCCGCGCCGGCTATGCCTGTGTGTTGCTCGATACGCTAGACGATATGGAAGCGGCGCGCGCCCTGTACGGGGAACTGGGGTTCAGGGAAATTGCGCCCTACTACCATAACCCGATCGCAGGAGCGCATTACCTCAAAGCCAATTTGTAGCCGTTTCTATCTCAAATAGGGCTATAACCCTTATGCAGCCTACGCTGATCACTATGAATAGAGCAGCAAACTGATCAGGACTTGACCTGCGCCAACAGTGTGCCGGCATCACTGACTTCAAACTTGCCGGGGCCTTCGATGTTCAGCTTTGCCACCGTACCGTTTTTGACCAGCATCGAGTAGCGGTTGCTGCGCAGGCCCAGACCCTTGCCGTTCAAATCCAGCGTCAGCCCGGTGGCCTTGGCGAAGGCCGCGTCGCCGTCGGCCAGCATGCGCACCTTGGTACCCGTTTTCTGGTCACGCGCCCACGCCCCCATCACGAACGCATCGTTCACGCTGACGCACCAGATCTCGTCGACACCGGCGGCCTTGAGTTCATCGGCTTTTGCCACATAGCCCGGCACATGCTTGGCCGAGCAGGTGGGTGTGAAGGCACCGGGCACCGCGAACAGGGCGATCGTTTTGCCAGCCGCAGCGCTGTTCACGTCGACGAGATTCGGGCCGATGCTGCAGCCATTGCCTTCGACTTCAGAGAATTCCATTAACGTGGCTGCGGGAAGGGTGTCGCCAACTTTAATCATGATGCGCTCCAGGTTGAGTTTCAGGGTGAATCAGGGGGCGCCGCCGGATTGCGGCACCTGAAATAGAAACAGCCCACATTGTGGGCTGTTTCCAGGTGGCGC
Source organism: Burkholderiaceae bacterium (assembly GCA_004322085.1). GTDB lineage: Bacteria > Pseudomonadota > Gammaproteobacteria > Burkholderiales > Burkholderiaceae_C > Rhodoferax_A. Next base: position 25,197 of record SCRR01000166.1, read on the forward strand.
GCACCGTGCGCCAGGCGAAGGCTCAGACCGCGACGGCCTTTTGCACCAGACGCGTGGCCACCCAGTTCTTGGTCTTCGAGATGGGTCGGCTTTCCGTGATTTCGACCGTGTCGCCAAGTTTGTATTCGCCCTTTTCGTCGTGGGCGTGGTACTTGCTCGA
>SCRR01000167.1 GCA_004322085.1 Burkholderiaceae bacterium
GGGCTTTTCGCTATGGCCGCTGGTTTGGCCGCCCACGCATTGACGGACGGCCCGGCTGACGTGGGTTATCCCGGTAAGCGCTGCCCGGCCACGTGGTCAGTCATGATGGTCAAAGAGACGTCGTATTCTTGCCGACCCTGCAAGACGAAGTTGAAGAATGCGGCCATCGCGGCCAAGAGTGCGGCGCTGCCGAAGATCCCCAAGGAGCTGCTTGACCAGTTCATCACGGGGCCGATAACCGGTGAGGCCGTGAACGCGGCCTCCATGGCCTTCAAGAAGGCCCTCATTGAACGCGCCATGGGGTGCCGAGCTGGGCCACCACCTGAACTACCCCGCGGGCCAGGCCAAGCCCGAGCCCGCCGCCAACCAGCGCAACGGCAAGAGTGCCAAGACGGTTCTGACCGGCGAAGGCCCCGTGCGCATCGAAGTCCCGCGTGACCGAGACGGCAGCTTCGAGCCCATCCTGATCCCCAAGCACGAGCGGCGCTTCACCGGCTTTGACGACAAGATCATTGCCATATGCGCGCGCGGCATGACGATGCGCGAGCGCTCAGTGGCACGCCTGGCTGCAAGCACTCAGCGACATCTGGGCGGGCATCAGATTGAAGAAAACGAAGCGCGCTTGTGATCCGGCATGCTGGTATGTGAAATGCTCTTTGGGTGTCGCGTCCCGAAGGCATTCACGTATCGCAGCCACAGTCTGCTTCCACAGCGATGGCGCGGCGCAACTCGGCAAAGCGCGTTTGCACCAATGCATCAAACAAGGGGTCCGGCACCCCTTCAGGGGTCATATGCTCGATAAGGCGCCAATCCTCGTCGTCGAGCTTGCGCACTGCGGCTGGAAACAGCGCCAGCTCCTCGACTGCCATGTTGTGTCTCAGTCGTTCTGCATACAGCCGGATGTTGGCTTCGGCCCCTTCCGGCGACATCGTGTCCTGGCGGACTGCTCCCTCCAAGTCGCACAGCAGGGCAAGCCCCTGGCGCGCCAGCATGACATGTTGTGCCTCGATCTCGTCGGCCAATCCAGCGGGCAACGCGTCACGAGCACGCAGGCGCTCCACGATGCGATCTTCCAGCGGGTGGTGCGTCACGTCGGGAAATTCGGTCAAATAAAGGAGCGTATCCACCAGCAGTCCGATATTGGGCGCATCAGGGCTGACAAGCAGCGAGGGCTGGCGGTCAAGGAGACGTACCAGCCGCTCAAGATTCACATGCTCGGAGAGCAGGCGGTCGATGACTCTGGGCATGGTGAACTCCGCTCCATGAGTGAATGCCGACATCGATGGACAAGACCATAGCGCGTCGCTCGAATGCGGCCAGGCTGGATTCAATGTACTGCCAATGCCAGGCAGTCGCGCGAATCGAAAGAATGTCGCAACATCACTGTGGTCTCTTCGCGGCACTCGAGATCTGCGGGCGCTGCACGTCCCGCAAGTAGCCACCGGAGCCCGCTATCGAATCCTGGCCAAGGAGTCCTGCGCGCTGCGCTCCACCCACAGGCAGCCTTTTAGCCATCCGACTCTCAACCTCAGACGCTCCTCGGGCCCACTCCACAATGGAATCGCACGGGCAACCCGGAGCTTATACCTTGCTGGAAAGGACTCTTTATTGCAGATCGTACTTTCTTGGTAGAAGATGTCAAGGCGGCGCGTGGTCAACAACCTTCACTCGCCACCGCGTACCGTTGGAAGGCCCGACGACGTGTCTCGTGCTCTGACAGGAGGATTGCATGAACATCGACAGCTTTGGCACACGTGACCACTTGTTGGTTGACAACACCCGCTACGAGATTCGCCGGCTCGACCGCATCAAGGGCGCACAGCGCCTGCCGTACAGCCTCAAGGTGCTGCTGGAGAACCTGCTGCGCAACGAGGACGGCCGACTGGTCACCGCCGAACAGATCCAGTCCTTGGCGAACTGGCAGCCTCGGGCCACGCAGCAGCACGAAGTGCAGTTCACGCCAGCGCGCGTGCTGATGCAGGATTTCACCGGGGTGCCCTGCGTGGTCGACCTGGTGGCGATGCGCGACGCCATCATTGCGCTGGGCGGGGACCCGCAGCAGATCAACCCGCTGGTCCCCAGCGAGTTGGTCATCGACCACTCCGTGATCGCCGATGTATTTGGCCGGCTTGATGCCTTTTCCATCAACGCGGCGATGGAATTCGAACGCAACGCCGAACGCTACCAGATGCTGCGCTGGGCGCAGCATGCGTTCACCAACTTCAAGGTGGTGCCACCGGATACCGGCATCTGTCACCAGGTCAACCTGGAATACCTGGCCCGGGTGGTATTCACGCGCGAAGGACCGGAAGGCATGATGGCCTACCCGGATACGCTGGTCGGCACCGATTCGCACACACCAATGGTCAATGGACTGGGCGTGCTCGGCTGGGGCGTCGGTGGCATCGAGGCCGAAGCGGCCATGCTCGGGCAGCCGATGAGCATGCTGATCCCCCAAGTGGTCGGCCTCAAGCTGACCGGCGAGTTCCCGCCCGGAACCACCGCCACCGACCTGGTGCTCACCGTCGCCGAATTGCTGCGCCGCACGGGTGTCGTCGGCAAGTTTGTCGACTTCTACGGGCCCGGTGTGGCCCGCATACCGCTGGCCAACCGCGCCACACTGGGCAACATGAGTCCGGAATATGGTGCAACCTGCGCGATCTTCCCCATCGATGATGAGACTCTCGCCTATCTGCGACTGACCGGCCGCCCCGATCATCAGGTCCGTCTGGTTGAAGCCTACGCCAAGGCGCAGGGGCTGTGGCACGATCCCGACCACGAGCCCGAATACTCACAGACTCTGGAGCTGGATCTGGGTACGCTGGAGCCGTCCATTGCCGGTCCCAAGCGTCCACACGACCGCATACCAGCGCGCATTGCCCCACATGCGGTCAGCGCGCTGCTGGCCGGGGCGTCTCAGTCCGAGGCCCTGGACGTTGGCCTCGACGAGGCGTCCGGCGAATCGTTCCCGGCCAGCGACCCGGTGTCGATCGGGCAGGCGCACGCCGGCGACGGCCCCCACACTCCATGCGAATGCGGCAAGGAACACCACTGGCCGCGCAACCCGGCGAGCGTCGCGCTGGGAGACGGCAGCAAGTTCGAAATTGACAATGGCACGGTGGTGATTGCGGCCATCACCTCATGCACCAATACCTCAAACCCGTCGGTGATGATTGGCGCAGGCCTGTTGGCCAAACGCGCGGTTGAGAAGGGGCTCGCCCGCAGGCCGTGGGTCAAGACCTCGCTGGCACCGGGCTCGCGCGTGGTGACTGATTATTACGACCGCGCCGGCCTGACGCCCTATCTGAACCAACTCGGCTTCAACCTGGTTGGCTACGGCTGCACCACCTGTATCGGTAATTCCGGGCCGCTGATTCCGGAAGTCGCCGCCGCCGTGGATGAGCACAAACTCAATGTAGCTTCCGTGCTCTCGGGGAATCGAAACTTCGAAGGACGCATCCACCCGCAAACGCAAATGAACTTCCTCATGTCGCCAATGCTTGTGGTGGCCTATGCCCTGGTTGGCACACTACACGTCAACCTGTTGAACGACCCACTGGGAACCGGCAGCGATGGCAAGCCCGTGTATTTGCGCGACATCTGGCCTTCTGTGCACGACATCCAGAGCGTCATTGACACCTGCCTGCAGGCCGACATGTTCGCCAAGGGTTACGCCAATGTGTTTGCCGGCGACGACAAATGGCGCAGCCTTCAAGTACCCAAAGGGGACGCGTTCGACTGGAACGCCCAGTCAACCTATGTCCGCCAGCCACCCTACTTTGATGGCGTGAAACGCGAGCCTGCACCCCTGACAGACATCAAGGGCGCCCGCGTGCTGGCCAGGTTGAGCGACTCGGTGACGACCGACCATATCAGCCCAGCCGGAGCTATCAAGTTCGACTCGCCCGCCGGAAAATACCTGACTGAACACGGTGTCGAGCGCAAGGATTTCAACTCCTACGGCTCGCGACGCGGCAATCATGAAGTGATGATCCGTGGCACTTTCGCCAACATCCGCCTGCGCAACCAGCTTGCCCCCGGCACCGAAGGCGGCTTCACCCGCGACTTCACCCAGCCGGGAGCACCTGTGTCCACCATCTACGACGCATCGGTCAACTACCTGCGAGCCGGGATACCGCTCGTGATCCTGGCAGGCAAGGAGTATGGATCGGGCTCCTCGCGCGACTGGGCAGCCAAGGGCACGGTGCTGCTGGGTGTGCGCGCGGTGATTGCCGAATCGTACGAACGCATCCACCGCTCCAACCTGATTGGCATGGGCGTTTTGCCGCTACAGTTCATCAATGGCCAGAGCGCCGTGTCACTTGGCCTGTCCGGCGAGGAGACCATCGAGATCGGCGGGCTCGCTGGCACCGAAGCGCCGCCGCACAGCTTGCAGGTGCGCGTCACCAACGCACAGGGGCAGTCGCGCGAATTCGAGGCAAACGTACGCATCGATACACCTGTGGAGGCAGCCTATTACCGTCACGGAGGTATCTTGCAATACATGCTGAGGCAACTGCTTGACGGTGCACCGATGGCGTCGATTCACGCCTGACTATCGTCATTGGCGGTAGATTGTCGGGGTCGCCAATACGTCGACCTCTCCACCTCCGGGCCCCCAAAACGTCAGGAAGGCATCATGCAAATCAAAGTCAAGCTGATCAGGAAAGAGACCATTGCCGAAGGCACCATGGCCTTCCATTTCTCCAAGCCGCCAGGGTTCGAGTTTCGTGCCGGCCAGTTCGCCGATTACACACTGATCGACCCACCGCAGACGGACGAGAAAGGCAATATCCGGGGGTTTTCGCTGGCCCAGGCGCCCTACGAGCCCAACCTTGTAGCAGCGACGCGGATGCGCGATACCGCTTTCAAGCGAGTGCTCAAGGATTTGCCGATCGGCACCGAGCTCGAGCTTGACGCGCCCTATGGCGACTTCACGCTACACCAAACAGAATCCACACCCGCGGTCTTCATCATCGGAGGCATCGGTGTGACCCCGGTCCGAAGCATGATCGCCCAGGCCACCCACGACAAGACTGGCCACAGGATCACGTTGCTGCATGCCAGCCACAGGCCGGCCGACCTGCCGTTCAGGTCGGACTTTGAACAATTGGCCAGAGACAATCCGAACTTCACCTATGTGATGACCGTCAAGTCACCCACCGACAACTGGCAAGGCGAGCGCGGACGGGTGACTGCCGGGATGGTGAGGAAATACGTGCCCGATCTTGGCAAGCCCATCTACTACCTGTGCGGGCCCGAAGGTATGGTCACGGCGATGTTCGAGCTGCTGGTCGATCTCAAGGTCAACGAGGACAACATCCGCACCGAGGAGTTCACGGGTTACTGAGCGCCCCACCGCGAAGCTCGGCTCCGGAAGATGATGATCATTCGATACGCGAATTCAAGGATGAAGGTGGCTTCGTTCATGTGTGGGGCACCCTCAAACCGGGCAAGTTGGGGCTCGAAGGCGTGCATGACCAGTGCAAAGGAGTAAACGATGAATGCATTAGTCCAGGAAATTCTAGACCAGGATGTCGACCCCGCCGAGACCCAGGAATGGATTGAATCGATCGAAGCGGTGATCGACGCTGAAGGCACCGAGCGGGCACACCAGCTGCTGGAAAAAATGGTGGACGTCACCCGCCGAGCCGGCGGTCATCTGCCATTTTCACCCACTACCCAGTACGTCAACACCATCCCGCCGCAATTAGAGGCGAAATCGCCTGGTGATGCCGCAATGGAATGGCGCATTCGCTGCATCATCCGCTGGAACGCGATGGCGCTAGTGGTGCGCGCCAACCGCAGGCCCGGCAGCCTGGGCGGCCACATCGCGAGCTTCGGCTCGTCGGCTACGCTGTACGACGTCGGCTTCAACCACTTCTGGCGTGCGCCTTCGCCGGACCATCCGGGTGACCTGATCGGCTACCAGGGCCATTCTAGCCCGGGTCTGTACGCGCGTTCGTTCCTCGAAGGGCGCCTGAGCGCCGGGCAGCTGGACAATTTCCGCCGCGAGACAAGTTACCCGCGGGGCATGGCGCTGTCGTCCTACCCGCACCCATGGTTGATGCCTGACTACTGGCAGGTACCGACCGTGTCTTGTGGTCTGGGGCCAATCCAGGCCATCTACCAGGCGCAGTTCATGAAGTATCTGGAAGCGCGCCACCTGATGCCGAAATCCGACCGCAAGGTATGGTGCTTCCTCGGCGACGGCGAAACGGACGAGCCCGAATCGCTGGGCGCAATCTCGCTGGCCGGGCGCGAGCACCTGGACAACCTGATCTTTGTGGTCAACTGCAACCTGCAGCGGCTCGACGGCCCGGTGCGCGGCAACGGCAAGATCATCCAGGAACTGGAAGGTGTGTTCCGCGGCGCCGGCTGGAACGTGATCAAGCTGATTTGGGGTTCCTACTGGGATCCGCTGCTGGCGCGCGACGACAAGGGCGTGCTGCGCAAGCTGATGATGGAAACCGTGGACGGTGAGTACCAGACTTGCAAGGCGATGGACGGCGCGTATACGCGCGAGCATTTCTTCGGCAAATACCCGGAAACCGCGGCGATGGTGGCCCACCTGACTGACAAGGACGTATGGCGTCTCAACCGCGGCGGTCACGATCCGCACAAGGTCTATGCTGCTTATCACGCGGCAGTCCACACCGAGGGTATGCCCACGGTGATTCTGGCCAAAACGGTGAAGGGCTATGGTATGGGCTCGGCGGGCGAATCGATGAATATCGCCCACCAGGCCAAGAAGATGCACCAGGAAGCGGTCAGGATTTTCCGCGACCGTTTCCAGATCCCGATCGAAGACCGGCAATTGGCTGGCGACGGGCCCGAGTCGGTACCCTACTACCACCCCGGCATGGACTCACCCGAAGTCAAGTACATGCTCGAACGCCGCCGTGAACTCGGGGGCTTCCTGCCCCAGCGGCGCGAAAAATCCACAATCTCGCTGCCGGCGCCGGAACTAAAGGAATTCGAAGCCATCACCCACGGCACTGGAGAACGCGAGATCAGCAACACCATGGCGCTGGTGCGCGGCATGAACCTGCTGTTGCGTGACAAGAAGCTCGCAACTCGCGTGGTGCCTATCGTGGTGGACGAGGCCCGCACTTTCGGCATGGAGGGCATGTTCCGTCAGATAGCAATCTACGCGCCAGGCGGTCAGAAATACCGGCCGCAGGATGCCGACCAGGTGATGTTCTACCGTGAAGCCGAGGACGGGCAAGTGCTGCAGGAAGGCATGACCGAAGCCGGCGGCGTCTCGGCGTGGATTGCAGCCGGCACCAGTTACTCGGTATCCGACCAGCCGATGCTGCCATTCTTCATCTTCTACTCGTTCTTCGGCTTCCGTCGCATCGGCGATCTGATCTGGGCGGCGGGCGACCAGCACACGCGTGGCTTCCTGATCGGCTCCACCGCAGGATGCAGTTTTCCCGGTGAAGGCTTGCAGCACTCCGATTGCACCTCGCAGCTGATGGCCGGCACCGTGCCCAACTGCCGCAGCTACGATCCCACTTTTTCCTACGAGGTGGCGGTGATCCTGCACCGGGGCGTCAAGGAGATGTACGAGGAGCAACGTGACGTGTTCTATTACATCACCACGACCAACGAGAATTACACCCATCCGGACATGCCCGACGGCTGCTACAACGGCATCGTCAAGGGAATGTATCTGTTCAGGGACTCGGAACAAGCAAAAACGAAGAGCCAGGGCGAGGCCCCGCATGTGCAGTTGCTGGGTGCGGGGGGCTCGCTGCGCAACGCGATCGAAGCTGCAGAATTACTGGACAAGGAATTCGGAGTCTTGGCCGACGTGTGGTCATGCCCGAGCTTCAGCGAACTTTCCCGCGACGGCTTCGACTGCGAACGCTGGAACCGTCTGCATCCAGACCCGAGCCAGCAGCGCACACCGCATATCACCCAATGCCTGGCCCACCACGAGGGCCCGGTCGTTGCCGCTACCGAGTATGTGCGCGGCGTGGCCGACCAGGTGCGTGCGTTCATGCCTGCAGGGCGTCGCTACACCGTGCTCGGTGCCGATGGCTACGGCCGCAGCGACACCCGCGAGGCCCTGCGCGCATTCTTCGAGGTCGGCCCGCGCTGGATCGCGCACGCTGCGATCACCGCGCTGGCGCAGGATGGCTTGATGACACAACAGGGCGTGGAGCGCGCGATCAAGACCTGGAGCCTGGATCCGGATAAACCGAATCCGATGACAGTCTGAACGGCGGTCAAAGCCTCGGTATACGAAGCGAAGGCATGCAGCCAGCGTCTGCCGGAAACCGGTGGATACTTGCCTGGTCGTCCACGCTGGCATATCGGGCCACCTGATCGTCACTACACCCACAAGAGCTGAAAGATGGACAAGCAAACGCAGGTTCTGAAGGCGCAGATGTTCCACAAGCTGCACGATTGCTCGAGCTTGCCATATCTGCAGGAACTGGCCCGGATCGGTGTGACGTGGGTCAGCATGGCCACGCGCTTCACCGTGCTGGCACTGGGTGCGGCCGATCACGCCATTGTCCTTTTTCTGCAGAGCCGAAACATTCGCGGCCTGGCCTCGGGCTTTGGTTATGGCGATGCACAACGTCCGTTCGAGCAGATCTGAGGGACGGGCGTCTGTGAATACTCGAGTGGTGCTCGATCGCGAGTTCTACCGACGCGATCCGCGCAAGGTCGCAAAGGAATTGTTGAACAAGGTGTTGCTACGTGCCGACGGTCGCAGCGGACGCATAGTGGAAGTGGAGGCCTACTGCGGCGCCAAGGATGCGGCCGCACACGCCTACCGGGGCAAGACCATGCGCAATGCCACCATGTTTGGGCCAGCAGGACATCTATATGTCTATTTCAGTTACGGCATGCACTGGTGTTGCAATGCCGTGTGCGGCGACGTGGACGAAGGAGTTGGCGTATTGCTGCGTGGACTGGCGCCGCTGACCGGGCTGGACGTCATGCGTGCTGCACGCGTAGCGTGCCAGCGCGACCGCGACTTGTGCCGTGGACCCGCACGCTTGTGCCAGGCGTTCGGGATCAACGGCACCTATGACGGCGCCGATCTGGTTGCCGGCTCCAACGGTCTGACTATCGTGGATGACGGGACGCCGGCACCGGCGCGCCCGGTGGCGACGTCGCGCGTTGGAATTTCGCACGCAACCGGCAAGCCGTGGCGCTGGTACGTGCCAGGCGACCCGCACATTTCGCGGCGGTAGGGATTGCAGCGGGACACACTGCAAGGTCGTCGCAGGACACCATTTGACCTTGGCCCGCTGAGCACACCAGTGACCGAAACAGCGTTGGGCGTGATCGAACGATGCATCGCGCGTCACCGTCTCACGGAGTTTACGGGGAGCATGCTGCTCGAGCGAAATCTGCGCGACGCGCGTGTCCCCACCTCCCAATCGACCGCGCTCATACGGTTCGGCTCACCAGCAGTTGCTTGATCTCTGCGATCGCCTTGGCGGGGTTCAGGCCTTTCGGGCAGGTGTTGGTGCAATTCATGATCGTGTGACAACGGTAGAGCTTGAACGGATCGTCCAGATCGTCCAGCCGTTCACCCGTGGCCTCATCGCGTGAGTCGGCGATCCAGCGGTAAGCCTGCAGCAGTATCGCAGGGCCCATGAAGCGATCCGGATTCCACCAATAGCTCGGGCAGGCAGTGGTGCAGCAAGCGCACAGGATGCACTCGTACAGTCCGTCCAGCTTTTTGCGGTCCTCGGGCGACTGCAGGCGTTCGCGCGTACCAGGTGCGCTCTGGGTCTGCAACCACGGCTTGATCAATGAGTATTGGGCGTAAAAGTGCGTGAGGTCGGACACCAGGTCCTTCACCACCGGCATGTGTGGCAACGGGTAGACGCTGACCGGGCCTGGTGGTAGTTCGTCCAGACCCCTGGTACAGGCCAGCGTATTTTCGCCGTCGATATTCATCGCGCACGAACCGCACACACCTTCGCGACAGGAGCGGCGCAAGGTGAGCGTAGGATCGATTTCGTTCTTGATCTTGAGCAGGACGTCAAGAACCATCGCGGAACTGGCCACATCGACCTCGTAGGTGTCCAGCCGGGGATTGCCGCCCACATCAGGGTCCCAGCGATAGACGCGGAAACTGCGAATATTCTTGGCACCCGGCTCGGCGACGTGGTGCTTGCCCTCGTGCACTTTGGACATTTTTGGCAATGTGAATTCAGCCATATTTTTTCCTGATGTTCGACAATCCGTGTGCGCTATTGCGTATAGTTTTTATGCCACGAAAGTGGATCAATAAACGCGTTTGGCAGGAGGGACGGTCTCGACTTCGTCGGTCAAGGTATTCGAATGCACGGGCCGGTAGTCGAACGAGCAGGCGCCCTTCTCGTTCACGCTGACCAGCGTGTGTTTCATCCAGTTGACGTCGTCGCGCTCGGGGAAGTCCTCGCGCGCGTGCCCGCCACGGGTTTCCGGGCGCTGCGCGGCCGAGTGCATGGTGCCGACCGCCTGTCCCAGTAAATTGGCCAGCTCGAAGGTTTCAATGAGGTCGGTGTTCCAGACCAACGAGCGGTCGCTGACACGGATGTCGGCAAGTTGAGCGTTGATCTCGTCGATCTTCCTGCAACCTTGCTCGAGCGTCCCGGCTGTACGGAACACCGCTGCGTCGGCCTGCATGGTCCTTTGCATCTGCAGGCGCAGCTTCGCGGTCGGCGTGTCGCCGTTAGAGTGTCGCAACTGATCGAGGCGGGTCAACGCCGGCTCCAGCACATCGGAGGGCAGATCGCGGTGTGGCGTGTCGGGCTTGACGACGTCGGCACAACGGTTGGCGGCCGCGCGCCCGAAAACCACGATGTCGAGCAGCGAGTTGGTGCCCAGGCGATTGGCGCCATGCACCGACACACAGGCGGCCTCGCCGATCGCAAACAGGCCCGGCACCACCGCATCGGGATCGCCGTCGATCTTCTGCACCACTTCGCCGCGATAGTTGGTCGGGATGCCGCCCATGTTGTAGTGCACGGTCGGCAGCACCGGGATCGGTTCCTTCGTGACATCCACGCCGGCAAAGATGCGCGCCGTCTCGGAAATGCCGGGTAGCCGCTCATTCAGCACGTCGGCGCCCAGGTGCGCAAGATTCAGGTGGACGTAATCCGCATGCTCACCAATGCCGCGCCCTTCGCGGATCTCCATGGTCATTGCGCGACTCACGACGTCACGCGAAGCCAGGTCCTTGACGTGGGGCGCGTAGCGCTCCATAAAACGCTCGCCCCTGGAGTTGGTGAGGAAGCCACCTTCGCCACGTACGCCCTCGGTGATCAGGCAGCCAGCGCCATAGATACCGGTCGGGTGGAACTGCACGAACTCGAGGTCTTGCAGCGCAAGGCCAGCGCGCAAGGCCATGCCACCGCCATCGCCCGTTTGGGTATGCGCACCGGTGCAGGAAAAATACGCGCGTCCGTATCCTCCCGTAGCCAGCACGATTGCGTGGCCGCGGAAGAAATGCAGGCCGCCGTCGTTCAGATCGATCGCGAGCACACCCACGATGCGACCGTCGGCGGGGTTCTTCACTAGGTCGGTGGTGAAGTATTCGACGAAAAATTTGGCGTCGTGCTTGAGTGCCTGGGTGTACAACGTGTGCAAAATCGCGTGCCCGGTACGGTCGGCCGCGGCACAACTTCGTTGTGCGATACCTTCGCCGTAGCGGATCGTCATGCCGCCGAACGGACGCTGATAGATCCTGCCGTCCTCGGTGCGCGAGAACGGCACGCCGAAATGCTCCAGTTCGATAACCGCCGGAATCGCTTCGCGGCACATGTACTCGATTGCATCCTGGTCGCCCAGCCAGTCACCGCCCTTGACGGTGTCATAGAAGTGGTAGCGCCAGTGATCCTCGCCCATGTTGCCCAGTGCCGCCGCAATGCCCCCCTGCGCGGCAACGGTGTGTGAACGTGTCGGAAACACCTTGGTGACGCAGGCAGCAGAAAGGCCGTTGGCGGCCAGCCCCAATGTCGCGCGCAGGCCCGCACCACCGGCGCCGACCACCACTACGTCGTATAGATGCGTTTGAACTTTGTAGCTCTGCGCCGGCATGGGCCTCCCCTTTTTTCGGAATCTGATTTCAGTGTTGTGGGACGACGCCCAGCCAGATCGCAAATACTGCAAGTACGCAGGCCAGTGCACCGAGGATGGCGCCAAAGCGCAAGGCGATCTGCAAAGTGACCTCAAGCCAACGCGTATGCACATAGTCTTCGATGATGACCTGCAGACCCAGCGCGCCGTGCCAGAACAGACACACACCCAGCACAATTAGAAAGATCGCGTGCACCGGTTGCGCGATTGCCGCCAACACCATCGGGTAGCTGGCATGCACTAAGTCACCCATGAGGAACAGAAACCAGATTGACAGCGGGATCAGCGCAATCGCGGTGACCCGCTGCAACCACCAGTGATGCACACCCGATTTGGACGAACCAAGTCTGAGTGCGATCTTTAATGGCGAGCGCAGGGAGCCCTGACCCGGATAGCCGCTCATACCGGACTTCCACCCATGCGCAGGGCCAAGATGACCCATACCAGCACGGTCAACGCCACGCTGATGCCAATCACGATCCAGCCGGTGGACCAGTAAACGGGGTTGCGTGTGCGATCTCGCGTCGGCGGGCCAAAGTTCGACCCCATATCGCGAACCAGATGCTGGATACCATTACACAAGTGAAATAACAGGGACCACGTCCACAAGACCAGCAGCAAGATGCCGATCCAGCTGCGCCAAAAACCCGCAAACACCAGCCACGCACCTTGCCCGGTCGCTGCTGCGATCAATCCCCATACCACCAGCAGCGCACCCAGACACAGGAACAGGCCAGTCAGCCGATGCAGCGTCGACTGCAGCATGTTGACACGCCAACGATAGACTCCGAGGTGCGGCGATAAAGGTCGGGTGTAGGCCATGCTCGAGCTCCTGATCACTACTCACGAATCACGGCCCGCACGTGGCGCCTATGCCTGCGCTGGTGCGGTGTCATGGCAAGAATCGCGCCCATCGCCCGACGCGAAGCATCCGTGCCGCGCATATAGACGTCTTCAAAAGTCGATACAGCGCCCATTCATTTCCCAATCACCGTAGCGCGTCGGATCGAGGCCATCGCCCTGCAGCGTCGCGCGCTCTCGTGCTGCCGTGCCCGGCAGTACTTCGGGAACAGGCGCGCACTCAGCCCCAGGAATATCGGCAGATTCTTCATCCATGGTATGTAACCGGTAGGCCAACGAGATGCTGTACCAACGGAGCGCAGGCCGTACATCAATCATCGCGAATCAACCGCTCCATTGCCAGCACTTTCCAAAGCCCACACTTGAATCATGGCTGGCTTTGATCTTTACGACTGTTGAAGTGATCTGGTTTAGGCTGGCGACAGTTGACGAGTTCGTCGATGAACCTCGCGCTCGGAGGGCTGGCGTGATGCACGCGGCCTGCGACAAGACCGCCACGTACACGACGCTCAAGCACGCATTGGGCGAGCCTCCCATGCCGCAGCCACTCCTCACTGAGGGACCTGTTCGAAACTAACGGTACGAGCTGATGGTAGTGATGTCTGCTGACATATCCTGGAAAGACTACCCGTATCGGGTGTTGGGCAACCGGTCGGTCACGCCCGTTATTCGCGAGTTGCAACTGGCCCCGGACAAGGAAGTGTTGCCGTATACCGGCCCGGACAGTATGTGCTGCTGGGCGACCTTCGCTATCAGGTGCCGGCACGTTCGTACTCGGTAGCCAACGCACCCCGCCCGGATGGGCAGATCAGCCTGCTGGTGACACGCGTGCCGAACGGCCCGACCAGCAGTTGGGTCCATGAGCAACTGGCCGTCGACAGTCCCGTCGTGCTCAGCGGTCCTTACGGAACCTTCGTGCCCGATCCGCAGCGAACCGGACCGGTGCTGCTGCTGGCCGCAGGGTCCGGCCTGGCGCCGGCTCGTGCACTCGCCGAAGCACTGCTCGATGCGCCGCACCCGCGTCTGGTCACCCTGTTTTTCTCGGCCCGTAGCGGCGCTGATGCGATTGACCATACACGATGGCTGGATTGGGAAAACACCCGCAGCGGTTTCCGCTATCTGCTGACGTTGACCCGTGATGCCCACGCACCTTGGCACCAGTGGATCCCGGACCTACTCCCCACTGCGCTCGGACACCTCACCGGCTGGGAGGTATTCGTCTCCGGGCCGCCCAGGTTCGTTACCGGGTGCGCGAAGATCGCCGAGAGGCTCGGCGCCGAACGGGCCGCCGTGCATACCGAGGAATTCTTCACCGAGCCGCAGCCGTGGACGGGTCATCCACCCGTCGTCACTGAGGGGAGCGTCGGCCGATGAGCGAATCCCGCATCTATACCAAACTCGGTGACGATGGCAGCACCGGCTTGCTGTATGGCGGTCGCACGTCCAAGGCCGATCCGCTCATTGACACGCTTGGCAGTCTCGACGAGACCGTCTCCACGCTGGGTCTCGCCCGCGCCAGCGCTACCGGCCAGACACTGGCGGCGCAGATCCTGCGGGTCCAGCGGGATCTTTTCGTAGTCGCTGCGGACCTTGCCGCCAATGCGCACGCGCGCGACCGGCTCGTGCCGGAAGTGTCGCTGGTGACTGCGGCGATGGCCGCGAGAATCGAGAGCCTGATCGATGATCTGATCGGCCGCCGGCCGCTGCGGCCCGTATTCGTCGTCCCGGGCGCGAACCTGACGTCGGCGGCGCTGGACCTCGCCCGCACAACGGTGCGGCGCGCTGAACGCCGCCTGGTGGCCTGCCTGAGTCGGCCGGATTTTCGGCAACGGGCCAATCCGCACGTGCTGACGTATCTCAACCGGGCGTCCGACCTGCTCTATGTCCTGGCCCGGCACGCTGCCGGTGATGACGAGGAACCGCTCAGCCACGACGCGCTGGATGACAGCTGACCAGTTCGCGCCCAGGCGCAAAGCAGAATGAACCGGACCCCGTTCAGTGGACGCCACGAAGCCACGAAGAGCGTTATCCACGGCCGGCCGGTTCGGTCGCTTACGACGAACCGGAACCGGCCGGCGGTGGATAACGCGGTGCCGCCCTGCGCGACAACTGCGCCGGGCTGATGTAGCCCACCGCTGAATGGCGACGCTCGGTATTGTAGTAACCGATGTATTCGATAATCTCGCGACATGCCTGCTCACGGGTCAGGAAGTGCATGTCGTGCACGCACTCAACCTTCAATGTGCCGTTGACCGATTCCATGGGTGCATTGACGCTCCTATGTCAAGTGGCGCGGGCAGAGTCCGCCAGGTCAAACAGGATCAGGGGGTATAGCTCGCGCACGATGTAGCGTTTGAGGCAGCGATGGATTTCCTTTTTCGATAGACCCTCGCCAGTGCGCGTGGAGACGTATTCGCGGGTGCGTGCATCACTTCTCATTCGGACCATTGCGATGGTCCAGAGGGCGTTGTTTGCCTGCCTCTGCCCACCGCGATTGAGGCGATGATGGCTCGTCTTTCCGGACGACGCTTGGAGAGGGCTGACGCCGCATAGTGCCGCGAGAGCGGCTTCGTTGCGCAATCGGGTCGGGTTGTCCCCGGCCGTGACGAGTAGTGTCGCGGCAGTCTGAGGCCCGATGCCGAAGCGGCCAAGAGGTCTGGGGGCAGCCAGCTTCGTCAGGCGGACGAACTGCTTGGCGAGTTAGCGAAGTTCATCGTGTAGCGTGTTCCAACGTTTCGCCAACAGTCTCAGCATCGTCTTGCCAACCGGCTGCAGGTCGACTTCCCGGATGACCAATCCAGGCGTATCTCACACGAAGCCATCTACCAGGCCCTCTACATTCAAGGCCGAGGTGCTCTCGAACGCGAGCTGGTCGGCTGCCTGCGCCGCGGCCGGGCGTTGCGCGTCCCGCGGGCCAGGGCTCGGGCCAAGGCATGGGCACACGCCAGCGAGGAGGTGATGATCTCCAACCGCCCCGCAGAAGTGGAAGGCCGTGCGGTGCCCGGGCATTGGGAGGGGGACCTGATCATCGGCCTGAACCGGTCCGCGATCGGAACGCTGGTCGAGCGATCAAGCCGATTCGTCACGCTCGTCCACCTGCCTCGCGAGAAAGGCTATGGGCTGACGCCCCGGACGAAAAATGGTCCCGCGCTGGCCGGCTATGGGGCCGTCACCATGGCCAATGCACTCAGGAAGAGCGTTACGACTGTAGCCGCTGTCGAACGGGACGTTCATCATGGGCTTTTCTTGATTCATTTTCTTCTTCCAACGAAGCGTCCAAAAAATCGGGTGAAGCTCAGGAGCAGTCCCATGTCAGGCACTCCACATCAAACGTCAAGCCGTTAACCACGTGGCTAAATATGCAGGGCGGTTTCAATACCGAAGTGCAACATGCGATTCAATGAATCGAAGTTGAGGGTTGATGAGAATTGGCCAGCATCTGAGCGAACAGGCGCACCAGCAGGTTGCCTTCAAGCTCAAGGTAGCCGAGAGCTTTCCGGTCGGTGACGGCGAAGCGAAGTTGCTGGCGCAGCGCTGGTCGGTGGCCGAGGAGAAGATTCGAGCCCTCGGTGGGAAGCCGTGGCGACAGCCATGACAACGCTCTGGCGGGAACGATCAATGGCCTGTACAAGGCAGAATTGATTCATCGCCAAGCACCCTGGAGAACCAAGGAATCGCTGGAACTTGCAACCCGGCAATGGGTGTCATGGTTCAACCATTACCGGCTGTTAGAGCCCGTCGACTACATTCCACCTGCCGAAGCTGAAGAAAATTACTATCGGCTATTAGCCAGCCAGACCGCCATGCCAGCCTGACTTAATGCAACGGGCCTCCTGAAACCCGGGGCGGCTCAAGGCACCATGTGCAGACACACGCGAGTCTTCATGGTAATCCACACACGCTCAGAGCGAGGTGCGCGCTAAGAAAACCCCGCGCGTCCAGCTCAAAAAGTTTGCCTGGCCCAAGAATTTCCGCCTTCGCATCTCCTCACGTCGCGTCCAGCGCTATGAGCCGTCGCTACTTCGCTCGCTGTTGAATGGGTAAGCGCCAAAATACCCCATTAGCTTCGCTGAACGATGATGCCCAACGATGTTGGGCATCTCAAATCGAGCTTTGGGCTCGGAGGCGAACGACGTTCTTACCAACTTAGCTGGGACTGAACCGCCCATTCGACCTCATCCATCGCTTCCGAGAGCCCGCAATTGAGGAATAACCCTTCGTTGACTGCCATGCGCTGGACCACTTCCTGCACACCAGCGTCTTCATGGAGAAGGTCCCCCAGGGCGCGTTCGCTGAGGCGAAGCCGGATTTCCGCAGCGGTCTCAGCGGTGGCGGCTGGGTCACCGGTGAAATCGCGAGGCCATGACAGTCTCAGCGACAGCAAGCGGCCGTTGTAGAGATTCTCCAGAGCCAGCGCACAACTTCCCTCTGCAGCCCAGGCCTCATAGGTCTCGCTAAAGCGCGCGTCATCAGTCCGCATGATGACAAGAGCCATTTCTGCGCCAGAGCGCACAAATATGACGAACGCCTCACCTTGGCAGTCTACAAGCGCCAAGCGCTCCACCCACGCCCGGCCGTCTTGCTTTTGCAGCAGTTCAAACAATTCATGATTGACCGTGATGCGCATCCAAATCCGTTGGTCCTGCTCCAGTTCGCTCGGGACAAACGCCACGACCTTGTGAAGACGACCAACGCCGGCCGAGTCCATCCAATGCCCGGACGCTCCTGGCGCTTTGGGAGATAGCTGGACAAGCCGTGCTGCTGCGCGAGCAGTATCTGCCGCAGACTCTGGCCGGAAATCGAACACATTTTCGATTCGAACCGCTCCGTTATCGGGCGCCTCAGGGTCCACGCCCGTGTCTTCAATCGCCCGGGCGCGAGCCTGCAGTTCGCTCCAGGGCACCATCCGTCTTGGGTTGAATGACGTACTTGTCTCTCCAATACTCAAGTACGTCAACGTCTCGTCGGTCACTGGATAGCCGGCAAGCGTCAGGACGCCTGAGCATTCGTATATGACGATAACACAGCCTTTTTGCGCGGCAACGTGAATGTCAGGGTTCACGTAGTCCGCGCAAAGCTCCAGCGCCGCAGCCGGTATGGCACCCAAACGTTCGGCCGCCCCACCGTACACATCGAACCGCCCGCACGCAACGTAGATATAACTCGCGCGTGTCCAGGGGTTGTCTGTGTAGCCGACGTAGCTTCCCAGTTCTGATTGCGCAAGTTCGGCGATGGCGTGCCGCATGTGAGCCGGCAGGCGGATGTACCAGACCGGGTAGCTGACCAGGGACGGCGGGAGCAGTTCCGGGAGGTCGCTGGCTTGGACGTGATACAGAGATGCTCTATCAGGCGCCGCTTGGGTAATGTGCGTTTTCTTGGGCGGATACGCCTCAAGCAACACGGCGGGGATACGGCGACGGCAGTATTTCATGCCGGATTTGCCGCGTTGGTAGAGATTTTCTGCGATTGCTTTCATGGTCCTGTTCCACAGTTGTGTGTTGCAGGCCGTGTATCAACAGCAGTTTATATGCCGCCGTAAGGCATTGATTTATAAGGAAATCAACGACTTAGACACTAAAAGCAAGGGTATGGGGTGGCTGATGGGGCTCGAACCCACGACAACAGGAATCACAATCCTGGACTCTACCAACTGAGCTACAGCCACCGTTTGGGCAAGATTATAGCGGGGCTGACTACCGCGCTAACCCTTGGCCAGCTCTTCTGCGGCCTTTGCCGGGGGCTTTGGTACCTTGATGGTCGCGTTGAAGCGCTCTTTCAGGAGGTCGTAATAGGCTAGGCCCTCCGCCGACGCCACCCATTGCGTGAACTGGGTGCGCTCCTGCGCCGCCGCGGCTCCCGTGGAAGGCTCACGTGGAATGACTTTGTCAATCCTGGCAACGACATAACCCTGCGCACCCAAGTCCACGCCGATCAACGACGGCAGAGTGGAACTGTCGGCCCGTAATATCGCTTCGACAACGGGTCCGGCAAGGTTTTGGGTCTGGTCGCGTGAAACCACGACGGCCGGTGGCAGCACGGTCGCCGCAGGGTTGGCCTTCCAGGTTGCCAGTTTGGCCATGCCCTCCGTCTTTGCCAGCGCTGCACCCCGGATAGCCAGCAGGCGCTGGCGCACTTGGTCCTTGATCTCGGCGAAGGGCTGGATGCGGCTCGGTGTGTATTGCGTCACGCGTCCAGAGACCAGCTGGTTGGGCGCGATCTCGATCGCTTCCGTGTTGCGCTTCTTGGCGATCGAATCGGGCGCAAAGAGTGCTTGCAGAAATTTGGCATTCGCCAGCACGCCGTTCACACCGGGCGCGGGTTTGAGCGTCACATTGTTGGCCGTCTGGACTTTCAGCTTGAGTTTGTCGGCCACGGGCTGCAGACTGTCCGACTGTTCATACACACTGTTCGTGAAATCGTCTGCTGCCTGGGCGAATTTCTGCTGAGCCTGCTGATTTTTCAGGTTCGCCTCGATCTCGGGCTTCATTTCTTCGAAACTGCGCGGCTTGGGTTCCTTGATACCGGTCAGCTTGATGATGTGAAAGCCATACTCGGTTGGCACCACACCGCTGATATCGCCGGTCTTCATCGCAAAAACCGCATCGGCAAAAGGCTTGACCATGGCGTCGCGTGTGAAATAGTCAAGATCTCCTCCCTTCGCGGCCGAGCCTGGATCCTGTGAGTACTTCTTCGCGATCTCCGCAAAGCTTGCCGGATCCTTCTTGACCATGGCCAGCAATTCGTCGGCCCGGGCCTTGGCCTTGTCCCGTTGCGAAGCCGTTGCATCCTTGGGCACTGCAATCAGGATGTGACTTGCACGCCGCTCTTCCTGCCCACTCAAGCGGGCCGCATTTTGTTCGTAATAGGTTTTGACATCCTGCGGGTTCAACGTTATTGAATTTTTAACGGTGTCCAGATCGAGCACCACATATTGAATATTGGCCTGCTCCGGCGCCTGGAACATGGTTTGATTGCTTTTGTAGAAGGCCTCCAGATCGGCATCGGTCAACGTCACCCTGGACTCGAAATCGGCAGTGTTGAAACTTGCCACCTGCACTTCGCGCTTGCCGAGAAACGCATTGAGCGCGACATCAACCTGCGCGGATGTGGCAAAACTCGTGCCGGTCACGCCCTCCATCACCTGGCGCGCGGACAAATCGCTGCGCACACCGGCCTCGAACGTCGCAGGCGTCATGCCTTGAGCACCCACCAATTGCTTGTAACGGTCCATGTCCAGTGAGCCATCGGGCTTGCGCAACGAAGCGATGGTGGGGTTTTCCTCCAGCGCGCTGGCAAGCCGCTGGTTGCTTGTCACGAGGTTGGATTTGCGCGCCGCCGCAGCCAGCACATGGTCGCGCACGAGCCGCTCCAGCGAGGCGTAACGCGCCTGCGGCGAATCGAGCAGGGAGGGGTCGAGGGTGGGCATGGACGCGCGCAGCCGCTCGACTTCATTGCGATGCGCGTTATCCCATTCATTTTGGGTGATGCCCTGGCCGTCGACCGTTGCAACGGTTTGCGCCTGCTCGTTGTTGCGGCGCTCGATGCCGAACAGCACAAAGGACGGAATGATCAACAAGAACAGCAAGCCCATCACAATTTTGGAGTGCTTGCGGATGAATTCGAACATGCTCAATCTTTCAACGGCAAAAAGAAAAGGCGAACAAGCCGTTCGCCTTTGCATCGGTGGTGGGTGCTGACGGGTTCGAACCGCCGACCTACGCCTTGTAAGGGCGCCGCTCTACCAGCTGAGCTAAGCACCCCACCTCAACGGGTTTCTCAGTTCAAAGCATCTTTCAATGCCTTGCCTGGACGGAACTTCGGCACCTTGGCTGCCTTGATTTTAATCGCAGCGCCGGTGCGCGGGTTACGCCCGCTGCGGGCGGCACGTTTGCCCACCGCAAAAGTGCCAAAACCCACCAGCGACACCGACCCCCCTTTTTTCAAAGTCGTCTTGACGGCACCAATGGTCGACTCCAGTGCGCGCGTGGCCGCGGCCTTGGAGATATCTGCATGCTTTGCGATGTGCTCAATGAGTTCTGTCTTATTCACAAGGGCCCCTCGTTTGGAAAGTTGATCTGGATCTGTGTCAAAAAATCTCCCGAAGCTTGAGACTTCGATCTGTTGAGTCGCTCAAATCTTCAGGGAATTTCGGTGGCAGCGCCCGCTGCTGCGTCAGATTAGAGCCATGGACTGCCATGGTGTCAATACGGTTTGCAGCATTGCGTCGGCACGGGGCGTGATTTTAGACCGCTTTACGCTGCCTCTCGGTTCGGTACGCGCTCCCTCGCCACGGTATTTTGCAAATTTTGCGAGTTGGCAGACACGCAAGCCGCGACTACAGCGCCTGCGCAATCGCCTGGCCCAGGTCCGCCGTGCCGGCTTTGCCGCCGATGTCCGGCGTGCGCGGCGCACCGCTTTGGGGGTCCAGCACCTTTTCAATGGCGGTCAGCACCGCGTCGTGAGCTTGCCGGTAGCCCAGGAAGTCCAGCATCAGGGCGCCGCACCAGATCTGGCCAATCGGGTTCGCGAGGTTCTTGCCCGCAATATCCGGAGCCGAGCCGTGCACGGGTTCGAACAGTGACGGAAATTTTCTGTCGGGATTGAGGTTGGCGCTCGGTGCAATGCCAATCGTTCCGGTACAGGCGGGCCCGAGATCGCTGAGGATGTCGCCAAACAGATTGCTGGCCACCACCACGTCGAAGAAATCCGGACGCTGCACGAAATGCGCGGTCAGGATATCGATGTGGAACCTGTCGACCCGCACTGCCGGATAGGCCTTCGCCATCTCGGCCACACGCTCGTCCCAATACGGCATGGTGATGGCAATCCCGTTGGACTTGGTGGCGCTGGTCAAGTGTTTTTTCGGGCGCGATTGCGCCAGTTCGAAAGCGAATTTCAGCGCACGATCGACGCCAACGCGCGACATCACCGTCTCCTGCACCACGATCTCGCGCTCGGTTCCCGCATACATGCGCCCGCCAATGCTGGAGTATTCCCCCTCGGTGTTTTCGCGCACGATGACCATGTCGATTTCACCAGCCTCGCGCCGGCTGCCGTCGCGCCGCACCACGGGCGCGATGATGCCCGGCATCAGTCGCGCAGGACGCAGGTTGATGTACTGGTCGAACTCGCGGCGGAACAGCAACAGCGAGCCCCACAGCGACACATGATCGGCGATCTTCTCGGGCCAGCCCACCGCCCCGAAGTAGATCGCGTCGTGACCACCAATCCGGTCCTTCCAGTCGTCCGGCAACATCTTGCCGTGGCGCTCAAAGTAGTCCCAGCTCGAAAAATCGAAATGATCGAACTGCAGGTCGATGCCAAACTTGCGCGCGGCAGCGTCCATTACACGCACACCCTCGGGCATCACTTCCTTGCCGATGCCGTCCCCGGCGATCACGGCGATACGCTTCTTGCTCATTGCATCAACTCCTGAAAAATTGGAATACCTCGTCCAGCAACATCTGGGGCGCTTCCTCGGCAATATAGTGCCCGCAAGACAAGGAGCGGCACGATACCTCACGCGCGCGCTCACGCCACAGCGCCGCCACATCGAAACAGCGGCTTACCGCGCCATGCTCGCCGCACAACACTAGCAGCGGCTGCGCCAACTTGCGATTCGCCAGCACGTCGGCGCGATCGTGCGCCAGGTCCAGTGTGGCCGAGGCCCGGTAGTCCTCGCAAATGCTGTGGGCCGTGCCGGCAATCTGCACGCAGCGTTCGTACTCGGCCAAGGCCTGGGGCGCAAACGCCGCCAGTCCGGCATGCCGGTGCCCCATCACGCTGTGCAGGTAACGCACCGGGTCAGACTCGATCAACGCCTCGGGCAGGGGCGGCGGCTGGATCAGGAAAAACCAGTGCCAGTAGGCCCGTGCGAACGCATCGGAGGTGTTGTCGTACATGGCCAGCGTGGGCGCGATGTCCAGCAGCATCAAACGCTCCACCGCGTGTGGGTGGTCGGCGGCGAGCCGATGCGCAACTCGCGCACCACGGTCGTGCGCCAGCACCTGAAATTGGCTGAGTCCATGGTGTTGCATGACGGCCACGGCATCGAGCGCCATTTCGCGCTTGCTGTAGGCCGCGTGTGTGGTATCGCCCGCAGGCCGGCCCGAATCGCCGTACCCGCGCAGGTCAAACATCACCAGCGTAAAGCGCGCCGCCAGCGCTGGTGCCACGCGATGCCACATGGCGTGCGTCTGCGGGTGGCCGTGCAGCAACAACAGTGGCGTGCCCTGCCCGCCAATGCGGCCGTGCAGCGGCACGCCCTCCCGCTCGATATCAAAGACCGTGAAATCGTCCAGCATCAAACAATTATGCGTGTTCACCGGCAGCGAATCGATCCTGAGAACTGACGCCAGGCTCATGCAGAGCCTGCCGATTAAATTTTCGCGCCAGCGCCGGTTCGCCCCTGGCGCACCACCAGGCTCACACCCACGGCCGTCATGGCGATGCCGGCCAGCGTGGCCAGCGTGATGGGCTCGGCAAACAGTGGCCAGGCCATCAATGCCGTGGCGGGTGGCACCAGGTACATCAGGCTGGTGACCGACGCCACCGCACCGCGCTGAATCAACAGGTACAGCAAGGAGCTGCCGCCCAGCGTCAACACCAGCACCGACCACGCCATGGCCCCAAGCAGCTCGGCATTCCAGTGCAGGGTCTCATGCTCCAGCAGTGCAAAAGGCAGCGTGACCAGCAAGGCCGCTGCCAGCAGTACGGCGTTGGCCGATCGCACATCACATGGCGCCACAAACCGCTTCTGGTAGAGCGTGCCAGCGGTGATGCTGAACAGCGCCATGGTCGCCAGCGAAAGGTTGACCCAGTCGGCCTCGCCTCCCTGCCCCAACTTGCGCGACACAATCAGTGCCAGTCCGGCGAATCCCAGAGTCAGGCCCGTCCATTGGCGCCGCGTCACATGACCGCCCGTGCCCGACAGCCAGATTGCTGTCAATACCGGCTGCAAGCCGACGATCAGCGATGACAGGCCCGAGCCCATGCCGGCCTTGACGGCGGCCCAGACACCGCCAAGGTAGCCACCGTTCATCAACACGCCGGTAATAGCCAGGTGCAGCCACTGGGCGCGCGTTTTCGGCCAGGCCACACGCGCCAGCACGATCCAGGGCAGAAAACAAAGAATCGACAGCACATAGCGCAGCGCCAGAAACTTCATCGGCGGGGCGTACGGCATGCCATAGCGCGCCACGATGAACCCGGTGCTCCATATCAGCACGAACACCGCCGGCATGGACCGCGTGAAGGTGTCACCTGACGCAGCCGGGGTCATCGAGGCCGGGTCACTTCACGCGCGCCCGGATCTCGGGCAACGCTTTTTGCAGGTAATAAACCATGGACCAGACCGTGAGGACGGCCGCAATCCAGATCAGCCAGGTACCCCATAGATGCGTGTCGATGCGCCTGAACAGACGGCCGCCGTACAGCAGAAACGGAATGGCAACCATCTGCGCCACCGTTTTGAGCTTGCCGATCATGTGCACCGCCACGCTCTTGGACGCCCCGATCTGGGCCATCCATTCGCGCAACGCCGAAATCGCAATCTCGCGGCCGATGATGATGAGCGCGACAAACACATCGATGCGCTGCAGGTACACCAGCACCAGCACGCAGGCAGAAACCAGAAATTTGTCGGCCACCGGATCGAGGAAAGCACCGAACGCAGAAGTCTGATTCAGCTTGCGCGCCAGGTAGCCGTCCAGCCAGTCGGTGGCGGCGAACAGCACGAACATCACGGTGGCAATCAGATTGCGGCTGGGCACGCTGATGGGCAGGTAGAACACCCCGACGATCAATGGAATCGCGACGATGCGCGCCCAGGTCATGAGGGTCGGGATGGTCAGGAACATGGGGGCGATTGTGTCATGGCCGGCGCTATTGCAGCGGCCGGCCAGTTCATACGCGTACCCGCGAGCCTTAGCGCAGCGCCCGGTAGATTTCAGCGGCAAGCTCCTTCGAGATGCCCTCCACGGTCGCAATGTCCTGCGCACTCGCCGCGGCAACACCCCGAACCCCGCCAAAGCGCTGCAGCAGACGTGCACGCCGCTTCGGGCCGATTCCCGGGATTTCCTCGAGTTTGCCTCCGCCCACGCGCACCCTGGCACGCTGCGCACGCATGCCGGTAATGGCGAAGCGGTGCGCTTCGTCGCGAATCTGCGCCACCAGCATCAGGGCAGCGGAATCCTTGCCCAGGTACACCTTGGCGCGGCCATCGGCAAACACCAGCTCTTCCAGCCCCACCTTGCGGCCCTCGCCCTTTTCCACGCCCACGATCAGGCTCAAATCAATGCCCAGTTCAGCAAACACCTCGCGCGCCATGCTGACCTGGCCTTTGCCACCGTCGACCAGCACCAGGTCGGGCAGCCGCACGCCGGCGGTAGGCACGGCCGAGGCGACCCCATCGCTCCCGGCATCAGCGGGCGCACCCGACGGAGCCGGGTCCACGTTTTCGGCCGCCCGGATGGCCTCCAGCATCTTGCTGTAGCGCCGGGTCAGTACCTGGCGCATGGCGGCGTAGTCGTCGCCCGGCGTGATGTGGTCGATGGCGTAACGGCGGTATTCGCCGCTCTGCATCTTGTGCCCCTGAAACACGACGCACGAGGCCTGCGTGGCCTCCCCGGCAGTATGGGAAATGTCAAAGCATTCGACGCGGAACGTATCGAGCCGGTCCGGCACCAGCCCGAGCGCATCGACCAGCGCGCGGGTTCGGGCCTGCTGCGAGCCCTCTTGTGCCAGCAGCCGGGCCAGCGCCAGGCCGGCATCTTTGCGCGCCATCTCCAGCCAGATGCGGCGCTGCTCGCGTGGCTGGTGCACGGCGCTGATATGAACGCCGGTTTGCAGCGACAGCGCCTCGATCAACGCGGGGCTGACCGGCTCGCTAGTGATCAGTGTGGGCGGCACCGGCACGTCGATGTAGTGCTGCGCGATGAACGCCTCCAGCACCTGGACTTCGACCGACAGCACGGGCGGCGCCACATCGACCTCCAGGCCCTCTTGCCGGCCCTCGTCCATGTCCGCCTGGTAAACACCGGTGGCATCCTCCACCTGCGC
Source organism: Burkholderiaceae bacterium (assembly GCA_004322085.1). Taxonomy (GTDB): domain Bacteria; phylum Pseudomonadota; class Gammaproteobacteria; order Burkholderiales; family Burkholderiaceae_C; genus Rhodoferax_A. The sequence continues at coordinate 26,014 of SCRR01000167.1, forward strand.
CGGAAAGTAGGGCCGGTCGCCCAGATGCCGCCCGCCACGCACCATGGCCAGGTTCACGCAGGCGCGCCCGCCCTGCACCTGCACCGCCAGAATGTCCACATCCTTGTCCGACACGTTGTCCACGGCCTGCTGGTGCAGCACGGTGGACAGCGCGGACATCTGGTTGCGCAGCTCGGCCGCCTGCTCGAACTCCAGCCGGTCGGCATGCGCCATCATGCGGGTCTGCAGCGCGTCCAGCACCTGCTGGGTCTCGCCCAGCAGAAACCTCTCGGCATCGAGCACGTCCTGTCCATAGGCCTCGGCCGAGATGTAATTGACGCACGGCGCCGTGCAGCGCTTGATCTGGTACAGCAGGCACGGCCGCGTGCGGTTGCTGAATACGGTGTCTTCACAGGTGCGCAGCCGGAACACCTTTTGCAGCAGCAGGATCGATTCCTTCACGGCCCAGGCGTTGGGAAACGGGCCGAAGTAGCGGTGCTTCTTCTCGACCGCACCCCGATAGTAGACGATGCGCGGAAAGCTCGCCGACGCCGGTGCCCCGGGCGGCGGCTTGGCGTGGGTGCCGGTCATCTTCAGGTACGGATAGCTCTTGTCGTCCCGAAACAGGATGTTGTACTTCGGGTTCAGCGTCTTGATCAGGTTGTTTTCCAGCAGCAGCGCCTCGGCCTCGGAGCGCACCACGGTGGTTTCCATGCGCACGATCTTGCTCACCATGTGGCCGATGCGCGTGCCGCCATGGTCCTTGTGGAAATAGCTCGAGACCCGCCGCTTCAGGTTGATGGCCTTGCCCACGTACAGCAGCTGGCCGTCCGCGTCGAAGTAGCGATACACGCCCGGCAGGGCCGGCAGCGTCGCAACCTCACTCAGCAGTTGTTCGGAATGGATGTCTGACATACGGGCGTATTGTCACGCGTGTCGCCTGCCCGACACGCCACTGTGGCCGCAAGCAGGGCGGTACACAATCGCGCCATGCTGTGGGACATCTTCTGCAAGGTCATCGACAATTTTGGCGACATCGGCGTGTGCTGGCGCCTCGCCGCCGACCTGGCGGCGCGGGGCGAGCAGGT
>SCRR01000168.1 GCA_004322085.1 Burkholderiaceae bacterium
CGGGCAACAGAGCCCAACAAGCAGGCCACAAAATGGGCCGGATTTGGCCCCAACTTCGAAAACTCGGTCGAAGAGCACCACTGTCAACGATTCGGCGCTACTTGTTCACCGTAGCCTTAAGCCGCCAGCGGGTCGTCGGTGCGCGCCAGCGCCAGTGCCGTGATGTGAGCCGCGCCGGCTTCGCGCAGGGTACGGGCCGCGGCAAACAGCGAGGCGCCGCTGGTCATGACGTCGTCGACCAGCACCACGCTGCGGTCACGCACCCGCTGTGCGCGCAGGGGCTCCAGCGCGAACGCCCCTGCGACGTTGCGCTGGCGCTCGGTGCGCTTGAGGGGGCGCTGCGACGGGGTGTCCCGAATGCGCAACAGCAGCGTGGCGTCGGTCTTGCGCGGCGCGAGGTGCCGTGCCAGCTCCAGCGCCTGGTTGAAGCCGCGCTCGCGCAAGCGCTGCATGGATAGCGGCATGGGAAGCACCAGATCACAGCGCTCCAGCGCGGGCTCGACCCACGGTGTGCTGCGCAATAGCGTGGTCAGCACCGCCGACAGGCCGGGATTGCCATTGAGTTTGTAGTTGATGATGAGGCCGGCCCAGGGGTACGCGTAGGACACGGCTGCGAAGCACGCATCCAGCGGGGGCGGCGATGTCATGCATTCGCCGCATTGGCGTGGCTGCCCGTCGCGGTGCGCCGGCGCGGGCAGCGCACAGGTGGGGCAGCGCGGTATGGGTTGGGCAAATCGCACCACGCACGCTTCGCACACGGGCTGCGCCGGCCAGGCACGGCATACCATGCACTGGCTCGGTATCGTGGCCATTGCCCTTGTCAGCAAATCAAGGAACATCAAATCAATATACTCGCGACGCCTCTGCCCACGCGGTGCCTTCGCTGCCATGCCACAAGAAATACCCCAAGCTTTCAAGATCGACCTGCCAGCCGCCGCGCGCTGGGCCAAGGCGGCCCCCGCGCGGTCGCCCTGGCTGCACGAGGAGGTCGGGCGCCGCATGGAGGATCGCTTGCAGTGGATCAAGCTGCGGCCCACCCGATGGGCGCACTGGGAGCCGGTGCGAGGCGGCCTGCAGGCGCACGCCTTGCTCATGCGCCGTTATCCCGGTTCCGAGTGTTTTGTGGTGGAAAACGATTCAGTACATCGACGAGTTGCTATTAAATCAATAGTAAAGCCGTGGTGGAATCCCCACGGTTGGGTGGCCGCTCCCGCGCGTTTCGAGATGCCGCCCGACACCTGTGTGCAAATGCTTTGGGCCAATATGCTGTTGCACGATGCGCCGGATCCCCAAGCCCTGATCGCGCAGTGGCACCGTGCGCTGGCAACCGATGGTTTCCTGATGTTCTCCTGTCTGGGGCCCGATACGCTGCGTGAGTTGCGGGGCCTGTACGAGGCGCTGGGTTGGCCCAATCCGGGACACGAGTTCACCGACATGCACGATTGGGGCGACATGCTGGTGCATGCCGGGTTTGCCGAGCCGGTGATGGACATGGAGCACATTACGCTCACTTATGAGACGCCGGCGCGGCTACTCGAGGACTTGCGCGAACTCGGCCGCAACCTGCATCCCGGGCGCTTCCCGGCGCTGCGGGGGCGGCGCTGGCGCCAGCAACTGGAGGGTGAAATCGCGACGCGGCTGGCCGATCCGCGGCAGCAGGGCCGGTTGGCACTGACCTTCGAGATCATTTACGGGCATGCGCTCAAGCCCGCGCCGCGCCGGCCGATTCAGCCGGAAACCACCCTGTCTCTCGATGAAATGCGCGCGGCGCTGCGTGAGCGCAAAAGGGCGGCTCAGGCCTGACCGGAGCGTGCTCTATCGGCACAAGGGTTACAAGTCTGTCGGCTACAATCTGCGCGAGTTGATTTTTAAGGGAATGTCCCCCGGTTTCCTGCCGCGCTGGTGTCTCTGGCGAGGTGGCGGGTTGATGGATTTGGTGCGTGTCGAACTTGGTATTTCGCTTTGCAACGATTCAGGGCCAGAACATCCATTGGTTCCTGAAGCGCAACTGCTCGGTGTCCCCGGTCCAGCTGGTCTGGGTGTACGCATCGCTGTGCATGGTGTCGCTGGGTATTGGCGCGGTGTTCTGGTCCATTGGCGCCACACTGGTCATGCCTTTTGCGTGGGGCGAGCTACTGGTTGTGGGGGCTGCTTTCTGGGTGTATGCGCGGCATGCCACCGACGGCGAGAAAATCTCGCTGCAAGGTGCGCAACTGGTGGTTGAACTGGAGACCGCTGGCAAACTGGAGCGCGCCGAATTCAACCGGGAGTGGGTACGAGTGGAGCCTCGTACTGGTGACAGATCGTTGATCGAGGTGTCGGGCCAGGGGCGGATGGTTCAGGTGGGACGCTATGTACGCCCTGAACTGCGACCCGCGCTGGCGCGTGAGATCAGGATGGCGCTGCGTGGGGCTTGAGACGGGTGTGCTGGAGCCCGCGGGTTGACCAGGCGGTGCGTCACGGTGTCAGGGCGAAGAAGAGCAAGATTGATTTAATCGAGGCAATGAAGAAGTGAACATGATCAAGAACATTTCCAGCAAGTTGGCTTCGGGCCTTCGAATCCCTGCCGTGTGGCTCGCAGCCTGCGCCAGTACGGCGGCGTATGCGGTCAACGACCTGCCGGGTGGCCCTTCAGTTTGGGAGTGGGATCTGCAGCCCGCGGTGACCAAGATCGCCGAAGAGCAGGCGTGGCTGAACAACTTGTTGATGATCGTGTGCGCGGTGGTCTTTGTGGGCGTCTTCGGCATCATGTTCTACTCGATCTGGAAACACCGCAAGTCCGTGGGACACAAGGCAGCGACCTTCCACGAGTCGGCCGCGGTCGAAATAGCCTGGACCGTCATACCGTTCGTCATCATCATCGGAATGGCGCTACCGGCGACCAAGGTGATCGTTGCGGAGAAAGACACCACCAATGCGGACGTGACCGTCAAGGCCACGGGGTACCAATGGAAGTGGGGTTACGACTACATCAACGGCGAAGGCCAGGGCATTGGCTTTCTCTCCACTTTGCTGCCGGCTCACCGCGAGATGTCGAACAATGGTGCCAAGGGCGTGGTGCCTGACGACTACCTGCTCAAGGTAGACAACCCCCTGGTGGTGCCGGTCAACAAGAAGATCCGCATCATCACGACTTCCAACGACGTGGTTCATTCCTTCTCGGTGCCGGCTTTCGGAGTCAAGCAAGATGCCATCCCCGGTTTTGTGCGCGACACCTGGTTCCGGGCCGAGAAGATCGGGACTTACTATGGTCAATGCACTGAATTGTGCGGCAAGGATCATGCCTACATGCCGATCGAGGTGAAGGTACTCAGCGCGGCAGACTATGCCGCATGGGTCGATGGCGAGCGCAAGAAGCTGGCTGTCCAGAAGACGAGTGCGATCGGGCAACCCGTCGATACCCAAACCAGCGGCAGCTGAAGCTGAAGCCGCCAGGCAATCATTGAAGAAGTATTGAGAAGGAAACCACCATGAGCGCAGTTCTCGACAACCCAGGACACGGCGACCATACGCTTGACGATCACCACGGCCATATCCCGACGGGCTGGCGGCGTTGGGTCTATGCGACCAATCACAAGGACATTGGCACGATGTACCTGGTGTTCGCGTCCACCATGCTTCTCGTGGGTGGTGCGATGGCCATGATGATCCGCGCCGAGCTGATGCAGCCGGGTCTGCAATTCGTCAGCCCCGAGTTCTTCAACCAGCTCACCACCATGCACGGCCTGATCATGATCTTCGGCGCCATCATGCCGGCCTTCGTGGGTTTCGCCAACTGGATGGTGCCGCTGCAAATTGGCGCTTCCGACATGGCGTTTGCGCGCATGAACAACTTCAGCTTCTGGCTGCTGGTGCCGGCCGCGGTGATGCTCGTGGGTGGGTTCTTCATGCCTGGCGGCGCACCTTCGGGTGGCTGGACGATGTACGCCCCGCTGTCGCTGCAGATGGGCATGTCCATGGATTCCACCATTTTCGCGATTCACCTCATGGGTGCCTCGTCCATCATGGGCGCGATCAACATCATCGTGACCATCCTGAACTTGCGCGCACCCGGCATGAAGCTGATGAAAATGCCGATGTTCTGCTGGTCCTGGCTGATCACCGCCTATCTGCTGGTCGCCGTGATGCCGGTATTGGCTGGTGCGGTCACCATGACGCTCATGGATCGCCATTTCGGCACCAGCTTCTTCAATGCGGCCAACGGCGGCGATCCGGTGATGTACCAGCACATCTTCTGGTTCTTTGGCCACCCTGAGGTCTACATCATGATCCTGCCGGCCTTTGGCATGATCAGCCAGGTGATACCGGCGTTCGCGCGCAAGAAGCTGTTCGGCTATACCTCGATGGTGTACGCCATTGCGTCGATCGCGATTTTGAGCTTCATCGTCTGGGCGCATCACATGTTTGCTACCGGGATGCCGGTCACCGGGCAGTTGTTCTTCATGTTCTCCACGATGCTGATTGCGGTGCCAACGGCGGTCAAGGTATTCAACTGGACCGCCACCATGTGGCGCGGCTCGATGACTTTCGAGACCCCTATGCTGTTTGCAGTCGGTTTCATTTTCGTGTTCGTCATCGGCGGCTTCAGCGGTCTGATTCTGGCGCTGGCGCCGGTCGACCTGCAGTTGCACGGCACCTACTACGTGGTGGCCCATTTCCACTATGTTCTGGTGGCGGCCGCCTTGTTCGCCATGTTTGCCAGCTTTTACTACTGGAGCCCCAAGTGGACCGGTGTGATGTACAGCGAAACACGTGGCAAGATTCACTTCTGGTGGTCGCTGATCTCGTTCAATGTTGCGTTCTTCCCGATGCACTTCCTGGGCCTGGCGGGCATGCCGCGTCGCTATGCGGACTACCCGATGCAGTTTGCCGACTTCAACATGATTGTTTCCATCGGCGCGTTCTTCTTCGGTGTCGCACAGGTCTACTTCTTCTTCTTCGTCGTGTTGCCGGTTATGCGCGGCAAGGGTGCAAAGGCTCCGCAAAGGCCGTGGGAAGGTGCTGAAGGTCTCGAATGGGAGGTCCCCTCACCGGCGCCGTTCCACACCTTTGAGACACCACCCAAGCTTGATGCGACGGCAACCCGGATCATCGGCTGAGTGACGCGTCATGACGCCTGAGCAAAAGAAAAGCAACCTGCGCCTGGGGCTTATCCTGGCCACGGTGGCTTTGGCGTTCTTCGTCGGCTTGCTGGTCAAGACCGCCTATCTGACGTAGCTCGCCATCAGCTATGAGCATTCGGCGCGAAAACCTCAAGATGATGGCCAAGTTGGCCGTCATCACGGCTGTCATGTTCGGTTTTGGCTTTGCTCTTGTGCCCTTATACAAAGCGATCTGCGAGGCGACGGGTATCAATGTCCTGGCACGCGGCGAGAATGACGTCCCAACCGCCCTGCGGACCGGCCCATTGACAAACAGCCAGGCCGACATGAGCCGCACCATCACTGTCGAATTCGACGCCAATGCGCGCGGGCCCTGGGCCTTCAAGCCGGCCCAGCGTTCGCTGCAGGTGCACCCGGGCGTTTTGACCACGGTGATGTACGAGTTTCAGAACACACAGGACCGGCGCATGTCGGCGCAGGCCATTCCCAGTTATGCGCCGCGCCAGGCCGTCGAGTATTTTCACAAGATCGAGTGCTTCTGCTTCAGTCAATGGACGCTCAATGCGGGCGAAAAGAAAGACTGGCCAGTCGTCTTCGTAGTGGACCCCAAGCTGCCCAAGGACGTGACCACAATCACTTTGTCATACACGTTTTTCGAAGTGGGCGCGAAGACTCCAGCGGCTCCGACAGGTGCGGCCGATGCAGGCGAAGATGTCGACATGAGGCACAAGAGCGCATGAGCGGCCCAGTCACCACAGCTGCCGCGCCGCGCAAGGGGGCGCTCTGGTACGGATTCAGAACGATTGCCTGGGCGTTTCTGGGGGTCCGCAGGAAGAGCGGGTCCGAGGAGGAACTGGCCAGAGTCAGCCCCCTTCACATCGTCGCAGTAGCGATCGGAGCGGCCGTCATTCTGGTCTTCGCGCTGATTGCCATCATCAAATGGGTCGTGCTGAGGTAGCCCTGACCCGATCATTTAAAGTTCGAAGATAAATCGAGAGATTCAGGAGCCGACATGAGTTCAACACCCACCAGCACAGCACCTTACTACTTCGTGCCAGCGCCTTCGCGTCATCCGGCCATGGCCGCGTTTGGCCTGTTCCTCGCGATACTGGGGGGTAGCCAGTGGATCAATGCCAATGAATGGGGAATGTACGTCTGCGTTTTTGGCATCCTGTGGTTGTTGGGCGTGCTCTTCCTGTGGTTTTACGACGCCATCCATGAGAGTGAAGGCGGTAGTTACGGCCACAAGGTCGATTTGTCTTTCCGTTGGAGCATGAGTTGGTTCATCTTCTCGGAAGTGATGTTCTTTGGCGCATTTTTCACCGCCCTGTGGTGGGCGCGCGCGCACTCAGTGCCGGCGCTGGGCGACGTCGATAATGCCTTGTTGTGGCCCGACTTCAAGGCGGTCTGGCCGAACATGGCGCCGGGCGCCACGGCGTCCCCGGCGAACCTCGTCGCGCCGTTTGGCACCATGACACCGTTCTGGTTGCCGACCATCAATACGGCGCTGCTTTTGTCGTCCGCCGTTACGGTGACCATCGCCCACCACGCACTGCGCGCCGGCCATCGCGCGCGCACCATCGCATTCATGTGGGTAACGGTGCTGCTAGGGGCAAGTTTCCTGTGCGTGCAAGGCTACGAGTACTTTCATGCCTACACACAGATGGACCTCAAACTCACCTCTGGTGTTTACGGTACAACCTTTTTCATGCTCACGGGGTTTCATGGCTTCCACGTGTTTGTGGGCCTGCTGATGCTGTTATCCATCACGCTGCGGCTGATGAAGGGCCATTTCACCCCGGAAAAGCACTTCGGCTTCGAGGGGGCAGCGTGGTATTGGCACTTTGTTGACGTGGTCTGGCTCGGCCTGTACACCCTGGTTTACTGGCTATAAGAGGAGCGGCGGTCGGAAAAGGCGCCGCAAGGCGCTTTTTTGCTTTGCGGGGCCGTCGGCGATTTACTGCCCTGGGGCGATGCCGGTGGGCTGGATATACCCGAGTTTCCAGGCGAGCAGAATGCACACGAACAGCAAGATGGAAAATCCAATCCGAAATGCCAGTGCGCGCGCCATGTTGCGGCCCCGGCGGTCGTCGTCCTGCGCCTTGCCGCCGCGCATCATGAAAAACAGCGCAGAGCCCAGACTGCCAATGATGGCGATGAATGCAAAGATGACAAGGTATTTCATGGAGTCCATTATCCTGTGACGGCAAACCATTCGCTGCTGCGATTCTGGCTGTTGAGCCTGTGCGCCCTGATAGGCATCGCCGTCACGTCCTCGCTCGGGCGCTGGCAATTGTCCAGGGCCGCCCAAAAGGAGACGCTGCAGCGCCAGATTCAGCAGGGGGAAATACGTGAAACGATTGATACACAAGAACTTTTGGCGACGCAAAGCATAGCGGCCGAAATGTACCGGCCCGTCACGTTGCGGGGCACCTGGCTGGCGCGCTACACGGTGTTCCTCGATAACCGTGAGATGGACGAGAAGGCCGGATTTTTTGTCGTCACACCCTTGCGGCTGGAGCACAGCGACACGGTCATTCTGGTGCAGCGGGGCTGGGTCTTGCGCAACTTCCTCGATCGCACTGCGCTGCCCGAGGTTGATACACCGGCCGGCCCGGTGCAGGTGAGCGGCCGCATTGCCCCGCCGCCGTCCAAACTTTTCGAGTTCAAGGGCCCCGACACGGGTGTCATACGGCAAAATCTGGATCTGCCCCAATTTCGTGTTGAAACCGGCTTGCCGCTGCTGGGCGTGACGGTGTTGCAGACCGGCGCGCCGAGCGAGGGTCTGCAGCGTAACTGGCCTGTGGTCAATTCCGGGGTCGAAACCAACTATGGTTACGCATTTCAATGGTTTGCCATGAGTGGCCTGATCGCAATTCTTTATGTCTGGTTCCAAATTGTCCGACGTTTTATCGCCCCCGCTCGCCAACAGCCACCGGCCTGAGTCACATGATCAGCCGCTGGGGCTCACCGTGCACTCGATGCCGACGCCGCAGGAGCCGTTTCAGGACGACAGCCGGCGCACCCGGCGCGGGCGCTGGCAAATGATCGCAGTACTGCTTGTGTGCGCTGCGCCGGTGGTCGCGTCCTACTTCACCTACTATGTGATTCGTCCGCAGGGCCGCACCAACTTTGGTGCCCTGATCGACCCGCAGCGTCCGATTCCCGCGGTAACCGCCACCACGCTGGCGGGCCAGAGTGTGCCGTTGCGCTCGCTCGAGGGCCAGTGGCTGTTGCTTAGCGTGGCCAACGCAGCGTGCGATGCCGACTGCCGGCAACGCCTGTATCTCCAGCACCAGATGCGCGTGAGCCTGGGCAAGAATATGGATCGAGTCGACTGGGTCTGGCTGGTGGCCGACGGCGCGCCGGTGCCTGCGGCCTTGCTCCCGGCGCTGGCGGATGCGACGGTGCTGCGCGTTCCCGCGGCGACGCTGGCGCAGTGGCTGCCGCCGGCCGCCGGGCATGATCTGCGCGAGCACCTGTACGTCGTCGATCCGATGGGCAACCTCATGATGCGGTTTCCGGCGCATCTGGAAATTTCCAACGCCGGCAAGGCCAGAGGCGACCTGGTACGCCTGCTCAGCGCATCCTCGTCGTGGGACAAGGCCGCACGCTGAAGTGCGTCTCGGACACGGTAACTCGTCATGACGGTTCAACCACTGTACAACCTGTCACCGCTGGCGCAATTAATGCTGGCGGGCGTGCTGGCGGCCTCAGGGCCGCTGGTCTGGGTCTGGCTGCGCAACCGAAAGACATCGAGTGCGCGGTGGTTGCAGGCCCTGACGCTGTTGACGCTGTTTCTCACCTTCGACCTCGTGCTGTTTGGCGCGTTTACCCGGCTCACGGATTCGGGCCTGGGCTGTCCCGACTGGCCGGGCTGCTATGGCCATGCCAGCCCAGTCGGCGCCACCGCTGCCATCACGGCGGCACAGACCGCCATGCCGACCGGCCCCGTGACGCACGGGAAGGCTTGGGTCGAGATGATCCACCGGTATCTCGCGACGGGGGTTGGAGTGCTCATCCTGACGCTGACCGTCACTGGCTGGGTGCAACGGCGTCGCGCCGTCAGGGCCATGGGCCGTGCCGGCCCGTTCCATGTGATCAATCCGTGGTGGCCCACGCTGACGTTGTCCTGGGTCTGCCTTCAGGGCGCGTTCGGAGCGCTCACGGTCACCATGAGGCTGTTTCCCGCCATCGTGACGCTGCATTTGCTGGGCGGCATGGTGTTGCTGGCTCTGCTGTGCGCGCAGGGCGTGCGCGCCGGCCAGGCGCTGGGCGACGGGGCCGCCGTGCCACTGCCTGCTGCGACGCGCATCCTGCTGGGCCTGACCTGTGTGCTGACTGCGTGCCAGATCGCGCTGGGGGGCTGGGTCAGCACCAACTATGCGGTGCTCGCATGCAGGCAGTTTCCCATGTGCCAGAACAGCTGGTGGCCCGACATGAATTTCCATGAGGGGTTTCAAATCTGGCGCGCTCTGGGCCTGACGCCGGATGGCAGCGCCATTGATTTTTCAGCCTTGACCGCCATTCACTTCACGCACCGGCTGTTTGCCGCTGTGGTGTTCGTGGCCCTGGGCTTGCTGGCCTGGCGCCTGCGGCGCACCGCGATGCGCCGGCAGGCGCGCTGGATCGCCGCTCTGGCACTGTGGCAGTTTGCCACCGGTCTGGGCAATGTGGTGCTGGGCTGGCCGCTGGTGGCTGCCGTATCACACACGGGCGGCGCGGCGGCGCTCGTCGTAGTGCTCACCTGGTCCTGGTTTGCCAGCCGCCGAGCGCGCCAGCTGGTGCCAGACGCGAGCGCGCAGGCTGTGACCGTTTCCCAACTTCCAACCTCAAGGCTGTCCGCATGAGTACTGTCGCCACTCCTGCGACTCCACTGTCGCATATCAAGCAGTACTACGCGCTGACCAAGCCGCGCGTCATCCAACTCATCGTGTTTTGCGCCCTGATCGGCATGCTGCTGGCGGTGCCGGGCGTGCCTTCGCTGGCTGCGCTGGAGCGCGCCCTCGTGGCTTGCGTCGGGATTTGGCTAGTGGCCGCGGCGGCGGCCGCGTTCAACTGTCTGGTCGAGCACAATATCGACGCCAAGATGAAGCGCACGGCGTGGCGGCCCACGGCCAAGGGCGAGCTCAGCGACTGGCAAGCCTTGTTGTTTTCAGCCGTACTGTGTTCACTGGGTTCGTGGGTGCTTTACGTGTGGATCAATCCGCTGACCATGTGGCTGACCTTTGCCACGTTTGTCGGCTACGCGGTGATCTACACCGTCCTCCTCAAGCCGCGCACGCCGCAAAACATCGTGATCGGCGGGGCTTCGGGTGCGATGCCGCCGCTGCTGGGCTGGGCCGCGATGCGTGGCGATGTGGGCCCCGAAGCGCTCATCCTTTTCCTGATCATTTTCCTGTGGACGCCGCCTCATTTCTGGGCGCTGGCGCTGTACCGCGTGGAGGACTACCGCAAGTCGGGACTGCCCATGCTGCCGGTCACCCACGGCAATGCCTTTACCCGGCTGCAGGTGTTCCTGTACACGCTGATTTTGTTCGCGGGCTGCCTGCTGCCGTTCATCTACGGCATGAGTTCCTGGCTTTACCTCGCCGCGGCGGTGATCCTGTGCACCGGTTTCTGCATCTATGGTTTCAGGCTCTGGCGCAATTACTCGGATGCGTTGGCACGCAAGACCTTCCGGTTCTCGCTGATCCACCTGAGTGCGCTGTTTGCCGCGCTGCTGGTGGACCACTACCTATTTTAGGCGATCATGAACAAACGAGACGCTATTAGGCTGATAGCTGGTTGTGCTCTACTGACGGGGGCTGCAGGCATTATTTCTGCATGTTCCCAGGACAAGCCGCAGTTCAAGAATATTGACATCACGGGAGCGGGCTACGCGAAGGACTTCCAGTTGACCGACCAGAACGGGCAGCTGCGCAGCATGAAGGATTTCCAGGGCAAGGTTGTCGTCATGTTCTTTGGCTACACCCAGTGCCCCGACGTGTGCCCGACCACGATGGCCGACCTTGCCGAAGTCAAAAAGACACTCGGCAAGGACGGCGACAAGCTGCAGGTGCTGTTTGTCACCGTTGATCCCGAGCGCGATACGGCGCCGGTGCTCAAGGCGTACATGGCGAACTTCGACCCGACTTTTCTGGCACTGCGCCCAACGCCCGACCAGCTCGCTCAGGTCGCGAAGGACTACAAGGTGTATTACAAAAAGGTCGACGGCAAGACGCCGACCAGCTACACCGTGGACCATACGGCGGCCAGCTACGTTTATGACCCAAAGGGCAACGTGCGGCTGTATTACCGCTATGGGAGCAGCACGCAGGCGCTTGCGTCAGACATCGAGCTGCTGCTCAGGGGCAAATCAGGAAGTGCTTAAAATTGCGGCAACCCGAAGGATTTCAAAGAATGCAAGTCAACAAGGAACTCGACACCAGCGGACTGAATTGCCCGCTGCCCATTCTCAAGGCCAAGAAGGCGTTGACCGACATGCAGAGCGGCCAGTTGCTCAAGGTGGTCGCGACCGATCCCGGTTCTGTGCGGGACTTTCAGGCGTTTGCGAAGCAGACCGGCAACGAGCTGGTCGAACAGCAAACCGTGGGTGCTGAATTCATCCACATCCTGCGTCGACGCTGATCAGATCTTGAGGCCGCGCAGGTAGCTGCGGAAGTCTGCACCCACCTCGGAGTGCGTGAGTGCCAGTTCCACCGTGGCCTGCAGGAAGCCCTGCTTGCTACCGCAATCGTAGCGCTTGCCCTCGTACTGCAGGGCGTATACAGCCTCGGTCGCCATCAGGCGGGCAATGCCATCGGTGAGCTGGATTTCACCGCCCACGCCCTGCGGCTGGCTGCGTATCTGTTCAAAGACACCGGGTGTGAGGATGTAGCGCCCGGCCACACCCATGCGTGAAGGGGCGGTCCCGGGGCTCGGTTTTTCCACGATGTTGTTTACCTTCAGCACGCGTTCGTTGCCGACGCCCTCGACCTCCTCCCCCGCCACGATGCCGTAGCGGCGCACCTGATCCAGCGGCACTTCCTGCACCGCCAGTAGCGAGCCGCCGAGTCGCTCGAAGGCGTGCACCATCTGGGTCAGCACGGGCAGCCCGCCCGTCGGACCGACCATCAGGTCGTCTGCCAGCAGCACGGCAAATGGCGCATTGCCAACCAGGTGTTCCGCACACAGCACCGCATGGCCGAGCCCGAGGGAGCGCGGCTGGCGTACGAATGACAGATTCATGTCCTGCGGCTGCAGCGAACGCACCAGCGTCAGCAGTTCGTCCTTGTGACTGGCTACGAGCTCGCTCTCGAGCTCGTAGGCGGTGTCGAAATGGTCTTCAATGGCGCGCTTGTTACGCCCCGTCACAAAAACCATGTGGCGTATACCCGCTGCGTATGCCTCTTCCACGGCGTACTGGATCAGCGGTTTGTCCACTATCGGCATCATCTCCTTGGGCTGCGCCTTGGTAGCTGGGAGAAAGCGCGTTCCCAGGCCGGCAACCGGAAAAACGGCGGTTTTGATTTGCGGCGTCTTGTGCATCGACATAAAACCCGTTCGTAGCTAAAGTCAACGGCTGCGCGCGCCATCGTGGCGGTGCAGGTTGGGAAAATCGGAAAAAGGCATTTCAGATAAAGGGCAGCCTGGGTGGACATCTTACTTCTGGAGACTCTGATACCGCAGGCGCGGCAGTGGCTCGAAGCGCGCCACGCGGTCAGCTACCAGCCGCAGCTCGCCGATGATCCCAGCGCGCTGCGCCGGGCTGTTTACAAGACGCAAGCCTTGCTGGTGACGCCCAGGGTCGCCATCACGCGCGAGCTGCTGGGCTTTGCGCCGCGGCTGAAGGTCATTGCCTGCCTCTTCGCGAACACCGACAACATCGAGACGGAGGCGTGTCGCGAGCGCGGCATCCGCGTGATCCTGCCGGCCACCGCCCATGTGCGCGCCCATGCCGAATACCTCCTTGGCGGTCTTTTGATGCTGCTGCGCCGTGGCTTCGGCGCCTCGCTCGGGGGCGGTCGCCGTGCCGACATCCGGCTCGGTCGTGAACTGGGCGACAGCGTGATCGGCATTTTGGGCCTGACGCCCGCGGCGCACGCGCTGGCGCATATGCTGGTGCCGCTGGGCGCCAGGCTGATCGGTTACGAGCCGGCATTGCATCACAGCGCCGAAATCTGGCAGCGCTTGCGCATCCAGCCGGTCGGGTTGACGGAACTGATGGCGCAGGCCGACGCTGTGTCGGTGCAAATGCTGGACGCCTCGCGCTATGCCGGTTTCATCAATGACGCCACGCTGATGTCCTGCAAGCCTGGCCAGGCTTGGATCAGCATCAGCCGCGCGGAGTTGTTCGAGCCGCAGGCACTGGCGAATGCGTTGAAAGATGGTCGCATCGACGCCTGTGTGCTCGATGGCGTCAAAGAAAGCTGGGTGTCTCAAGGTGCGCCGCTGCACGGCTTGAACAACCTGATCGTCACACCGCGTGTGGCAGCGCATACGCACGAGTCACGCGTGCGCGCCAACTGGTACCTGGTCGACCGCATCCATGAGTCGTCTGTGGATGCTCCTGCTGTACCGGTCATGCCATCGGGCGCGGGTGCACCAGTGAATTGAGCTGCCGCCAGGTACAGGCCGGGCGCCGGCTGTCAGGCCAGCCGCGCCAGCTGCTCTTGAACCTTCACCAGTGTGGCCGTAAAGTCTGCCAGGCGCTTGCGCTCCTGCTCTATGACAGCGGACGGCGCCTTCGCAACAAAGGCTTCGTTGCCCAGCTTGCCCTGGGTCTTGGCGATTTCGCCGTCCAGCCGCGTGGCTTCCTTGCCGAGACGGGCTTTTTCGGCGGCGACGTCGATCTCCATGTGCAGGCAGATGCGCGCTTCGCCCACCACGGCCACGGGCGCAGCCTGGGCCGCGATGCCCCAGGAGGCCTCGTCGGCGAACACCTTGACCTCGCTGAGCTTGGCCAGTGCCCGCAGTACCGGTGCGACCTGCTCCATGAGCGCCGCCTCGCCGGCGTTATGCGCCATGACATAAAGCGGCAACCGCGTGGCGGGCGACACCTTCATCTCGCCGCGCAAATTGCGGCAGGCGTCGACCAGTGACTTGAGTTTCGCAACGTGCGCGATGGCGCCCTCGTCGATCTTCCCTGGCTGGCTGATCGGGTAGGGCGCAATGCTGACCGACGCGCCCTGGATGCCGGCCACCGGCGCCACCTTTTGCCAGAGCTCTTCCGAGATGAAAGGAATGAGCGGATGTGCCAGCCGCAGGATGGCCTCCAGCGTGCGGATCAGGGTGCGGCGCGTCGCGCGCTGTTGCGAGGCGCTGCCGAGCTGGATCTGGACCTTGGCAATCTCCAGGTACCAGTCGCAGAACTCGTCCCAGACAAACTGGTAGATCGCGCCGGCTACGTTGTCGAGACGGTATTCGTCGAAGCCGCGGGCCACGTCCGCCTCGACCTGTTGCAGCAGCGAGCTGATCCAGCGGTCAGCTTGGGTGAAGCTCAGGTAGCCATGGAAGGGCTGCCCCGGTGCGCATTGCGCCTTGGTGTGCTCCTCCAGGCCGCAGTCCTGCCCTTCGCAGTTCATCAGCACGAAGCGCGTGGCGTTCCACAGCTTGTTGCAGAAGTTGCGGTAGCCCTCGCAGCGCCTGGCATCGAAGTTGATGCTGCGCCCGAGCGTGGCAAGCGCGGCAAAGGTGAAGCGCAGCGCATCGGCGCCAAAGGCCGGAATGCCTTCGGGGAATTCCTTCTCGGTGTTCTTGCGCACCTGCGGCGCCGTCTCGGGCTTGCGCAGGCCGGTGGTGCGCTTGGCGAGCAGGGGCGCCAGTGTGATGCCGTCGATCAGGTCCACCGGGTCGAGCACATTGCCTTCCGATTTGCTCATCTTCTGGCCATGCGAGTCGCGCACCAGGCCGTGGATGTAGACGTGCCGGAACGGCACGCGGCCGGTGAAGTGGGTCGTCATCATGATCATGCGCGCGACCCAGAAGAAGATGATGTCGTAGCCCGTGACGAGCACGGAGGAGGGCAGATACAGGTCGAAGTCCTGCGTCTTCTCGGGCCAACCCATGGTGGAGAAGGGGACCAGGGCCGAGGAGTACCAGGTGTCGAGCACGTCATCGTCGCGCTTGAGCTTCTTGCCCGGCGCCTGGGCCTGCGCTCCGGCCTCGTCGCGCGCCACGTAGACCTTGCCGTCTTCGTCGTACCAGGCTGGAATCTGGTGGCCCCACCAGAGCTGGCGGCTGATGCACCAGTCCTGGATATTGTTCATCCACTGGTTGTAGGTGTTGACCCATTGCTCGGGCACGAACTTGACGGCGCCGCTGTCCACCGCGTCGATGGCCTTTTGCGCGATGCTCTTGCCGGTCGGCTCCTGCTTGCTGACCTTGCTCATCGCGACGAACCATTGGTCAGTGAGCATGGGCTCGATGATCTGGCCGGTGCGCGCGCAGCGCGGCACCTGCAGCTTGTGTTTCTTCACTTCCACCAGCGCTCCGATGGCTTCCAGATCGAGGACGACCTGCTTGCGTGCCACGAACCGGTCCATGCCGCGGTACTTTTCCGGGGCGTTGGCGTTGATGGCGGCATCCAGCGTCAGCACGCCGATCATCGGCAAGTGATGGCGTTGGCCTACCGCGTAGTCGTTGACATCGTGCGCCGGGGTCACCTTGACCACACCGGTACCGAAGGCCATGTCGACGTAATCGTCGGCGATCACGGGGATCTTGCGGTCGCATAGCGGCAGCACGACCTCCTGGCCTATCAGGTGACGATAGCGGTCGTCCTCAGGGTGCACCATCACGGCGACGTCGCCCAGCATGGTTTCCGGGCGTGTGGTCGCGACCGTGAGACTGCCCGAGCCGTCGGCCAGCGGATAGGCGATGTGCCACAGGAAACCGTCTTCCTCCTCGCTCTCGACCTCGAGGTCGCTGACCGCGGTCTTGAGTTGTGGGTCCCAGTTCACCAGCCGCTTGCCGCGGTAGATCAATCCCTGCTCGTAGAGCCGCACAAAGGTCTCGGTCACCACCTTGGACAGTTTCGGGTCCATCGTGAAGTACTCGCGGCTCCAGTCCACGCTGTCGCCCATGCGGCGCATCTGCGTGGTGATGGTGTTGCCGGACTGCTCCTTCCACTCCCAGACTTTGCTCACGAAGTTCTTGCGCGCCACATCGGGCGTGGGGCCCATGTCATGGCGGCTGATGCCTTGTTCCTGCAGTTGGCGCTCGACCACGATTTGCGTGGCAATGCCGGCGTGGTCGGTGCCCGGCACCCAAACCGTGTTGAAGCCGCGCATGCGATGGTAGCGCGTCAGGCTGTCCATGATGGTCTGGTTGAACGCATGACCCATGTGCAGCGTGCCCGTGACGTTGGGCGGGGGCAGCTGAATCGCGAAGTCGCGGCCTTGCGCGTGCGCTTCGGCGCTGGGGATGCCTGTGCCGCGATGACCGGCCGCCGCATAGCCGCGCCGTTCCCACTCGGGCCCCCAATGGGCCTCGATGGCGGCGGGCTCGAAAGATTTGGAAAGGCTGTTGAGGCCGGGTTGTTGCAGCGTGTCGGTCATGTGGGGCTTCAGGGAAACAAAAAACGGCACCCGTGAGGTGCCGTCTGCGAACTGGTTGCGGGAGAGTCCGATTTTACTTCGGGGTTGCGCGCGCCGCCTCGATGCACTCGGCCAGCACGCGGTCGTCGCCTACCTGGTTGGCCAGCAGCAGGATCAGGCGTGCGTTCAGCAGTTGCGACTCTTCGGGACTCAAGTCCGTGTGGGCATCGAGCAATTGCTCGTAAAAGGCGTCGGCGTCGTGGAAATTGAGGTTGGTTTTCATGATGATCCGGTGTTTCGCCTAGACGTGGCCCAGGCATTTCTCGATCGCCCGCACGAGCGGCTCGTCTACGGCTTCGCCGGTGGCGGCCAGGTAGCCGTCGGGGCGCACCAGCGCCCAGGCGTGGCCGAACACATGACAGGCGCCCTGCAGATGGCCCTTCGGGTCGCGCACATGCTCACGCGCCTGCGGCTGGCCGTCGGTGCCCACCACCTGCACGCA
>SCRR01000433.1 GCA_004322085.1 Burkholderiaceae bacterium
GTGTGCTCTTCCGATCTCTGCTGCTGCGCCTCCAACGGGTCGCCGTAATGACCTGGCGCGGCCTGGATCTCCGACTGGATGCGCGTCGGTAGATCCTGGTGCACGGCCGCCGCGCGATCCGTGATCGCCTGGCGCGTCGCCGTCACGACGCAGGGCGCATAGCCTTGCCCGAATTCCCCGCCATAGTCGAACCGCGCTTTCGCGATGCGCTCATTCTGCGCAAGCGTGTTGAGGCCTGCGGCCGTCACCTGTGCCACATTGTGGTTGGCCGTGGCCAACTGGTTCGCGACGAGCGCCTTCTGCTTCGTCAGTACAGCAATCGCAGAGGTCAACCGCTGGCTTTCGTTGGAGAGAATCAAGGACAGCGAACGGTCCACCGACTTCACCACTCCCTTCAGGCTCGTCGTGGCCGCCGCAAAGGTAGGGTCCACCAGCTGCTCGATGAACTGCGGTGGGCACATCGCCCACACCGCCGGAGCCAGCAGCAGGAACCCTACAAAAGAAGGGCCTTTCCACCGTTGTCCCGCACTACGGGCATCGTATTCAGGCGTCGTCATCGTCATCCCTCACTGAACCTGCGACGACACTTGGTCGCGCATCGCCTTCTGCTGATCCTCGGCGGTTGGCCCCTTCACGTTGTCCGCTTCGGCCAGCAACAGCGCCGCCAGTCCCGCCTCCAGGCGCTGGCTCTGCTGGTACTGCTGGTGGTGAATCCACACCTCCAGACCGCCCATCTTCGCGGCCTCGACGAGCAGGCCGCGCGGGCTCTGCGCGGCGATCGCGCTGGCCCACTGTTCGGCTTCCTTGCCGCCAAAATACTGGTTCACTCGGAGTGTCAGCACTTCGTTGGCCGACTTGTTCCCGTAAGCCGGGGACTGCGTGTTGGCAGCGGCGATACGGGCAAGCGAATACCCCGGAATCGAGAGCAGAGCCTGCTGGCGATTCACCGCCGCCAAGTAAGCCTGTCCCTGTGGGGTCTGCCCGACCGACGCAGGGATCTGCGCTGCCGGTGATCCCAGCACATGCTCAATATAGGCATCACGCGCCTTGTCCTGGAGGGAGCCGGGCGCAGCGGCCTGGAAGAGCAGCGAAGCATCCGTATCGCCACCGGGAAGCTGGCTCAATGTGCACAACCCGGCCTGGGCCTCAGACGACGTGCAGTAATTCTGGCGATGGTTGTCCAGGCGCTCCTGCATCGCCCGGGACGTCGATGGCGCCAGGCGGCCGGGGGCGGTGTCGAAAGTGGTCATACGCGCGGAAGCCGCGGCAGGAAGGCTGTCGAAATACTGGTCCAGCGTCTTCTGCTTCGCCCCCGTACCGCAAGGATCGTAGCCCTGCCCCATCTGCGGGCTGTAATCGAGGTAGGCCTTCGTCACCTGCGCGGTTTCACGCTGTGCCGCCACAGCATTGACGAGTTGCTGTCCGGACTGCATGCCTGCGGTGGCGATCGTGTTGCCCGCCAGCGCTTCCTG
>SCRR01000169.1 GCA_004322085.1 Burkholderiaceae bacterium
GAGTATCCGCTGGACCTGAACCGGGAAGTGGAGCCGATCAACTACAAGCAGGATTTTGTTCTATAAATCAGCAAGTTAAGTTGGTTTTGGCGAAAAAAACCGTAATCCCGGCCGGACCTCTAGTTGAGTTGCATGGCCACGATTTTGCGCCAATGCAGCGGCCCTGCCGCCGGGGCAATTCAATGGGTGCGGCCAGCTGCCAGCGTGTACTGGGCGCTGTTGGCCTGCAGCCAGCGCTGCGACAAGTCACTTTGCTGCTGGTTGGGGTGAAAGTCGGGCCTGAAGTAGGCGCGCCATGGTTTGAATGTTTGCCGCACCAGACCGGCCGCTCCGAACAGGAAACTGGCGGCATCCTTCCAGGTGCGCCAGCGCCAGAGCGTGCCGTCATGCCGCAGGTTGTTCAGCGTCTGGCGCAGCGTATCGCTCACGAAGAAGAAGGTGACACGGCGCATCCATTTGACGCGCCATTCCCGGGAGCCGCCAAGCGCCTGGTACAGGTCGAAGGCGGTGTTCTTGTGCTCGGATTCCTCGGCGCTATGCCACAGCCACAGGGTTTTCAGGCGGGGCTCGGCGTCGCCGAACAGGGCGTGGTGGCGCAGCAGCCACTCGGCCAGGATGGCGGTGAAATGCTCGTTGGCTGCCGTGATGGCCAGCGGGTGCCGCGGGTCCAGGCCTTCGAGCCGCTTCATGCGTGATTCGGCGCGCGGCGCCCAGGCGTTCACGAGGCCCTGTTTTTCGAGGTGCGCGTTGAACAGTGCATGAATGCGCCGATGCGTCGCCTCCTGGCCGATGAAGCCCTGCACCTCAGCCTGAAACCGCGCTTGGTCGTGAACCGGCAGGGCCTTGTGGCCGTTGCGCACGGAGTCGATGAAAAACTGTTCCCCCACCGGGAAACTCATCGACAGGGCGTTGAACAACGCCGTGCGAAAGGTGCCACCCCCGCACCAGTGGCGCGGCAGTGGCGTCTGCAGGTCAATCAGAAGCCGGCGGACAACAAGGTCGGTCATGCGCAAGTCCAGTCATTCGAATGTCGTTTTGGTACTGCAGCGTACCGCATGTTTTGATCATGCCGTTTTGTTGCGGCGCTGCCCGAGCTGGCCAGCCTCACCGGACCGCCGGTGCGTGCGGTAGTGCACTGAGCGAGTGGCGTCGCCATGAAAAAAGCCCGCCGGGGCGGGCTCTTTCAATACGGCGTCAGCTGCGCCGATTACCGCAACGTGACTTCGACCCGGCGTGCCTCGGCCGCAGGGCCGCCCGCCTGGGCCTGTTCCGGCTTTTGCAACTCGATCTTGTCCTGCGGAGTGCCCGCAGCAACGAGCATGTCGCGTACGGCCATGGCGCGCTGTTTTGCGAGTTCGGCGTTTTTGGCAGCGTCTCCCGTGGCGTCGTGATAGCCGCTGATGACGGCCGTCTTGCCGGACTGCACGCCCTTTACGATCACGTCCAGCGCCTGAGCACCGTCTGGCGCCACATCCGCCTTGCCGCTGGCAAAGTAGAACTTGACCACGCCATTGTCAACCGTGACCGAGGCAGCATCGGTTGCTGACGGCGCGGCGGTCTGCGCGGCGGCTTGCGGTGTGGCCGCTGCGGTATCGGCCGTGGCAACCACGGGCGCCGCCAGAGCAGCCTGCGGCTCGGCCCCGCCATGCAGGCTCATCATGAGGGGCACGATCAGCAGCGCCACGATATTGATGATCTTGATCAAGGGGTTGACGGCTGGACCTGCGGTGTCCTTGTAAGGGTCGCCCACGGTGTCGCCCGTCACGGCGGCCTTGTGTGCCTCCGAGCCCTTGCCGCCGAAGTTGCCATCCTCGATGTACTTCTTGGCGTTGTCCCACGCGCCGCCGCCGGTGCACATCGAAATCGCCACAAACAGGCCCGTCACGATGGTGCCCATCAGCAGGCCGCCGAGCGCCTTCGGGCCGAGGATCAGTCCCACCAGAATCGGCACCACCACGGGCAGCAGCGACGGAATCATCATTTCCTTGATGGCGGCCGAGGTCAGCATGTCCACGGCCTTGCCGTACTCGGGCTTGCCGCTGCCGTCCATGATGCCCTTGATGTCGCGGAACTGGCGACGCACTTCGACTACCACGGCACCGGCGGCGCGGCCCACGGCTTCCATCGCCATCGCGCCGAACAGGTAGGGAATCAGCCCACCGATGATCAAGCCGATGATCACCATCGGGTCGGACAGGTTGAAACTGATGGTGTGGCCGTAGGCTTCCAGCTTATGGGTGTAGTCGGCGAACAGTACCAGCGCAGCCAGGCCGGCCGAGCCGATCGCGTAGCCCTTGGTCACGGCCTTGGTGGTATTGCCCACCGCGTCCAGCGGGTCGGTGATGTCGCGCACGCTGGCGGGCATCTCGGACATTTCGGCAATGCCGCCGGCGTTGTCGGTGATCGGGCCGTACGCGTCCAGCGCCACCACGATGCCGGCCATGCTCAGCATGGAAGT
>SCRR01000170.1 GCA_004322085.1 Burkholderiaceae bacterium
GCCGGCGATGGCGTGGTGCGGGTGTCGCGGGAAAGTAAAGGGCGGGGCGGCAAAAGCGTGACCGTCGTCAAGGGGCTTGCGCTGGATGCAGTCGCCTTGGCTCGCCTCGGCAAGCAGATGAAGATAGCCTGCGGCAGCGGCGGCACGGTGAAGGACGGTGCGATCGAGGTGCAGGGCGATCATGGCGCTCTGCTGGTCGAGATGCTGAAGGGGCAGGGCTGGAACGTCAAACGGGCCGGAGGTTGAGCGGCGGTGGAACCTGAAGATCTGCGACTGCTGGTGACCCGGGAAATGCCGTTCGGCAAGTACAAGGGGCGCCTGATCGCCGACTTGCCCGGCAACTACCTGACGTGGTTTGCGCGAGAAGGTTTCCCGCAGGGGCAGATTGGCCGCCTGCTCGCGCTGATGCACGAGATCGACCATAACGGCCTGAAGGCGCTATTGGATCCGTTGCGTGGCAGTTCGTCGAATAACTATTAAATATATAGCACCTCATCGATACCTCTGCTGGATTAAAGGTCGTTTCGATTCCAGATTCACCCCGGGGTCGTTGCCAGTGCGGACGCGACGGCATCGTGTCGATTAAGATGAAATTTCCCCCGATTGACTGTGACACCATGAACGAAGCCAAACGCATTCCCGGCCACCGATCCCTCCATTCCCCCGGCCCGACCCGAGTACCCGACGAAGTGGTGCATGCCATGAGCCGTCAGCCCATGGACCTTGCCGATCCACGGTTGGGCGATGTCATCGAGGCGTGCGAGAGCGGGCTCAAACGCCTGCTGCAGACCCGGGATGCCCAAGTGTTCATGTACTCGGCGAATGGCCACGGTGTGTGGGAGGCCGCGATCGTCAACCTGATTGCGCCGGGCCAGTCGGTTCTCGTGCCGGGAACCGGACATTTTTCCGAGTCATGGGCCGTGCAGACCGAAGCGCTCGGCGGCCGCGTGGTGCGCACGCCCTATGTCGAAGGCTTTCCCATCGATGCGGGGGCGGTGGAGCAGGCGCTGCGTGCCGACACACAGCACGACATCGTGGCCGTGTTTGCTGTGCACACCGATACGGCAAGCAGCCTGACCAGCGATCTGCGCGCGCTGCGCGCGGCCATTGACGCGGCCGGTCATCCGGCGTTGTTCGTGGTCGACGTCGTGGCTTCGCTCGGCGCGGCGCCGTTTGCGATGGATGAACTTGGCGCCAACGTGGTGATTGGTGCGTCACAGAAAGGGCTCATGGTGCCGCCCGGACTGGGCTTTGTGGCCGTCGATAGCGTGGCGATGGCCGTGGCGAGTCGCAATCCTGCGCCGCGGTTCTACTGGGACTGGGGTCGACGCAGCAGCGACCTGGTCTATCGCAAATTTTGCGGCACGCCACCGCAAAGCCTGCTCATGGGACTGGACGCCGCGCTGTCATTGATCTTTCGGGAGGGCGTGGACCAGGTCATCGCTCGGCATCGGCTGATCGCGCGAGCCGTGCATGCCGCGGTGGATGGTTGGAGCGAGGGCGGCTCGCTGCAGTTCTTTGGCCAAGTGGCCGAGGCGCGATCGGTCTCGGTCACGACCGTGCTGGTGCGCCCCGGGATCGATCCTGAAGCCGTGCGCGAAGTGGCGCGCGAGCGTTTTCAGGTTGCCATTGCGGGTGGCCTGGGGCCGCTTGCGGGCCGGGTTTTTCGGATCGGCCACCTGGGCGACATGAATCCCGCGATGATTCTGGGCTGTCTGGCCGGCGTGCAAGCGGCGCTGACCGTGCAAGGAATGGCGTTCGGCCAGGACGGATTACAGCGGGCAGTCGCCTGCCTGGCCGAGGGCTGACGCGCGGAAAGTCCCGGTTCTACCGATGATCGCCCCGCTGGTCACCGTGGTGATCATCGTGTTCTCTGCCGCCTCGGTCACCGTGGTGGTCATGACCGCGGTCTCCGTACCAGCCCCGGTGTTCTCCGTGATCGCGGCGATCGCCACGCCACTCGGGGTGCGCGCGCTGGTAGCGGTCGCGGACCCACTGTTCGCGCACAAAATAAACGGGTCGGCCACAGGCGCGATAGCGGGCACAGTAGCGCCCCCAGTGCTGCTGGTAAAGCGGGGGAACGTAAAGGTACATGGGCGGGGCACTGACCGGCCCGGGTGCCACAATGATCGGTTGAGGATAGACGAGGGTCGGCGGCGGATAGCCGCCGCCGATGTTGATCTGGCCATAAATGCCCGGTTGATTGATGCCGATGGATACCCCCACCTGTGCATAGACGGGTGCCGTCACGCAAACAGCGAGGGCGAGTGCAATCAATTTTTTCATCGAAGTCTTCCGGAAGAAATTCACAATAAAACGGAAATAGACGTCTGTGCGATGACAGAATGGGCGCGTGGGTTCATGCTGTTACCCGTCTTTACACCAGTTTTTACACCAGTTGATCCCTGTGGCGTACCGAACTGCAGTCTGCGATGGTGGCAGCCAGTCCCAACCTGTCGCGTCCATTTCCTATGTGGTGACTGTAGCCATTGGCCGAGCGTGTTTCGGGCCCAAGCTATTGAACGGGTGTCTGCGCCTGCCTGAGCAATCCTCCCCCATCCACGCTGCCCTGGGCAGGGTTTTGCATGCGCGCCACGCAGTCCTGCCGGTCACGTGGTGGCTGTTCGTCACACCGGCGCAGGGCGTTGCGCTGATAGTCAGCAGGGCTCTCGCTTGTCAGCTGGCCGCTCCTGGCGGCCTGCAGGGCGGCGCCGGCCTCTTTCAGGCAGGTGGCGCGATCCTCGGAGGATTGGCCGGCGTTGCAGGCCGCCCGGTCACGTTGGTACTGGGCTTGTGCTTGCGATGTGTCTCGGCTCCCCGCCGCCAGTGCGGAAGCGCTCAGCAATATTCCCAAAGCACATAGCGTGAGGCTGCGACCAGAAATGGATGAATTGGGTGCGGGCATGAATGACTCCTGTGGCTCCGAAAGTGGATACCACACTCTAGTATGAATGCCTGCATCGGGATGTCAGACGGTTCGCCCGCCCTGTTGTGGGACAGCACTGACACGCGGGCAGCGGTCAGTGTCACCCTGCGTAACCGCTTGCGTGCCGCCTGCTACACGCCCAGATAGCGCTGCAGAAGATCCGGCTGGGCTTTGAGTGCGGCCGCCGGGCCTTCATGCACGATGTGCCCATTGTTGATGATGTAGACGCGGCTTGCCAGCGCAAGTGTCGCGGCAAGGTTCTGCTCGACCAGAACAATAGTCTGGCCGGCCTGCGCCAGGCCGCGGCATACGCGCACGAGATCCTGAACAATCACCGGGGCGAGCCCCTCGAACGGCTCGTCGAGCAGGACGATCTTCGGATCCCGCACCAGCGCGCGCGCGATGGCCAGCATCTGCTGCTCACCGCCTGAGAGGTCTGTGCCGCGGCTGGTGCGCCGCTGCTTGAGGCGTGGAAACATATCGTAAATGCGTTCCAGCGGCCATTTGTTGTCGGCGGTCAGTCCGGCGAGGGTGATGTTTTCCTCCACGTTGAGGCTGCCGAAGATACGGCGGTCCTCATGGACGAGTTGCATGCCAGCCCGCGCAATGTCGTGCGCCTTCTTGCCGGCAATCTCCATACCATCGAGCTTGATACTCCCCGCTTTGGGGTTGACCACACCCATCAGGCTCTTGAGCGTCGTGGATTTCCCGGCCCCGTTGCGGCCGAGAAGCGCCACCACCTCGTTTTTTTTCACGTTGAGCGAAACGTCGAACAGGATGTGACTGTCGCCGTAGTAACTGTTCAGACCACTGACTTCGAGCAGGCTCATACCGGAGCTACCTCTTCATGAACGCCACCCAGATAGGCCTCCTGGACTGCAGCGTTATTCTTGATCTCGTCGGGCGTAGCCGCCTCGACGAGTACGCGCCCTTCCTGCAGCACGGTGACCTTCTCGACCACTTCGAAAAGCGAGTCCATGTCGTGGTCGATGACGATCATCGTGCGGCCATGGGCGATCGCTTTTAGCAGGGCGACCGTGTCGACCCGCTCCTGCGTACTCATACCGGCAAGCGGCTCATCGAGCAGCAGCAGGCTCGGTGAAGTTGCCAGTGCCAGGCCGATCTCCAGGCGCCGCTTTTCACCGTAGGCGAGCTCGGACACCGGGGTATCGAGCCGCTCCACCAGATGAACGAGAGCCGCCGTGCTTTCGACCTGCGCATCCAGGCCTTCGACCTTTCGAAGGCTCCTGAACAGGTCAGGCTTGAACTTGCCGCGGATCTGGCCGAGTGCGGCAATTGTCAAGTTCTGCCTGACGGTGAGTCGCTCAAAGAGCTGGTTGATCTGGTAGCTCTTGGTGAGTCCAAGCTGGCAGGCATCGACGACGTCCAGGTGAGTGATATCGCGGCCATCGAACACGATGCTACCCGCAGTCGGGATAACTTCGCAGGTCAGCATCTTGAAGAAGGTGCTCTTGCCTGCACCGTTCGGTCCGATGATGCCCCGAATCTCGCCGTGGTTGACGGTGAAGTCGATCTCGCTGTTGGCCGCCAGGCCGCCGTAACGCTTGGTCAGACCGGCTGCCTGCAGGATCGGACCGGTCTGGCTCTGGGTCGGCTTATATTTTGCCGTCATGGCGCCTTTGGCGGCGGCTGGCGATGCGGTGACTGCAGGCGCGGCACTCCTTTGCTGCTCAGCCGCTTGTTTCCTTTTGTCGCGCGTTGCCAGATGGTAGAGGTCGGCGATGGCGCCGACCAACCCGCGGCGCAGGAAGACCACCAGAAGCACGAAAACGATGCCGAGAATCAGCTTCCAGGTCGCGCCAAGGTTCAGGACCGTCTGGAAGAAATCGCTCAGGTAAAGCCAGACCGTTGCGCCGAGCAGCGGCCCAAACAGCGTGCCTGCTCCGCCGATGGCGGTCATGATGACAATTTGCCCCGAAGTATCGAACGTGAACGCGTCCGGCGGCATGAAGCCCTGCATGAGGCCCAGCAGGCCGCCACCGAAACCTGCGTACATGGAAGCAACCACGAAAACGAGAAGCTTGTAGCTGTGGATGTTGTGCCCCAATGCCTGCGCACGCAGTGGATTGTCGCGAATGGCGCGCAGCATCAGGCCGACGGGTGAGCGCACGATACGCAGCGCGATCACCAGGCCGACGAAGTAACAGATCGCGAAAAAGGCGTATGACGACAGGTTCCCGCTGAACGTGATGTTCGTGAAGCCGAGGTCCAGGTTCGGTTGCGGCACGCCGGGCAGGCCATTCTCTCCGCCAGTGTAGGCCGACAGTGGGTTGAACTCGACGAAGAAAAACACTTCGGCGATTGCCACGGTGATCATGGC
>SCRR01000171.1 GCA_004322085.1 Burkholderiaceae bacterium
TGCCAGGACATCATCGGCGCGCGTCTGGCCCCGCTCGGCTTTGAATGCGAAACCATCGCAGGGGGGCCGGACGGCCTGCAAGTCACCAACCTGTGGGCGATTCGCAGAGGTTTTAGCCCGCAAGCCCAGTCTGCACGGGCGAAAGACGCTACAAAACTGATAGTTTTTGCGGGCCACACGGACGTCGTGCCGACCGGCCCATCGGCGCAGTGGCAAAGCGACCCGTTCACCCCGGCGCAGCGTGACGGCCTGCTGTATGGTCGCGGCGCCGCCGACATGAAGACCTCGCTCGCCGCCATGGTGGTGGCGGTGGAAGAGTTTCTGGCGGCGTCTTCCGAGCCCGCGCTGTCCATCGCCTTTTTGCTCACCAGCGACGAAGAAGGTCCGGCTCTTGACGGCACCGTGGCGGTGTGCGAACGCCTCAAAGCGCGCGGCGAAAAGCTGGACTACTGCATCGTGGGCGAACCTACCTCGGTCCATCGCACCGGCGACATGATCAAGAACGGGCGCCGCGGCACCATGAGTGGCAAGCTGACCGTCAAGGGTGTGCAAGGTCACATCGCCTACCCGCACCTCGCAAAAAACCCGATCCATCTGGTCGCGCCCGCGCTGGCCGAGCTGGTGGCCATCGAATGGGACCACGGCAACGAGTTCTTTCCGCCCACGAGCTGGCAGGTCAGCAACATTCACGGCGGCACCGGCGTCGGCAACGTGATCCCCGGGGCGGTGGTGATCGACTTCAACTTCCGCTTCTCGACCGAATCCACGCCCGAGGGCCTGCAGCAACGCCTGCACGCGGTGCTGGACCGGCATGGCCTGGACTTCGAGCTGCAATGGAGCGTGGGCGGCCTGCCCTTTTTGACCACGCCCGGCACGCTGGTCAATGCGGTGCAGGATGCGATCCGCGCCGAGACCGGACTCGAGACCGAACTCTCCACTGCCGGCGGCACCAGCGACGGCCGCTTCATCGCGAAAATCTGTCCCCAGGTGATCGAGCTCGGCCCGCCCAACGCCAGCATCCACAAGATCGACGAGTGCGTCGCGCTCGCCGACATCGAGCCGCTCAAGAACATCTACCGCCGCGTGCTGGAAACGCTCTCCCGATGACCATAGCCGAGTTGATCGACGCGGGCGCACGGCAGCTCGCCGGGGCCGGCGTTTCCTTTGGCCACGGCACGAACAACGCGTTCGACGAGGCCGCCTGGCTCGTGCTGTGGCAATTGGGCCTGCCGCTGGACACCCCGCTGGACGGGCCTGATTCTGTATCAAATCGGCCTGTAACCCATACTGAGAAAGCGCAGGTAGCTACTCTTATCAGAGCACGCATCAATACCCGCCAACCCGCCGCGTACCTCACACACGAGGCCTGGCTGCAGGGCGTGCCGTTCTATGTGGATGAGCGCGCCATCGTGCCGCGCAGCCTGATTGCCGAACTGCTGGTACAAGGCGACATCGATCCGTGGCTGGGCGCACACACCCATCAAGTGCTCGATTTGTGCACCGGCAACGGCAGCCTGGCAGTGATCGCGGCGCAGGTCTTCCCGGACGTGGAAGTGACTGGCTCCGACCTATCCCCCGATGCGCTGGCGGTGGCCCGCATCAACGTGGACAAACACGGCCTGCAAGACCGCATCACGCTGCTGCAGGCCGACGGCCTGGCCTCGTCCGAACTACAGGTCCGCGGTCCTTTTGACCTGATTCTGTGCAACCCGCCCTATGTCAATGCGCACAGCATGGCTGCCCTGCCTCCGGAATTTCGCGCCGAACCGGCGTTGGCGCTGGACGGCAACACGGCCGGTGGCACGGACGGCATGGACTTCATCCGCCAACTGCTGCGTGAAGCGCCCGCCCAGATGTCGGAGCACGCCGTGCTGGTGCTGGAAGTCGGCCACGAGCGCGATCACTTCGAGGCCGCCTTTCCCCGGCTGGAAGTGGTCTGGCTGGAAACCAGTGCTGGTGAAGACCAGGTGTTGCTGGCGACGCGCGAAGCTTTAGAGAATCATGATTACCCTTAAAAACGTGACCCTGCGCCGCAGCGCCAAGGTATTGCTCGACGACGCCTCCGTGACCCTCAATCCCGGAGAGAAGGTCGGCCTGGTCGGGCGCAACGGCGCCGGCAAATCCTCTCTGTTTGCCCTGCTCAGTGGCACGCTGCACGAAGACGGCGGCGACTACGCCATCCCGCCCCAATGGCGCATGGGTCAGGTCGCGCAGGAGATGCCCGAAACCGACCAGAGCGCAACCGATTTCGTCCTGGAAGGTGACACCACCCTGCTGGCCGCGCAGACCGAGGTGCTCGCCGCGGAGGCGACCGACGACTACGATCGCATGGCGCACGCCTACATGCAATTGCAGGATGCTGGCGCGCACGATGCGCCCGCGCGCGCGCAGTCGCTGATCCAGGGGCTGGGCTTCAAGACCACCGAGCTCGACAATCCAGTCAACAGCTTCTCGGGCGGCTGGCGCATGCGGCTGCAGCTGGCGCGCGCGCTGATGTGCCCGTCCGACCTGCTGCTGCTCGACGAGCCGACGAACCACCTGGACCTGGACGCGCTGGTCTGGCTCGAAGCCTGGCTCAAGCGCTACGAGGGCACGCTGATCGTGATCAGCCACGACCGCGAGTTTCTCGACGCGGTGACCGATGTAACGCTGCATATCGACGCCGGAAAGCTGGCGCGCTACGGCGGCAACTACAGCAAGTTCGAGGACATGCGGGCCGAGCAGATGCAGCAGCAGCAGGCCGCCTTCAGCCGCCAGCAGGACAAGATCGCGCACCTGCAGAAGTTCATTGACCGCTTCAAGGCCAAGGCCACCAAGGCCAAGCAGGCGCAAAGCCGCGTCAAGGCGCTCGAGCGCATGGAAAGGATTGCGCCCATGCTGGCCGA
>SCRR01000172.1 GCA_004322085.1 Burkholderiaceae bacterium
GCGAAGGTGCTGCTGCTCGGCATGCAGGTGCCGCCCAACTATGGCAGCGACTACGCCAACCGTTTTGCCACGATCTTTGGCCAGGTCGCAAAGGCCGACAAGGCCGCGCTCGTGCCGTTTTTGCTCAAGGGCGTCGCCGACGCACCGAACGCCGTCGAGCTGTTCCAGAGCGACCGCATTCACCCCATCGCCGCGGCACACCCGACACTGCTGAACAATGTCTGGCCCGAACTGAAGAAGCTGCTCCAATGAACGTGACGCAGGTTCCCGCCCTCGACGCCATTGCGCGGCTCGACACTTACAGCGCGATCATCGATGCGCGCAGTGAAGACGAATATGCCGAAGACCATCTGCCCGGTGCACTGAATTGGCCTTCGCTCAATAACGAAGAACGCAAGCTGATCGGCACCCTCTACGCCCAGATCAATCCGTTCGAAGCGAAAAAACGCGGTGCCGCGCTGGTGGCGGCCAATATCGCGCGCCATATCGAGCGCGAGCTGCTCGACAAACCCAAGAGCTGGCAGCCACTGATCTATTGTTGGCGCGGCGGCAAACGCAGCAATGCGCTGGCGCTGGTGCTGGGCGAGATCGGCCTGCGCGTGGCAGTGCTGGAGGGCGGCTACAAGGCGTTTCGCAGCGCCGTGCGGGCCAGCCTGCCGGATCTGGCACAACGACTGTCCTGGCGCGTGATTTGCGGACCGACGGGCTCGGGCAAGACGCGGCTGCTGCAGGCGCTGGCGCAGGCCGGTGCGCAGGTGCTCGATCTCGAAGCGCTGGCCAGTCACCGCAGCTCGGTGCTCGGGCAGATTCCGGGCCAGCCCCAGCCGTCGCAAAAGCGCTTTGACAACCTGGTGTGGGATGCGCTGCGCCACTTTGATCCGGCACGCCCGGTATACGTCGAGAGCGAAAGCAGGAAGGTCGGCAACCTGGCCGTTCCGGATGCGTTGATCACCGTCATGCGCGCCAGCCCCTGTCTGGATTTGCAGCTGCCGGACGACGAGCGCGTCGCATTGCTGCTGGAAGACTACGATTTCTTCGTGAGAGACACGGCCCTGTTTTGCGATCGGCTCGACGCGTTGGTAGAGCTGCGCGGCAAGGCCGTGGTGCAGAGCTGGCACGACAAGGTCGATGCCGGGAGAATCGAGGCCGTGGTGCGCGAACTGCTCACGACGCATTACGACCCGGGCTATGCGCGCTCGATCGAGCGCAACTTCAGCCAGTACGGCAGCTCAAGAAAGATAAGGCCCGGCGACCGTTCCGCGCGGGCCATGGGCCAGTTGGCGCACGAGATCCTGGCGCAGGAACAGGCAACGACTCAGGGCTGGGCAGGCGTACCCGGCGTGTGACCGGTGGTGTCGTCTGCCGGAGCGCCACCCTCCTGCTGCACATCACCCTCCGCAGGCTCGCCTGCCTTGCGTTCTGCTTTGGCCTTGAGCTTGTCTTCTTTTTTGCGTTTTTTTGCCAGCTCTTTCTGGCGCTTTTCGTATCCGTAATTAGGTGTAGCCAAGGTACTCTTTCAATAGATAAATACGACTTTAACAGCTTGAAGTCCAAGCATGCGCGCGCAAGCCGGATATTTCAAGCCATGGCCTGCAAGGCCTGCGTCAGGTCGGCCTGCAGATCGGCAGCAGCCTCCAAACCGATGGCCAGGCGCACCAGCGATCCGTGTGCCAGGTGGGCGGGCCACTTTGACCGCATGCTCTGCAGTTCGTAGGGCACGACCAGGCTGATGGGGCCACCCCAGCTGTAACCGAGCTTGAACAGCCTCAGCGCATCGCAAAAGGCGTCCACCTGCGCTCTGTGGTAACGCGCATCAAAAATCACGCTGAACAGGCTGGCGGCGCCTCCCGCGTCGCGCCGGCACAGCGCCTGCCAGTGCGCGTGTCCGGGGCTGTCCGCCAGAGCGGGGTGCAGCACCTGGACAATCTCGGGGCGCGTCTGGCACCAGCGGGCCAGCTCGCGCGCCGAGGCATCCTGTGCGCGGTAGCGCAGCTCGATGCTGGGCAGCGAGCGCAGCACTGTCTCGGTGTCATTGGCGGCCACACCCAGGCCCAGCCGCATGTGGGTGAGCTTGATTTTCATGTGCAGCGAGCGATCGCGCGTGACGATGCTGCCCATCAGCACGTCACCGCCGCCGCTGGGGTATTTGGTCAGCGCCTGCACCGAGATGTCCACCGCCAGGCTCCCGCTCCCGTCACCGGCCAGATCGAAGGGATGAAAGGCCAGGCCCGCACCCCAGGTGTTGTCCAGCGCCGCCGTCACCTTGCGTTCGCGGCAGATGCGCATCTGCTCGCGCAAATCGGGGAACTCCATCGTGACCGAACCGGCGGCTTCCAGCCACACGAGCCGGGTCCGGGCGCCGATTTTCCGCGCCAGATCGGCAGGGTCCATGGCGTCGTAAAACTGATGCGTGATGCCCCAGGCCAGCAGCTCGCCTTCGGCCAGCGCCTTGTTGGGACCATACGCGTTGTCCGGAAGCAGCACCTCGTCGCCGGTCTTGAGCAACGCCAGCGCGACGGTGGAGATGGCTGCCAGACCGCTGGGCGCCAGCAGGCATTGAAGGCCTCCCTCCAGCGCACACAGGCGCTCTTCCAGCAAGAACGTGGTCGGCGTTCCGTGCAGGCCGTAGGTGTAGCCCGACTTGTCTTTCCACTCGCGCGTGCGCATTGCCGCCGTGTTCGAAAAAAATACCGTGGAGGCCTTGTACACGCCCGGCTGCGGCGCGGCAAACCCCGCGGGCGGGACATAGGGGTGATGAATCAGCTGGGTGGAGATTTGGCTCATTTCTAAACAACCCACTTGGCCTGGAGCTGCTCCGGATTCATGGTGTCGTAATTCTCGAACGGCTGGTGAATCCAGGGGTTGGTCGGCAGGATCTCGACCGCGTAGTCGGGCGTGAAGGCTGAGACGCCCTTGGCCCAGATCACCGCACTGCGCAACTCGGTGATCGGCTTGTAGTTGTTCCTGAGCTGATTGATCACGACGCTGAGCGTGTGGCCGGTATCGGCCAGATCGTCCACCAGCAGCACCTTGCCGGCAATCTCGCCCCGCGGCGTGGTGATGTAGTGCGCGATATCGAGCTTGCCCTGCAGTGTCCCCGCTTCGGCACGGTACGAGCTGGTGGACATGATGGCCAGCGGCTTGTCGAACACGCGCGAGAGGATGTCGCCGGGACGCATACCGCCACGCGCGAGGCACAGGATGGTGTCGAACTGCCAGCCCGACTGGTGCACCTTGATGGCGAGCTTCTCGATCAGGCTGTGGTACTCGTCGTAGCTCACGTACAGATGTTTACCGTCTTCCGTCAACATGGGGATGCTCCTGGATTAATAGCTGAATGTGAACATCGAATAAGGGCTTGGACGGGATTTTCCTGTTGAAACGCTGTCAGGCCCGCGCGTACGGGTGATGCAGCAAAATCGTGTGCTCACGGTCCGCGCCGGTGGAGATCATGGCAATAGGCACGCCGCTGATCTGCTCGATCCGCTCCAGGTACAGGCGCGCATTGGCCGGCAACTGGTCGTACTGCGTCACGCCCACAGTGGAGCCACTCCAGCCCGTGATGGTTTCGTACACGGGAACGCACCGTGCAATCTCTTCCGCGGCCATCGGCAGAATGTCCACCAGCTCACCATCGAGCCGGTAGCCGGTGCACAGCTCCAGCCGGTCCAGGCCATCGAGCACGTCGAGCTTGGTGATGCACAGCCCCGACAGGCCGTTGACCTGGGCCGAGCGCTTGAGCAGCGCGGCGTCGAACCAGCCGCAGCGCCGGCTGCGCCCCGTCACCACGCCTTTTTCGGCGCCCACCGTGCTCATGTGATGGCCCGGCGTGCCGGGCGTTTGCCAGTCGAGCTCGGTCGGGAACGGGCCGCCGCCCACGCGCGTGCAATAGGCCTTGGTGATGCCCAGGATGTAATGCAGCAGGCCGGGGCCCACGCCCGAGCCGGCGGCGGCGTTGCCCGCCACGCAGTTGCTCGAAGTGACGTAGGGATAGGTGCCGTGGTCCACGTCGAGCAGCGTGCCCTGCGCGCCTTCGAACAGCAGATTGGCGCCATCCCAGTGCGCATCGTTGAGCTCGCGCGAGACGTCCGCCATCATGGGTTTGAGCATTTCGGCATGGCGCATGGCCTGGTCATAGACCGCGTCGAACTCGATGGCCGGCGCATGCAGGAACTCGGTCAGCACGAAGTTGTGCAACTTGAGCAGATCGTGCAACTTGGCGGCGAAGCGCTCAGGGTATTTCAGATCCTGCACGCGCAGCGCACGGCGCGCGATCTTGTCTTCGTAGGCGGGGCCGATGCCCTTGCCTGTGGTGCCGATCTTTTCGCTGCCGCCCCGTTCGCGCACCGCTTCGCGCGCCACATCGAGTGCCGCATGGAACGGCAGGATCAGTGGGCATGCCTCGCTGATGCGCAGGCGCGAGCGCACCTCCACGCCCATCGCCTCCAGCCGCCCGATCTCGGTGAACAGGTGCTCGGTCGAGAGCACCACGCCGTTGCCGATGTAGCATTTCACGCCGGGACGCATGATGCCGCTAGGGATCAGGTTCAGTGCCGTGCGCACGCCGTTGATGACCAGTGTGTGGCCGGCGTTGTGGCCACCCTGAAAGCGCACCACGCCCTGGGCACTTTCAGTCAGCCAGTCGACCAGTTTGCCCTTGCCTTCGTCGCCCCACTGGGTGCCGACGACGACCACATTGCGCCCCGGATCCTGTACTTTGTTTGTGTTCATCTCGGATGGTTCTCAAATAGCTTGTACGACCCACTGGCCCGCCGCCTGGATCAACTCGCGGTCACAGCGAAACTCATCGACCCCGCTTTCATGGCCCGGCAACACGCAGACGACGGTCTCGCCGCGGTCACGCAGCGCCGCAATGGCGGCACACAGCGCCGGCGCATCGCCCCACGGGGCGCAGATGGCCGCGCGCAGCATACGCGGCGCCACGGCCGCCACCAGTTGCTTCACATCCAGGCTGAAACCCACGGCCGGCCGGTTGCGCCCGAACACCGCACCGACCTCGTCGTAGCGGCCCCCACGCACCAGTGCATCGCTGGCGCTTTGCGCGTAGATGGCGAAACGGGCGCCGCTGTAGTAGGCGTAACCGCGCAGGTCGGCCAGATCGAAGGTGACATGGGTGCCCGTCAGGTGATTCGCCAGCCATTTCAAATCTGATAGCGCTTCACGAATGGCCGGTGAGGCTTTGAGGGCCTTTTCAGCCTCAATCAGGACCGGCTCATCGCCATACAGCTGTACCAGCGCGAGCAGGCCGTCGCGCGCGGCGGCAGGGAACGTTTTGGTCAGCGAAGCGAGCTCACTGGTGTCCTTCGCTGCCAGAGCCGCATGGACCCGGGCCGAGCCGGCAGCATCGAGCGGCACACCCGCCAACAACGAGCGCACGATGCGCGCGTCGGCCATGTCCACGCTGACGTCTTGCACCTGCGCGGCCTTCAGGCAATCCAGCGACAAAACCAATATTTCCAGGTCGGCCTCCAGGCCTGCATGGCCATAGATTTCAGCGCCGAACTGCAGTGGCTCCCGCGTAGCGTGTGGCCGGTCCGGTCGGGTATGCAGCACGGGACCGCAGTAGCACAGGCGGGTCACGCTGTTGCGGTTGAGAAGGTGCGCATCAATGCGCGCCACTTGCGACGTCGTGTCCGCGCGCAGGCCCATCATGCGCCCCGACAACTGGTCCACCAGTTTGAATGTCTGCAGACCGAGCGCCTCTCCGGTTCCGGTGAGCAGGGATTCCAGATGCTCCAGCAACGGCGGAATGACCAGCTCGTAGCCGTAGCCGCGAGCCGTATCGAGCAGACAGCGACGCAGCTCCTCGATGTGCCGGGCCTCGGAAGGCAGAACATCGGCGATGTAATCCGGCAAGACCCAGGCGGACATGAATATTTTTGAGGGCTGTTAAAACGAAGATTTTACCGGGCTTGCGCCCCGCCCCGATATCAGGACAACAGCCACAACAGCGACAGCCCTGCAATGATGCTGCACAGACCGAAAAACCGGAGTTGCCCATCGCGCAATTGCAGGATCTGTACAAACATGCGTCGCCACGCAGTGGGCACCATCAATGGCAACAGTCCCTCGATCACGAGCACCAGGGCGAGAGCCGTCCAGAACGTACTGCTGTCCAAGGCCCTGACGTCCGCGGATTACTTTTTAGTTGCCTTGGCAGGTGCAACGCTACTGCTGCCCCCCGATGCGCGCATGTCCTTGAAGAACTCGGACGATTCGTCGATCACCATCACGTCGCTCTTCTTGTTGAAGCTGGCTTTATACGCTTCCAGATTCCGGTTAAATTGCGCAAACTGGGGATCACGGCCGAACGATTCGGCGTAGATACGGGTCGCCTGCGCGTCGCCGACGCCCTTGATCTTCTGGGCATCACGGTAGGCATCGGCCACGGTGACCTCGCGTTGACGATCAGCATCAGCACGAATCTTCTCGCCTGCTGCCACACCGGTGGAGCGCAACTCGTTGGCCACTCGTTGCCGTTCCGCCTGCATCCGTTTGTAAACCGAATCGGTAATGTCACTCACGTAATCAACGCGCGTGATGCGGACGTCGACCACGTCGATACCCCAAGGCTTGGCGCCACGCACAGTGGCCAGCACCTGGCTCTTGACAGAGGACATCAGCGCGTCGCGCTTGGAAGCGAGCAATTCCTTGACCGTGTACTTGTTGATGTCGGCCTGGAACGCGTTGCGCACCACGACGTTGAGCTGGTTCGCGCCCGTGGTCTCATCCAGTCCGACGTTGCGGATGTATTCAGCCGGATTCGTGACGCGCCAGCGCACATACCAGTCGATCACGACACGCTGCTTCTCAGCGGTGTAAACCGGCTCGGCGTTGGTGCTGTCCAGCGTCAACAGGCGCTTGTCCAGATAGGTCACGTTCTGGAACGGCGGCGGCATCTTGAAATAAAGCCCTGGCTGGGTCAGGACTTCCTTGATTTCCCCGAGCGCATAAACAATTCCGAACTGACGCTGATCGACCACGAACAGCATGGAGCTGAGCACCGCCAGCACCACCAGCAGTGAAGAAGCAATAAAACCGACTTTGTTCACGGGGCGCTCCTAAGGTGTATCACGGACGCGTGAACGGGCCCCTTCGCGGCTCCGGTCATCGTTGGCCGAGCTGGACGGCGTCGTGGCAGGCAACGTTGCGTCAGCGGGGGGCGCCGGTGGCGTGGATGTGTCCGCCGCAGATGCGGGCGCGCTCTTGCCTGTCATCTGCATGATCTTGTCGAGCGGCAGGTACAGCAGGTTGGAGTTCTGGCGCGAATCCACCAGCACCTTGGTGACGTTGCTGTAGATCTCCTGCATGGCATCGATGTACATGCGCTCGCGCGTGACCTGCGGTGCCTTCTGGTATTCAGCCACTATCGAGTTGAAGCGCTGCGCATCGCCCTGTGCCTGCGCCACGACGCGGGCCTTGTAACCTTCGGCCTGCGCAATCATGCGCGATGCAGTACCCACGGCCCGCGGAATCACGTTGTTCGCATACGCCTGGGCTTCATTTTGAGTGCGTATGCTCTCCTGCCCGGCCTTGAGCACATCGTCGAATGCCGCCTGCACCTGCTCGGGCGGACGCACCCCACCTTGCTGAAGGTTGACGTTGACGACCTCGATGCCAACGCCGTAGCGGTCCAGAATGGTTTGCATCAACGTGCGCACCTGCGGGCCAATCTTGTCGCGCTCTTCGCCAATCGCATCGTCCATCGTCATCTTGCCTACGACCTCGCGCACAGCCGATTCCGCCGCCTGCACCACGGCACCCGACGGATCCCTGCTCGCGAACAGGTAGGCACGAGCATCCTTTAGGCGATATTGCACGGCAAACTTGATTTCGACGATATTCTCGTCGGCGGTGAGCATGCCCGAATCGCGCAGGCCGGTGGCCTTGACGATGTTTTCGCGGCCGATATCCACCGAGCGGATCTGCGTCACATAGACCTTCTCATCACGCTGGATCGGGTAGGGCAGGCGCCAGTTGAAGCCCGCGCCTACCGTGGCGTGGTACTTGCCAAATTGCGTGACGACGGCCTGCTGACCTTCCTGCACAATGAAGAACCCAGAGCCCAGCCAGATCAACACGATCACAACGGCAATCAATCCGGCGCCGATGCCGGCGCTTTTACCGTCGGGCTGAAAGCCACCGCCGCCAAAACCGCGGCCACCAAAGCCCCCGCCATTGCCACCGGAGCTGTTGTTTTTCCGGCCGCCGAACAACCCACCCAGTTTTCGATTGAAGTCGCGCCACAGCTCATCGAGATCGGGCGGCCCCTGATTGGGGCCTTGCCCACGACCTCCTCCACTGGACGGTGGCGGCAATGGTGCCGGAGCATCGTCCGGCTTGGGCGCGTCCGCGTCGGCGTTTTCGGCCGTCTTGTTGTCGCCCCGCCCCCAGCGTGGGTCATTCAGGTTGTACATGCCGCCGATGCGACCCTGCAGTGCAGCCCACCCCGGGACTCGTAATTTGAGATTCATGCGCAAATTCTCTTCTTGTATTGTTCCCGATTGTGCCCAATCAGGTAGCAGCCTCATGAAATTCGGGGAGATGCGCCGAATTCGCATCCGCCCCCCTGGCCGCCACCATACTGGCCAATTGCTGACGCAGCCCCGGCACACCTTCACCGCTGCGCGCGCTGACGAATAACCGCGGGACACGAACACCGTCCACTTCGAACATGTCGTTCAAATGCAGTGGCTGGCGCTCTTTTTCAATGGCATCGAGCTTGTTGAAGACCAGAAGTTGCGGTATCTGCGCCGCACCGATCTCCGCCAGAACACGTTGAACCTCTGCCATCTGCTCGGGAAAATCAGTGCGGGCGGCGTCGACCACATGCAGCAGCAGATCGGCGTCGACAGCTTCCTGCAAAGTCG
The DNA here is from genome assembly GCA_004322085.1 of Burkholderiaceae bacterium. Classification (GTDB taxonomy): domain Bacteria; phylum Pseudomonadota; class Gammaproteobacteria; order Burkholderiales; family Burkholderiaceae_C; genus Rhodoferax_A. The sequence goes on from SCRR01000172.1 coordinate 8,892, forward strand.
CCTGGAACGCGTTGACCAGTCCGTGCGGCAAGTCCCGGATGAAACCGACCGTATCGGACAATGAGACGGAACGTCCCGCTTCCCCCAGATAAAGCTGCCGTGTCGTGGTGTCCAGGGTCGCAAACAACTGATCGGCGCTGTAGGCCCGCGCCTTGACCAGCGCATTGAACAGGGTCGACTTGCCGGCATTGGTATAGCCTACCAGCGAAATATTGAACGCATCGCGCCGCTCGCGCTGGCGGCGCTGGGTGTGGCGTTGGCGTTTGACCTTTTCCAGCCGGGCCGAGGTACGCTTGATCGACTCGCCAATCATGCGCCGGTCCAGTTCAATCTGCGCTTCGCCCGGGCCCCCGCGCGCGCCAATGCCACCACGCTGGCGCTCCAGGTGCGACCAGCGCCGCACCAAGCGTGTGCTCAGGTACTGCAGCCGGGCCAGTTCCACCTGCAGCTTGCCTTCATGGCTGCGCGCGCGCTGACCGAAAATTTCCAGGATCAACAGCGTGCGGTCGTTTACGGGCAGGCCCAGATGCCGCTCCAGATTGCGCTGCTGCGCCGGACTCAGGCTTTGGTCGAACAGCACCTCGGTGGCGCCGAGCTGTTCCGCCATGAATTTGATGTCGTCGGCCTTGCCGCTCCCCACAAACAGTGCGGCGTCGGGTGCCTTGCGTTTGCAGGTGACGCGCGCCACCGGTTTGAGGCCCGCAGTCAACGCCAGCAGGCCAAGCTCTTCCAGCTCGCCATCAAAATGAGGCGAGCCGAAATCGACCCCAACCAGGATGGTTGGGGCAAATGGGCGGTCTGGTAAGTCGGACAAATCTGGATCAGCGAATCAGGGGCTGAATTGTTGGCCCATCGTTGGCCGGATGCTTGACCCGCACCATCAGGCGGCGTCCGGCGTTGCCGCGGCACCCTCGACGGCTGTGAAATTGACGGCGCGCCCCGGCACAATGGTCGAGATGGCGTGCTTGTACACCATTTGGGTCACCGTGTTGCGAAGCAGCACAACGTATTGGTCGAATGACTCTACCTGGCCCTGAAGCTTGATACCGTTCACCAGATAGATGGACACCGGCACATGCTCGCGGCGCAAGGCGTTGAGGAAGGGGTCCTGAAGTAGCTGCCCTTTATTGCTCACGATATTCTCCGTGTTCAGAAGTTGTTGTAGGAGTTAGAACCTTACCACAGCGCCGCACCGGCGCGACGGACTCAGCGCTCATTTCCACATGAAAAAACGGACTGGCCACCACACCCGGCCCTACGCCTTGTCGACGTAGGGGTTTTGGGAGGTCTTGAGCTCAATGCGCAGCGGCGTTCCGGTCAGATTGAATTCCTTGCGAAAGCGCCCCTCCAGGAAGCGCTTGTAAGCGTCGGTGACATGCTCGAGCGAATTGCCGTGGATCACGATGACGGGCGGATTCATGCCACCCTGGTGGGCGTAGCGCAGCTTGGGGCGGAACATGCCTGCGCGCTTGGGACTCTGGAACTGCACCGCCTCAAGCAGCACGCGGGTCAGCACCGGCGTCGACATCTTGCACGTCGCTGCCTTGTGGGCCTGGGCAATGGACAACCACACCGGGCCCAAACCCTGGCGTTTCTGCGCCGAAATGACGTGAACCGCAGCGAATTTCAGAAACGGCAAGCGCGTCTCAATCGAGCGCTGCACCAGCTCGCGCTGGTATTCGTCCACGGCGTCCCACTTGTTGACCGCCAGCACCACCGCGCGCCCGCTCTCCAAAATGTAACCCGCGATATGCGCATCCTGGTCCGTCACACCCTGGGTCGCATCGAGCAAGAGCAACACCACGTTGGCCGTGCCGATGGCTTGCAGGGTCTTGACCACCGAGAATTTCTCGATGGCTTCGAAGACCTTGCCTTTGCGGCGCAAGCCCGCAGTATCGATGAGCTCGAAGCGCTGGCCGTTGCGCTCGAACGGCACCGTGATCGCGTCGCGCGTGGTGCCGGGCAGGTCGAACGCGACCAGCCGCTCCTCGCCCAGCCAGGTGTTGATCAGTGTCGATTTTCCCACGTTGGGCCGACCCGCGACCGCCAGCTTGATGAGGCCGCTGTCGACCTCCCCTGCGTCGTCCAGCGGCCCCGCCAGATTCAGCGGCTCCAGCGCCAGCTCCACCAGGCTGCGGATCCCCTGGCCATGGGCGGCCGAGATCGGGTACACCTCGCCCAGGCCGAGTTCGAAGAACTCGCTCAGTTGCGCGCCCGCCTGCATGCCCTCGGCCTTGTTCGCGGCCAGCAACGTGGGTTTGCCCAGACGGCGCAGGAAGTTGGCGATATCGTGATCCTGGGCTGACAGGCCGGCACGCGCGTCCACGACAAAGATGACCACGTCGGCCTCCGCCACTGCCTGGCGCGTCTGCTTGGCCATTTCCCTGTAGATGCCACTGGTTGCATCCGGCTCGAACCCACCGGTATCGATGACGATGAATTCGTGCGCCCCCTGACGGCCATCGCCGTAGTGGCGGTCGCGCGTCAAACCCGCAAAATCGGCCACAATGGCGTCGCGCGACCTGGTCAACCGGTTGAACAGGGTTGACTTGCCTACGTTGGGACGGCCCACCAGTGCCAGGACAGGCTTCATATGCGCCCGCCCGTCAGATCACTTGGGCTCGAACCCATACACGCCCCCGTTGCGTGTCACCACGACGAGGGTATTGCCGGCAGCCACGGGTGTCGCCGCGATGGCTGAGCCGTCCGTCGTGAGCCGGGTCAGCAAAGACCCATCCTCGCGCGACAGCAAATGAACGAAGCCGAACCTGTCGCCAATTACCACGGAGCGCCCGAGCGCCAGCGGAGCGGTCAGGCCGCGGTACTGCAGGTGCGAAGTGCTCCAGGCCTGCTCGCCGTTGCTGCGCCGCCAGGCCTTCACCGTGCCATCGATCTCGGTTCCGAACAGGAGTCCTTCGGCGCCAGTCAGGCCGGTACCGCCATTGGCGGGTTTGGTCCAGAGCACCGTGCCGCGCGAGGCGTCGACGCAGCCAATGGCCATCTGGAAGGCGCGCGCGCACACCACATCGCCGACCCGGCTTACCGGGCTCACCAGGTCCACCACCCGCTCGACGTCGTTGGTGCCGCGCGGAATGGCGATCGGCGCATCCCAGCGCAGGCCCCCGTTGAGCGGGTTGAGCCCCAGCACGCGGCCCGACAGCCCCACCACCAGGGTGTCGCCGACCGCCAGCAGAACGCCGTCCTGATGCAGCACCAGCGGCTCGCTCGGAGGCTTTTGCAGCCACAAGCGGCGTCCCGACTGACCGTCATAGGCACTCACCGAGCGGTCCGCCGCAAGCACGAATACCCGGGCACCGGCAACCAGCGGCGCCGTGTAAGCCTGCGCATCGAGCTTCTGACGCCACAGTTCGTGTCCACCCTCGAGTGCGACCAGCTCGTTGCCCATCGTCACCACCGCCGTCAGCTTGCCGTCGCTGCCCACACCAGCGGCGATGGGCGTGCGCAACGACGTGCGCCACAGGTCACGCCCGGTGCGCGCATCGATTGCGGCCACCGTGCCGTCGGAGCTGGCCAGTGTCACCGTGCTGCCTTGGACGTTGACGCCGAGCGGAAAGTCGACCGGCCCCACGTGCGCGGTCCAAACCTGCTGCACGCCGATCAAGGCCTCGTTCGGGGCCAGCGGCGTCGGTTTCGGCGGCGGTGAGCCGGTTGAACAAGCTGCGACGACCACTACAAAAACAATAGTGACCAGTGCCCGTGGGGCAATCGAAGAAGGCACAAAACGTGTCAGTCTCACTTGGATCCCCCGGTGGCGGGCGCGCTGGCCGTCGGCGCCGCTATTCCGGCCGCCGGCAAGACTCCCGCCTGGGGATCCACACCCAGCGCATTCAACTTGACCTCCACCACGCGCCGGTATTGCGATCCCGCCTCGAAACCCTTGTAGGCCTTGCTGTACTGCGCCGCTGCGTCGGCCTTCTTGCCCTGCAGCACATCGATGTCCCCGAGCCGGTCCGCCACCAGAGGCTGGAACTGCGTCGGGAAGGAGCCGCTGAGTTGCTTGCGCGCGTCGTCGTAAGCCTTGGTCTGCATCAGTACGCTCGCCAGGCGCAGCTTGGCGACGGCCCGGTATCCCTCGTCGGAGGCCTTGTCGGCCACCCATGCCAGCGCTGCCCGGGCGCCGTCGATGTTGCCCTTTTCGTCCATCACCTTGGCTGCCAGCAGACCCGACTGTTGCGCGTACGTGGTGCGCCCGTAGCGGTCCTTCATGTCGGCAAACGTACGCTCCAGCATGGCCATGTCGCCAGACTGCGCCGCATGCTCCACCGCATCAAACAGAACCGAAGCCTTGGCAGCCTGGCTGCGCGCCCAGTACTGGTAGCCATTCCATGCAGCCATCGCAACCACCACGATCAACAGCGCCCAGGTGATCAGGTCGCCGTATTTTTTCCACAAGTGCTTGACCTGATCAAGCTGCTCCTGTTCTTCAAGGTTCAGAGGTGTTGCCATGGTGTGTTGTTCGTTTAAGTCAGCGATTGTAGGGTGGCCGCCCACGTGGACACATCGGCCAGCGGCTGCATCACCTGCTGACCGCTGCCGTCGCGCAGGGATTTGACCGTGACCTGGTTTTGCGCCAGCTCGTCGGCGCCGAAGATCAGCGCGTGGCGCGCCCCGCTGGCATCGGCCTTCTTGAGCTGCGACTTCATGCTGCCCCGGTCGGCGTTCGAGCTCGAGTGCATCTGCACCTTGACGCCCGCGTCGCGCAACGCCTGCAAGGCCCTCATCACCACGGGCAGCGCCGCTGCATCGGGGATCACGGCGTAGGCGTCCGGCACGGGTGGCTCGATGGCAGGGCCCACTGCCTCGAGCAACAGCAGCAGGCGCTCCACGCCCAGGCCCCAGCCGACGGCCGGCGTCGGCTTGCCGCCGAGCTGTTCGAACAGGCCATCGTAGCGCCCGCCGCCGCAGACCGTGCCCTGCGAGCCGAGCTTGTCGGTGACCCATTCGAAGACGGTGAGGTTGTAGTAGTCCATGCCGCGCACCAGGCGCGGATTGACACGGTAGGGGAGCCCGGCCGCATCGAGGATGGCGCGCACCGCGTCCAGATGCGCCAGCGAGGTTTCGCCCAGAAAACTCGTGAGTTGAGGCGCCGCCTCGACCATTGCCTGCATGGCCGGGTTCTTGCTGTCCAGGATGCGCAGCGGGTTGCTGTGCAGGCGTCGCCTGGCATCCTCGTCGAGCAGCGGCGCATGAGCCTCGAAGTAGGCGATCAGCGCTTCGCGATGCTTCTGGCGCTCCTCGCTCTGGCCCAGGCTGTTGATCTCCAGCCGCACGTCCTCGCCTTCGACCAGACCCAGCTCGCGCCACAGCGCGCGGCACATCAGGATCTGCTCGGCATCCACATCGGGCCCGGCGTAACCCAGGGCCTCGACGTCGATCTGATGAAATTGCCGGTAACGGCCCTTTTGCGGACGCTCATGGCGAAACACGGCGCCCATGGTCCACACACGCAGCGGGCCGTTGTACAGCGCATTGTGTTCGACCATCGCGCGCACGATGCCGGCGGTGGCTTCGGGGCGCAGGGTGAGCTGGTCGCCGTTCATCGAGTCGGCGAATGAATACATCTCCTTCTCGACGATATCGGTCACCTCGCCCAAGCCGCGCACGAACAGCGCCGTCGGCTCGACGATAGGGGTGCGCACGTTGGCGTAACCGTAGCGCCGCATCAGTCCGCGTACCTTGTCTTCAAACCATTCCCAGCGCGCCGAGTCGGGCGGCAGGATGTCGTTCATGCCCTTGACGGCAACCAGCTTCTGAGCCATGGATTTTGTTATCTGCTACTTATGTAATAGTCGCGAGTCCAGAATTGACGCTGGCTACGGTCTGTTTTACTGACGAAATACACCACTCAAGCGGCTTCGGCCGTGTGCCGGGTGCCAAAGCGCTTTTCAATGTAGTTCTCGACGATGACCTGGAACTCCTGCGCGATGTGTTCGCCGCGCAGCGTCACGCTCTTTGCGCCGTCGATATAAACCGGGGCCGCCGGCGCCTCGCCGGTGCCCGGCAGGCTGATGCCGATATCGGCGTGCTTGCTCTCGCCCGGGCCGTTGACGATGCAGCCCATCACCGCCACCTTGAGTTTCTCCACGCCCGGATAGCGCTCGCGCCACACGGGCATTTGCGCGCGCAGGAAGTCGTCAATCTGCTTCGTCAGTTCCTGGAAGGTGCTGCTGGTGGTGCGTCCGCACCCCGGGCAGGCGGTCACGCTCGGCACGAAGCTGCGCAGACCGAGCGCCTGCAAAATCTCCGTGGCCACCACGACTTCCTGTGTGCGCGCCTCACCCGGCTGCGGCGTGAGCGAAACCCGAATCGTGTCGCCAATACCCTCTTGCAGCAGGATGGACAGGGCCACGCTCGACGCGACCGTGCCCTTGGTGCCCATGCCGGCCTCGGTCAGGCCCAGGTGCAGCGCATAGTCGCAGCGCTTCGCCAGCTCACGGTACACCGCAATCAGATCCTGCACACCGCTGACCTTGCACGACGGAATGATCTGGTGGCCGGGCATGCCCATCTGCTCGGCCCGCTGCGCGGAATCGATCGCCGAGCTTACGAGCGCCTCGTACATCACCTGCTTCACATCCCAGGGCTGGCTGCGCCGGCTGTTCTCGTCCATCAAGTTGGCCAGTACCTCCTGATCGAGGCTGCCCCAGTTCACGCCGATGCGCACCGGCTTGTTCCAGCGCATCGCGGCGTCGATCATCTGGCCGAATTGCCTGTCGTGCTTGCTGCCCTTGCCGACGTTGCCTGGATTGATGCGGTATTTGGACAGCGTCTGCGCGCAATCGGGGTAGTCCGTCAACAGCCGATGGCCGTTGTAGTGAAAGTCGCCGACCAGCGGCACGTCGATGCCCATGCGATCGAGCTGCTCGCGAATGTGCGGCACCGCCTGCGCGGCCTCGGGCGTGTTTACCGTGATGCGCACCATCTCGGAGCCGGCCAGCGCGAGTTCCTTCACCTGGATGGCGGTGCCGATGGCGTCGGCCGTGTCGGTGTTGGTCATCGACTGGACCCGCACCGAGGCATCGCCGCCAACGGTCACGCAACGTGAACCCCAAACCACCCGCGCCTGGCGGGAGTGGCGCGCTCTGGGCGTTGCAAAGTCGATAGGCCGATCTGGTGCCATTACTTCACCTCAAAACGTGCGACATTATTTTTTGTGGAGGGCGCGAGATCAAAGGGCTTGCCCCTGACCTGGACCGAGACGGCGTCCGCCCTGCCGACCACCACAGACAGGGGAAGCGTGCCCGAGACCGGCATGACCTCCGCGGGCGCGAGAATCTTGCGCACCAGAGCCTTGCCCTTCGCATCCGTGACCTGCACCCACGACTCGGCGCGCGTATTGAAAACGATCACGCCATCGGCGACCGCGTTGGATACGGGCGTTGCAGCCTCTTTGGCCGGCGCCGACTCGGTCGCAGCGTTGGCAGAAACCGTCTCGGCGGCGGGACTGGGCGGTGGCGCAACCGTTGGTGCCGGCGGCGCAGCCGCCGTGTCAGCAGCGACGGACACCGGCAATGCAGGTGCCGCCTCGGCCGGCGCCGGGACAGCGCTTGCGACAGTGGTGTCCCGGCGCAAAGTGGGCAAAAGGATCAGCACCAGCGCACCCAGCAAGAGCGCCAGCACGGCCATCACCATGGGGCGGGAGAGCTGGGTCCAGAATCCGGCCCGGGAGTTCTCGCCGGGTTCGCGAAATGCGGCGTTGATATTCTCGTCGTCCGGTGTCAGGCGGGGAGAAACCGATTGCGGCAGCCGAGCGAGTACCGGGGCAGGATCGACCTTGAGCATGCGGCACACGGTCGCTGCCAGCGCGCGGGCGAAAACCGCATCAGGCAGCTCGTCCACCCGATCAGCCTCAAGCGCGTCGAGCTTCGCCACCGGCACTTTGAGCGCCGCGGCCAGAGCCGCGATATGCACGCCGGCCGCCTCGCGCGCCTGGCGCAACAGCGCACCCGCGCTGGCCTGAGCGGTCCCCACGGCATCTGCAGAAGTCGCCTCGCCCACAAGCGCCTGCCCCGGCTCACTCATTGAAAGCCCCCTGCTGATAGGCAATCAACTGACGCGACTCGGGAAAGCGGTGCTGCAGTTGGTCGGCCAGTTGCAGCATCGCCACGCGATTGTTCATCTTGCGCTCGATCTTGATGCCCAGCCACAATGATTCAGCATTGGCCAGATCGGTGTTGTTGATACGCCGGATATAGAACTGGGCCCTGGTCAACTCGTTGCGTTGAAACAGCAGGCTGGCCAGGTTGTAGCCGGTGATCGGATTGCCGGCATCGAGCTGGTACGAAGCCGACAGGCTGGCTTCCGCTTCGGCTTTGTGGCCGGCCTGCATCTGGCACAAGCCCTCGGTCATCAGGGTCTTGGCCTTGTCGCCATACAGAGGAATGGCCAGCGCCTGCTTGAAGACCTGGTCCGCTTCCGGATAACGGTGCTGCTGGCACAGCATCCAGCCGTAGTTGTGCAGGATGCCCCCGTCACGCGGCTTCAACGCCATGGCGCGGCGAAAGCTGTCCTCGGCCAGCTTGGGATCGTCCAGCCGCATGTAGATCAGGCCACGCAGGTTGTAGGCCTCGCCATAGGTAGGGTCCGCCACGATGGCGCGCTTGACCTCGTCGAGCGCGATCGTCGTCTGGCCCCGACTGAAGTAGTCGACCGCGAGGTCCAGCCGGATTTGCGCTCGCTTGCGGGCCGGCGTCGCATCCGATTCGGTCGCGATGTCGGTGCCGGCGGCCGGCAAACCCGCGGTCGTCGAATTCGCGGCGCATCCCGCCAGCCCGGCCAGACCGGCCAGCGTGACCGTGGCAAAACACGCCTGCAGCAGCCATACAACAGGACGCCGCCAGCCCTCAGCGGGTTTCTTCATACGTCAAATCTCCTTGACAGTGACAGCGCTTGCCTTGTCCGGTTGCAGCATCACGACACGCTGGCGCGCAATGCGCCTGCTCACGCCGGTGCGGTCCCGCACATCGCCGGCGAGCTGGCCACAGGCCGCATCGATGTCGTCTCCACGCGTCTTGCGCACCGTGGTGACGATACCCGCGTCGCTGAGAATTTTGCCAAACGCGGCAATCTGCTCCGGCGGCGAGCACAGCAACCCGGATTCGGGAAAGGGATTGAAGGGGATCAGGTTGAATTTGCACCAGATGCCCTGCCCCTGCCGATACCGCTGCACCAGTGCGACGAGCTCGCGCGCCTGCTCGAGCTGATCGTTCACGCCGTCGAGCATGCAGTATTCGAACGTAATGAAGTCACGCGGCGCGTGCACCAGATAGCGGTTGCAGGCACCCAGCAGTTCGGCGATCGGGTACTTCCGGTTCAGCGGAACCAGGTTGGTGCGCAGCTCGTCGGTGGGTGCATGTAGCGATACCGCCAGTGCCACCGGGCAGTCCTGCCCCAGACGGTCGATCATGGGCACCACTCCCGACGTCGACACGGTGACGCGACGGCGCGACAGGCCGTACGCGTGATCGTCGAGTATGGTGCGCAGGGCCGGAATCAGCGCGCCGTAATTTTGCAGCGGCTCGCCCATGCCCATCATCACCACGTTGGAGATGATACGTTCATCGCGCGCTAGGTGTTTACGCAGAAAGTGCTCGGCAAACCACAGTTGCGCCGTGATCTCGCCGCTGGTCAGGTTACGGCTGAATCCCTGGTGCCCGGTCGAGCAAAAACGGCAGCCCACCGCGCACCCGGCCTGGGACGATATGCACAGGGTACCGCGGTCCTCTTCGGGAATGAAAACGGCCTCGACGGCATTGCCGGCTCCTACAGCGAACAGCCACTTGACGGTGCCATCATTCGATTCATGCTGCGAGATCACCTGCAGGCCCTCGATGCGCGCGGCAACCTTCAGTTTTTCACGCAGGGACCTGGCCAGATCGCTCATCTGGTCAAAATCGGTGGCTCCCTTTTGGTGAATCCAGCGGAACAACTGCGTTGCACGGAAGCGCTTTTCTCCATGCCGCTCGCAAAAGTCGGCCAGTCCTTCAAGGTCGTAGTCAAGCAGGTTGACCGTCATTGGATGATCAATCGATGGAGTCAGCGCGAGTAAATGTTCATGCGCGGGAAGAAGAAGCCGATCTCTTCCTTGGCCGTCTCGGCGGCGTCGGAGCCGTGCACGGCGTTCGCATCAATGCTGTCGGCGAAATCCGCGCGGATGGTTCCAGCCGCGGCCTTCTTGGGGTCGGTGGCGCCCATCAGGTCACGGTTCTTCAGGATGGCGTTCTTGCCTTCGAGCACCTGAATCATCACCGGGCCTGAAATCATGAATTCGACGAGATCCTTGAAGAATGGGCGCTCCTTGTGCACCGCGTAGAAGGCCTCCGCTTCACCACGCGACAGGTGCGCCATGCGAGCGGCAATGACCTTCAGGCCGGCGGCCTCGAAACGGGCATAAATTTGGCCGATCACGTTTTTTGCAACGGCATCGGGCTTGATGATGGACAGAGTACGTTCGGTAGCCATATGTAATTTTCCTGAGCTTGAGTTTTGATTGTGGCCCTGCAGGCAAAGCCCTTTATTTTAACCCGTACGGTAGCTTCGACCGTGAAGCGGCCGGCGATGCGAACTGCACCAAAGCAGTAGCTCAAAGTCGCGCCGCCGCCAACAGCTATCGTCCCCGGCCACCTGCGCGTCGAGGCCCACCGCCACCGCCGCCTCCAGTGCTTCGGCCACCACCCCCGCCGCCACTGCGGCGCTGGCCCCGACCCTGTCCCTGTCCCTGACGTTGCCGGGTGAAGCTGTCGGCGCCAATGTAGCCAAATGCCGTCTTCATCGGGTCGGGCTGTGCGCCGGCGCTCTGGCGCTCGTCGCGCTCGCCCCGCTCCTTGCGGCGCTGACCCTGGCCCCGACCTGGCCCCCGGTTGTTTCCCGGCGTCGCACCAGGTGGCGCGTTCCGTTGCCCCTCGCCGGAACCCCGCGGCCCAGGGCCGCGGCCGCCGCGGCGGCGATTGCGCCCACCCGCGCGGCCCGCGCCATCGCGGCCCTGCGCCGGGGCACCGCGCCCTGCTCCGTGCTCGGAAGCGGACACCCGCGCAAGCGCCTGGATGTCATGCTCGTCCAGTTCCAGCCAGGCCCCGCGCTTGAGACCGCGCGGCAACACCATGGCACCGTAGCGGATGCGGATCAGGCGGCTGACCGCATGGCCCACCGCCTCTAACATGCGCCGCACTTCGCGATTGCGGCCTTCGGAAATCGTCACGCGGTACCAGCAATTGGAGCCTTCGCCACCGCCGTCTTCGATCGAACCGAACTGGGCGACGCCGTCGTCCAGCTTCACGCCCTCCAGCAGGCGCTGCTTTTCGTCGTTGCTCAGCGCGCCAAGCACGCGCACGGCGTACTCGCGCTCCAGCCCGAAGCGCGGGTGCATCAGCTTGTTGGCCAGTTCGCCCGAGCTGGTGAACAGCAGCAGGCCTTCCGTATTCAAGTCCAGCCGCCCGACCGATTGCCATTTGCCCTGCACCAGCTTGGGCAGGCGGCGAAACACCGTGGGGCGATTCTGCGGATCGTCGTGGGTCACCACCTCGCCCGCCGGCTTGTGGTACGCGAGCACGCGCGGGGGCGGCGGATCGACGCGAAAGCGGATCGGCTTGCCATTGACCTTGACCTGATCGCCGAACTGGATGCGCTGGCCGATGTGCGCGGGCTCGTTGTTGACCGAGATACGCCCTTCCACGATGAGCTGCTCCATCTCAAGGCGCGAACCCAGCCCCGACTGCGCCAGAACCTTGTGCAGCTTGGGACTCTCGGCCTGCGGCGCCAGCACGCGCCTGGGACTTGGCAACTCCGCGCTTTCCTCATCGGCATCGAATTGCCCGGAAATCACGTCGGCAAAGCGGATCGGCTCGGGTGGCGCGCTGGGTGGCGGCCGGCTGCGGCGCACCGGCGCGCCGTCCGCAGTCTCGCCTTCGTCCTCGTCCGAATCCTCATCCCAGTCTTCGTCTGCTACTCGACCGATAGCATCCTGTGGATTAACCGTATGGGCTACAGCCTCTTTTTCCTCATTTTCCTCATTTTCCTGATCCGGGACAGAGGTCGATTGAGGATCGGTATGGTCGTTCATGCTTGGGTCCCGTAGAGTGGGGTGGTTTCGTCTCCGACAGCGGTGTCGGTCAGGGATCCGGTTGACGCTGACTCGCTGGCAACGTCGTGCGTGCCCAGTGCCCCATCCGGATCTGATGCAGGAGAATCTTCTGCCTGGGCCATCGGCAATGCCGGCTGTGACGCATCGGTGGCCATGTTCAATGCCGCCAGCATGCCGGACTGCCCTGTAGCAGCGTCCGAGACAGGGAGTTGATCCAGCGACTCGATACCCAGATCGTCCAGAAACTGCCGCGTCGTGGCAAACAGGGCCGGTCGGCCAACAGTCTCGCGATGTCCGATCACCTCGACCCAGCCGCGGTCTTCGAGCTGCTTGAGGATCAGCGAGTTGATGGTGACACCGCGGATGTCTTCCATGTCGCCGCGGGTCACTGGCTGGCGATAGGCAATGATGGCCAGTGTCTCGAGTGTGGCCCGGCTGTAGCGCGGCGGTTTTTCCGGGTGCAGCCGGTCCAGATACTCGCGCAGCTCGGGGCGGCTCTGGAAGCGCCAGCCGGTGGCCACGCTGACCAGTTCGACGCCGCGCTGCGTCCATTCGTTTTGCAGATCCTGTAACAGCGACTTGATCGTGTCGGCGCCCAGTTCGTCGTTGAACAGGACACGCAACTCGCGCACCGGCAGCGGTTGCTGCGAGCATACCAAGGCAGTTTCGAGGATGCGTTTGGCATCCGCCGTATTCATGTGTTGCAAATTCCGGGAAAAGGCGCATCTTCCAGCGCAAAAATCAGGGGCGATTCAGTTCGGAGCGTTGCCGATCACTTGCTGTTGAGGCAACACGCACCTCAAGCTGGCCAGCGAGGCACGAGCACTAGGCTCTTGGATCTGCATTGTAACGTAGCCCCCATACCGACATGGCTTGCGTCATGTCAGGTGGCAGCGGCGCGTGGAACTCGAGCGCCTGACCGGTCACCGGATGCACAAACGCGAGGCGGAACGCGTGCAGGCCCTGCCGCTGCAAACCCGCCGTGGGGGCACCCCCATAAACAACGTCCGCCACCAGGGGGTGACCGAGCGACGCCATATGGACCCGGATCTGGTGGGTGCGGCCGGTTTGCAAGGTGCAGCGCACCCAGCAGCCTTGCTCGCAATTCTGTAGTAGCTCGACCATGGTACTAGCGGGTTTGCCGGCATTCTGGTTCAAATCCACAACGGCCATGCGGAGCCGGTTGCGGGGATCGCGCCCGATGGGCGAGTCCACCACGCGCGTGTCCGGCCCGCTCCAGGGGTGGTGCGCCAGCGCCAGGTATTGCCGGCTCACCTCGCGCGCCGCAATCAAATGCACCAGCGCATCCATGGCGGCGCGGCTGCGTGCCACGACCATCAGGCCGCTGGTGTCCTTGTCCAGCCGATGCACAATGCCGGCGCGCGGCAGCAGCCGGGCCACCTCGTCGCGCGCCAGCAGGCCGTTGAGCAGCGTGCCGCTCCAGTTGCCGGGCGCCGGGTGCACCACCAGTGCCGCTGGCTTGTTGACGACCAGCAAATGCTCGTCTTCGAACACCACATCAATCGGCATGGGTTCGGCCTTGAACGCCTGGCTTTGGGGCGTCGGACGCAACTCGATCAGGCACTGGTCGCCGGCCTTGACCCGGATCGATGGCTTGCGACAGACGGCGCTGCCCAGGCTGACCGCACCGGTTTCGATCAACTGCTGAAGGTAGCTGCGCGAGAACTCCGGCACCAGCGTCGTCAGCGCCCGGTCCAGCCGCTCGCCGTGCTGCGCCGCGCCCATCGTGAGCGCTCGCAGTTCGGCCTCGGACCCCGCCTCTGCCGCATCTTCGGGGGCCTGCAGCAGTTCCTCGTCTGCGGGGGCGCCCGATATAATCAATCCGCTTTGTTTCAAGAAAGTTGCCTGTGACGCTTCGTGCCAAATTATCGGTTGTCCCCGTGTTGCTGCTGGTGGGCCTGAGCGCGTTCGTATCAGGCTGCTCCACCACGACCAAGGACGAGACCGCTGGCTGGAGTCCGAACAAGATCTACTCCGAAGCCAAGGACCAGATGGACTCGGGTGGCTACGAGAAGGCGGTTCCGCTGTTCGAAAAGCTGGAGGGCCGTGCGGCCGGCACACCTTTGGCGCAGCAGGCACAACTCGACAAGGCTTACGCGCAATACAAGGGCGGCGACAGGGCACAGGCGATTGCTACGCTGGACCGGTTCATGAAACTGCATCCCGCCAGCCCCGCGATCGACTATGCGCTGTACCTCAAGGGGCTGGTCAATTTCAACGACGACCTGGGCCTGTTCTCTTTCCTGACACGCCAGGACCTGTCCGAGCGCGACCAGAAGGCGGCCAAGGATTCCTTCGAGTCCTTCAAGGAGCTCGCAACGCGCTTCCCGGATTCGCGCTACACCCCCGATGCGCGCCAGCGCATGACCTACATCGTCAATTCGCTGGCCGCCTATGAAGTGCACGTGGCGCGCTACTACTACACGCGTGGCGCCTACGTGGCGGCCATCAATCGCTCCGAGGTCGCTTTGAAAGACTACCGTGATGTTCCCGCGCTGGAGGAAGCCTTGTACATCATGATCAAGTCCTACGACGCACTGGGCATGACCAAACTGCGCGACGACACCGAGCGTGTCATGGAAAAGAGTTATCCAAAAAGCGCGTACCTGAGCCGAGGGTTCAAAACCAATTCGGATCCATGGTGGAAGTTCTGGTAACGCCAGACCGCGCCCGTCCGGCATTCAGAGCCGCCAGCGCCCCGACGAATTCTTCCTGCGACGCCAGCCTGCGCATCGGCGGCAGTGCCCCCAGCAGGCGCCGACCGTAGCCCATGCCGACCAGCCGTGTGTCGCAGACCACCAGGACACCGCAATCCGATTCGTGCCGGATCAGGCGACCTGCACCCTGCTTCAGCGCCACAGCCGCCTCCGGCACAAAATAGTCATTGAACGCGCTGCGCCCCGCAGCCTCGAGTCGCTGCGCGCGTGCTTCCACCAGTGGGTCGTTCGGCGGCGGAAATGGCAGCTTGTCGATGACCACCAGCTGCAGGGCGTCGCCTGGCACGTCGATCCCTTCCCAGAATGACGCCGAAGCCACCAGCACACAGCCTGGCGCGCCGCTCGCATCGCCTTGTCGAAACCGCTCCATCAGGCGCCGCTTGGGCCACTGACCCTGCACCAGCACATCGACCAGCCCGGCGCCTTCAAAGCGGCCTTGCAAGGTCTCGCCGATGCTGCGCAACGCCCGCAGCGTGGTGGTCAGCACCAGGGTGCGGCCACCAAGCCGGCGCACTGCCATTTCGACCAGATCGGCGACCTGCGCGCCGTGTGCCGGATCGCTTGGCTTGGGCCATTGCCGCGGCACGTAAACAGCCGCCTGACGCCCATAGTCGAACGGGCTGCCCACATGCAAAGTCTCGGCAGTGGTCAGTCCACACGGTTCCGTGAACCAGCGCAGCTGCGCATCGTCGCCCAGCGTTGCGGAAGTAAAGATCCAGGCCTTGGGTGGCTGCGCCGCCTGAGCGTCGGGCAGCAGTCGGGTCTGCACCGCTTTGGCGATATCCAGCGGCGACTCCACCAACCGCAACTGCGTGCCAACATCGACCCAGCGCACGGATTCCAGCGCGCATTTGCTGGAAAAAGAGGCCACCCGCTGGGCGAACTGGCTGGCACGCTCCTGCAGCCGCACGAAATCGGGCGCCATCTCACTGACCGTGTCCAGCGCTGCCATGGCCTGGGTGCAGGCCGCATGCAGTTCCTCCAGCGCCCGCGCCCAGGCATCGGACGGCACGTTTTCGGGCGCTCTGCCGATCCAGCGCAATTTCGTGCCCGGATAGGCCTTGCCCACCGTCAGCCGTAACCCGCGCGCTGCCCGCTCGATCGCCGATGCCACTTGTTGCCAATCGACCAAGCCGCGCGCCAGTTGCAAGCCGGCCGCCAGCAGGTCGCGCGCAAAGTCCAGCAATTGCCCGGTGGTCACACGCGTGCCGAGAAATTGCACACCGGTTTCATTGAGCTGATGCGCCTCATCGAAGATCGCCACGCGCACCGTCGGCAGCAATTCCGCCATACCCGATTCGCGCACCGCGAGATCCGCAAAAAACAGGTGATGGTTGATGACCACGACGTCGGCAGCCAGCGCCTCGCGCCGAGCCAGATTGACATGGCAGGCGCGGAATTGGGGGCATTGAGCGCCCAGGCAGTTTTCGCGGGTCGACGTGATCAGCGGGATCAGCGGCGAGCGCTCATCGAGCCCCGGCATCTCCGCCAGATCCCCGGTACGCGTCACCTGGACCCATTGTTCGACCTTGGCCAGGGCCCGCAGCGAACTGCGATCGGGCAATTGCGCGTCGCGTCGCGCCAACTCCAGTCGATGCAGGCAAAGATAACTGCCCCGGCCCTTGAGCAGGGCGCTTCGCACCGGCAGGCCGAGTGCCTGCACCAGACGCGGCAGATCGCGGCCAAACAGCTGGTCCTGCAGTGTTTTTGTGGCGGTCGACAGCAATACCCGTTCGCCGCTGAGGAGCGCAGGAACCAGGTACGAGAACGTCTTGCCAACCCCGGTGCCTGCTTCGACCACGAGCGCACCGCCCGTCTCAATGGTGCGCGAGACAGCCAGCGCCATCGCAAGCTGCTCGCGGCGCGGCTTGAATTCTCCGGCCGCGCGCGCCAGCACCCCGCCGGGTGCAAATGCCTCGCCAACCACCGCCTGCAGGCTCATGCGGGTTCTTTGGGATCGAGCGTCAGTTCGAGCCGGTAGATCTGGTCGCGCAGCGCGAGCCGGCGCTTCTTGAGCCGGCGCATCATGAGTTCATCCAGCGGCGTCTCCTGACCCGTGCGATCGATCAGGGCATCCAGGTCGGCATGCTCCATGCGCAGTTCGATCAGGCGCCGCTCCGGCGAGTGCAGGTTTGAGTCCAAGAATTCAATCGGTGCCAATGCTGGCTGTGTTCGGGTTCATCTGATAATACGTGTTTAACGGCGATTAATCGAGCGCGCAGGCGCACAAGCATTGAATATGGCAAAAGGTTACCGGCTTACCGCCTCGACAGGCATTCACAAGGGCGACCGCGAATACCAGCAGGACCAGGTCGTCCTGCTCAAGCATCCGCGCGCGGACGGCTGCCTGCTGTGCGTGATCGCCGATGGCATGGGTGGGCGCAGCGGCGGGCGCAAAGCCTCCGATCAGGTGGTCATGACAGCCAAACAACTGTTTGAACGCTATGCGCCCGAGAGCGACGATGCATCCGCCATGCTCCAGCAACTGGTGCAGGAAGCCCACATCGTCATCAAATTGACGGCCATTTCGGCCGAACAGGAGCCGCACAGCACGATCGCGGCATTCCTGATCAACCCGCGCGGTGATTGCCACTGGATTCACGCCGGTGACTCGCGCGTGTACCAGTTCCGCGACGAAAAGATGGTCAAGCGAACC
>SCRR01000173.1 GCA_004322085.1 Burkholderiaceae bacterium
GTGGCCAGCAGCGCGCCGGCCGCCAGGCTGAGCATGTGCTGGGTGTAGCGCGCCAGCGCGCGAAAGCTCAGCATGGCTGCGAGCCAGACGCTGCCAACGCCGGCCACCAGGGTGCCGAACACGATTGCTATCAAAACCATAACTAATTACGCCCGACCATCAACGGCCGGGCGCCTGAAAGGTTAGTAAGAGAGGCCGCCGCACCAGGCGGACGGCATCAGGCCACGCCGTTCGCCTTGAACCAGGCCAGGCAGCGCTTCCAGCCATCTTCGGCGGCCGCCTTGCGATAGCTGGGGCGGTAGTCGGCATGGAAGGCATGCGATGCGTCGGGGTACACCACGAACTGCGAGGCCCTGGACGCGGCATTGCCGGTGGCCAAGGCAGCCTTCATCTTATCAATCGTGTCAAGGGGGATGCCGCCGTCTTGTGCGCCATACAGGCCGAGCACCGGGGCGTGCAGGCTGGCGGCGATGTCGATCGGATTGGTGGGCATGAGCTTGCTCGGCGTGCCCACCAGGCGTCCGTACCAGGCCACCGCGGCGCGCACGTTGCCGTGCGCGGCGTACAGCCAGGCCTCGCGCCCGCCCCAGCAAAATCCGGTGACGCCGACGCGGGAGGTGTCGCCGCCATGGGCGCCGGCCCATTGCACGGCGCCGTCGAGATCGCCCATGACCTGCGCATCGGGCACCTTGGAGACGACTTCCGCCATCAGCTTGGCCATCTCGCCATAGCCAGCGGGGTCGTCGCTCTGGCGCGCAAACAGCTCGGGCGCGATGGCCAGGTAGCCGGCGTGGGCAAAGCGGCGCGCGATGTCGGCAATGTATTCGTGCACGCCAAAGATCTCGTGGATCACCAGCACCACGGGCAAATTCGTCTTGCCGGCCGGCGCGGCGCGGTAGGCCGGCACCTTGAAGCCGCCCACCTCGTAGAAGATATCGCCCACCGTGAGCCCGTCAGCGGAGGTCTTGATGGCGGTCTGGGCATTCACGGGCAGCACCATCGCCGCATAACCCACACCCAGCGCCGCCTTGAGGGCGACGCGACGGGTCGAACCCTGCTGCGTGGCCTGCCCCGGACGCAGCGAGTCAAAGTCGGATTCAAGGTCCTTGTGCAACATGACAGCTCCCGGTGATTGTGGCCAAAGCAGGCGCCAGTTTAAGCAAAATCCTCTTAAGGACCCCTTAAGAATGCCCTGGGCTGCCGCCCTATACTGGTCCTTCCAGTTCCAACCAGATCGAAGCGCGCACGTGGCTACACCGGCAAAACCAACAAGAAAATCTCCCCCGACGAAGTCACCCGCGCTCAGGAGCCAGGGCGTCAAGGAGGAACTGTGCACCCTGGTACTGCAAGGCGGCGGCGCGTTGGGAGCCTACCAGGCTGGCGTTTACCAGGCCATGGACGCGCACGGCCTGCGGCCCCACTGGGTGGCCGGCGTGTCGATCGGTGCCATCAACGCCGCCATCATCGCGGGCAATCCGCCCGAGCGACGCGTGGCGCGCCTGCGCGAGTTCTGGGATAGCGTGTCGGCGCAACAGCGGTTCATCAACATCCCCAAGAGCTTTGGCACCGAAGCACGGGAGATGCTGAACGAATCACGCGCGGCCGCGTCCGCCGCGCTGGGTGTGCAGGGGTTCTTCACGCCGCGGGTGCCGCCCGCGCCGTTTCAGATGCGGGGCACGATCGCAGCACTGAGCTACTACGACACGACGCCCCTGCAAGGCACGCTGGAGCGTCTTATCGACTTCGACCTGATCAATACCAATGACCCCCGTTACAAGGTGCGGCTGTCGGTGGGCGCCGTGAACGTGACCACCGGCAATTTCCGCTACTTCGATTCGACCGATCCGCAGCGCCACGGCCCCATCGGCCCGCGTCACATCATGGCCAGCGGCGCACTGCCGCCGGGCTTTCCGCCGGTCGAGGTGGACGGCGAGTTCTACTGGGACGGCGGCCTGGTGTCGAACACACCGCTGCAATACGTGATCGATCAGCCGCGCGCGCACGACATGCTGGTGCTGCAGGTGGACCTGTTCGCCACGCGCGGCCAGATGCCGCGCAACCTCAGCGAGGTGGCCGAACGCGAAAAGGACATCCGCTTTGCCAGCCGCACGCGGCTCAATACCGACGTGGCCGCGGCGCAGCAAAAGATCAGCGCCGCTGCGCACCGCCTGGCTGCCAAGTTGCCGCCCGCGCTGGCGCACGATCCAGACCTGGCCGAACTGCTGGCCACGGGCTCGCCGTATGCCGTCACGATCCTGCACCTGATTCACCGCAGCAAGCATTACGAGACGCAGTCCAAGGACTATGAATTCTCGCGCCAGACCATGCAGGAGCATTGGTCCGCGGGCCAGGCCGCCATCGAAACCAGCCTGGCCAGCCCGCGCTGGGCCACACGCAGCCGGGCGCCCGCGGGCATCACCGTACTGGACCTGACGCCTGCAAAAAACGTCAAACTCAAGGAGTCGAAATGAAACTCGAAGATGTGCGCAAGAACGCCTTTTCAATGCCGCTGACCAGCCCGATCTACCCGCCCGGGCCGTACCGCTTCATCAACCGCGAGTTCCTGATCATCACCTACCGCACCGACCCGCAGGCGCTGCGCGCCGTGGTGCCGGAGCCGCTCACCATCGATGAGCCGCTGGTCAAGTTCGAGTTCATCCGCATGCCCGACTCCACCGGCTTTGGCGACTACACCGAATCGGGCCAGGTGATTCCGGTCAAGCTGCACGGCGTGGCGGGCGGCTACTCGCACTCGATGTACCTGAACGACGATGCCCCGATTGCCGGCGGCCGCGAGATCTGGGGCTTCCCGAAAAAACTCGCGTCGCCCTCGCTCGCCGTGGACAAGGACGTGCTGGTCGGCACGCTCGACTACGGCGCGATCCGCGTGGCCACGGCCACCATGGGTTACAAACACCACACGCTCGATACCGGGCCGGTGCTGCAGGGCATGCTGGCGCCCAACTACCTGCTCAAGATCATTCCGCACGTGGACGGCACGCCGCGCATCTGCGAGCTGGTGCAGTACGAATTGCAGGACGTGACGGTCAAGGGCGCGTGGTCGGGCCCGGCCGCGCTGGAGCTGTTCCAGCATGCACTGGCACCGGTCGCCAGCCTGCCGGTTCTGGAGGTGGTGTCGGGCGTGCACATCCTGGCCGACCTGACGCTGGGGCTTGGCCGCGTGGTGCATGATTATCTGAAAGACTGATTTTTTTACAGAGGACGAAACCATGAAAATGCAGGACAAGATCGCCATCGTGACCGGCTCCGCCGCCGGCATCGGCAAGGAAATCGCCATCACCTACGCGCGCGAAGGCGCCAAAGTGGTGATTGCCGACATGAACAAGGATGCGGCCGAAGCCACGGCGGCGGAGTTGCGCGGCACCGGCGCGCAGGCCATGAGCGTGGCCATGGACGTGACCGACGAGGCCGCCGTGAACGCCGGTGTGGCCGAGGTGGTCAAGGCCTGGGGCGGCGTTGACGTGCTGGTCAGCAATGCCGGCATCCAGATCGTGCATCCGCTCGAAGAGTTCACGCTGGCGGAGTGGAAAAAGATGCTCGCCATCCACCTCGACGGCGCGTTCCTGACCACCAAGGCCTGCCTGCCGCACATGTACGCCAGCGGCCGTGGCGGCAGCGTGATCTTCATGGGCTCGGTGCACTCCAAGGAAGCGTCGATGCTCAAGGCCCCCTACGTGACTGCCAAGCACGGCCTGATCGGGCTGGCCAAGGTCATCGCCAAGGAAGGTGCCAGCCACGGCGTGCGCGCCAACGTGATCTGCCCCGGCTTTGTGCGCACCGCGCTGGTGGAAAAGCAGATTCCCGAGCAGGCCAAGACCCTGGGCATCAGCGAGGCCGAAGT
>SCRR01000174.1 GCA_004322085.1 Burkholderiaceae bacterium
CGCGACTGCTTGCGGTCTTTCACGCCCTGCAGGTCGAGCGAACCGCGCACGATGTGGTAACGCACACCGGGCAAGTCCTTGACCCGGCCGCCCCGCACGAGCACGACCGAGTGCTCCTGCAGGTTGTGGCCTTCACCGCCGATGTACGAAATGACCTCGAACCCGTTGGTCAGGCGCACCTTGGCAACCTTGCGCAGGGCGGAGTTGGGCTTTTTGGGCGTCGTGGTGTACACGCGGGTGCAGACACCGCGGCGCTGCGGAGAATTCTCCATCGCCGGGCTTTTGGACTTGATCTTTTCGACCTCGCGTCCCTGGCGTACGAGCTGATTAATGGTTGGCATGAATAAAACGTCCCTAAACGTTTGAAAACTTGAACGAAAACGTGAATCCCTTCGGAAATTCCGAAAAGCTTTCTAGTATAGCAGCGTGGGAGATTCGTCGCAAACCTAGGGCGCGCGCAAAAGTCAGCAACCACTCACTGTCAAGTGAGATGCCGCGCGCCAAACCACCGCTATTTGATCCACAGTCGCAACGCGTCCCAAGCGCGACCCAACACACCGGCTTGCTCCACTGGTTCAAGCACCACCAGCGGCACATCGGTCAACGGCTGGTCACCCAGCGACACCTTGAGCGTGCCGACCTGCTGACCCTTGACGAACGGTGCCACCAACGGGTCGGGGCGCACGACCTGCGTCTTGATCTTGCCGGCGCTGCCCGCGGGAACCGACACCACGATGCCCTCCGGCCGCCCGAGCTTGAGCACGTTCTCCTTGCCCTTCCAGACGCTGGGAGTCACCGCTGGCTGATTGGCGCCAAACAGCTTGATGTCCTCATAGGCCGTGTAGCCCCAATTGAGCAGTTTTTGGGATTCGTTGAGCCGCGCGGCCTCGGTCGCCGTGCCCAGCACGACCGTCATGACGCGCCGACTCCCGATGTTGGGGAAGTCGCGCTTGGCCGTGGCAATGAGGCAGTAGCCGGCCGCCTCGGTATGGCCGGTCTTGAGGCCATCGACAGTGGGATCGCGAAACAGCAGGCCGTTGCGGTTGGTGTCGTTGCTGGGCGGCGTGCCGGGGTAATGGTATTTCTTGATCGCGTCGTAATACGCATATTCGGGAAAGTCGCTGCGCAGGCGCATCGCCAGCGTGGCCAGGTCGCGCGCGGTGGTGATATGGCCGGGCTCGGTCAGGCCGTCGGGGTTCTTGTAGCTCGTCCCCGTCATGCCCAGAGCCTTGGCCTCGTCGTTCATCATCTGCACGAAGTGCTCTTCTGTGCCGCCCACGCCCTCGGCCAGGGCCATGGCGGCATCGTTGCCGGACTGCACGATCATGCCCTTGATCAGGTCGTCCACCGGCACCTGCATCTTGGGGTCGATGAACATGCGCGAGCCGGGCATCTTCCAGGCGCGCACACTGACCGGGAAGGTCTGCGTGAGGGTGATTTTCTTGCTGCGCAGCGCGTCGAACACGAGGTAGGCCGTCATCAGCTTGGTCAGCGACGCCTGCTCGACCGGCGCGTCGATGTCCTTTTGCGCCAGGATCTGCTTCGACGTCATGTCCATCACCAGGTAGGTGCGGGCCGCAACCTCGGGGGGCTGTGGCAGCCAGGACGGTGTGGTGGTCACGACTGCGGCGACCGGCGCCGCGGCGGTTTTGGGCGCCTCTTTGGGAGCGGCCGCCAGCAGGGCCAGGGGAGCAAGCAACGAGGCGGACACCAGCGCACGCAGCGCAGACGTAAAGCGATTCATGGGTCAGGAGATTTGGTTTGAAGAAGAGTTGAAGGCCGGATTTGCCGCTGTGGGACTGTGATCAGTTCGGCAAAGTTTCACGACCGAAGATGGCGCACCACCAAATTTTTCAGCAGCGGTAATTGTCCGTGAAAGAAATGGCCACCCCCCGGAATGACTGTGACAGGAAGTGACTGGGGCCGGGCCCAGTCCAGCACCGCGGTCAGCGCGACGGTATCGTCCTGCTCGCCGTGAATGATGAGGGTGCGTTCGTGCGCCTGCAGCGGCAGTTCAGGCACGTCGAGACGGGCCACGGCCGTGCCGACGAACACGATCTTCTCAATCGCGCGCGCACTCCACAACGCCTGCAGGGCACGGCTGGCGACAAACGAGCCAAACGAAAAACCGGCCAGCGCCAGGGGCCCGGTGGGCGCAACTTGTTCAACCAGCGCGAGCAGGTCTTCGGTCTCGCCGCGACCTTCGTCGTGCACACCGGCGCTTGCGCCGACGCCGCGGAAATTGAAACGCACCGCGCTCCAGCCGCACTGCACAAAGGCGCGCGCCAGCGTTTGCACGACCTTGTTGTCCATCGTGCCGCCGAACAGGGGGTGCGGGTGGGTAATGATGGCCACGCCGCGTGCGGGCTGATCCGCAGCCGGCTCGTCACGCACGGCCTCGATGGCGCCTGCGGCGCCCTCCAGCTGAAGTTTTCGGGTCTGTGAACTCACCAAAATACTATGCCATCAATAGCAATAAATCGTTTATCCATAATGGCTAGAACCTGATAAAGCTTGAAACCCGAGACCCCGCCCGCGTCAACGCCCGAGGTGCGGGGGCACCCTCAGTCGGTCCACCACGACGCCTTGCTTCAGATGCGATTCAACGATCTCATCGATGTCGCTCGCATCCACATAGCTGTACCAGACCGCTTCGGGATAGACCACCGCCACGGGTCCGGCCGAGCAGCGGTCCAGACATCCCGACTTGTTCACGCGCACCTTGCCCGGGCCGGCCAGGCCCGCCGCCTTCACGAGTGCCTTGCAGCGATCGAAACCCTGCTGGGCACCGTGTTGCGCACAGCAGTTCTCGCCGTTCTTGCGCTCATTCAGGCAGAAGAAAATGTGGCGTTCATAGTAGGAAGCTGGCACAGCGGCGGCGATGGGCGGGATCAAATCCATGGCCCCATTTTAGGGGCCCTGTTCGCGCCGCGAGGCGCGCACCAACACATACATCAGCGTGGCATAAGGCCACAACCAGCCCAGCCACTGGATCACCCCATGGAAGCGGATGAAGCGCCCCTGCTCCCAGGTTTGCAGCGTTTGCGAAAAATAGACGCTGGCCGTCGCCTGGTTGAGCAGGACCAGTTGCACCACCAGCAGTATCAGGAGCAGCGCCGCGCAGGCGCGCCGCGGCATGAGCAGCAGGCCCAGCCCGATCGGGATTGCCGCGGCCAGCCCCAGCTGCACCGGCAGGCTGAACCAGCCCCAGGCGTGCGATGGCCCGTAGCTCAAGGCATCCGACAGCGCCGTCACAAGAATGCCCAGGGCGATGGTTGCCATGAGAAGCAAGGCACGCCGACGCTTCGAACGGATGATGCAGTAGCCCAGCAGGCACGGGATCAACACCCCCAACAGGGCGCACATCAGCCCTTCGATGGGCAGCAGCGGCTGCAGCTCGAGCTCACGCACAGGCAGCCAGGCCAGAAACGGCGTGCCCTGCAGCGCATCGGCCAGTGCCGCCTCGAGCCGCTCCATCACCTGGCCCAGACCGAGCGGCACGGGCGTGGGAAACAGCAGCGCCACCGGCCACAGGGCCAGCAGCACCAGCGCGCCACGCGCATCCTCGACAAACCAGCGCGCGCGGATCCGGCTCCAGTGATCGATCGCGCCGAGCCTCTCCAGCGACCACGCCGTCACGGCACCGAGCCAGGCGCCCAGAAAATTCAGCGAGAGGTCGACATTCGAGGGCACGCGCACCGGCAGGTAAGTTTGCAGCGTCTCCATCGCCAGCGACAGCAGGCCGCCCGCCACCGACGCGAGCAGCACCGCGTGCGCGCTGCGCCACGGCCCGCCGCTGCGCAGCGCGCTGAGCGCATACAGGAACCCGAGCGGCGCATAGCCCAGCACATTCGAGACCAGATCGAACCAGGTCCAGTATTTGGGCCACGGCGCCGCCAGGAAGAACCAGGGCACGATGCCCTGGTCGCGCCAGTCGCTGAACGGGTACAGGCTGGCGTAAAGAATGAGCGCCGTGTAGCTCAGGGCGAGCGGCCAGGCGGAGGTCTTTTGCGTCACGGCGCCTGGCTCAGAACGGCTTGACCACGACCAGCACGACGATCAGCAACAGCAGGATCACCGGGATTTCATTGAACCAGCGAAACCAGACGTGACTGCGCCGATTGCGGTTGGCCTCGAAGCGGCGCAGCAGCTGCGCGCACATGCCGTGGTAACCGATCACCAGCAACACCAGCGCGAGCTTGGCGTGCAACCAGCCATTGCCCGGTCCGCGGCCAATGCCGTAGCCCAGCCACAGCCACAGGCCGAACAGCACGGCAGGCAGGGCCAACATTGTGGAAAAACGCAGCAACTTGCGCGCCATCAGCAACAAACGGTCTCTCTCGGCCAGCGACTGCGGCGCCACCATGGCGAGATTCACAAGGATGCGAGGGAGGTAAAACAGGCCGGCAAACCAGCTGACGACGAACACGATGTGAAGCGATTTGACCCAGAGCATCGGCACAGTTTAGTGCCATGGGGTAAACCACGATCAAAGCCCTCTGACCGGCGCCGCCAGGCAAAAAAAACCCGGCACCATGGCCGGGTTGGGAAGCCTTTTTGCTGTCACACATTGAGGCGCCCGCTCAGGGAGGAAAAGCGGGGGGCAGCAAGCTGCCCGGTTGAAATTTAACAAGGCAACTCGACAATTACAAGTAGTTCTGCGAACTATTTGTGACATCCTGCAAACCCTGTTGGGTTTTTGTAGCGCTTTCTGACTCACCGCCGACCACTGTTGCCGAGTCAACGCAGCGAATCAGGCACAATTTTGCCCATGACTCCCTACGCCCCCTACCCCATTGGCCGCCCCAGGCGCCTGCGCCGCGACGCATTCACGCGCAACCTCGTGCGCGAACACGCGCTGAGCACACACGACCTGATTTACCCCGTCTTTGTGCTGGACGGCCAAAACCGCCGCGAGGCCGTGGCCTCCATGCCGGGCGTGGACCGCCTGAGCCTGGACCTGCTGCTGCCGCTGGCCGAGGAGTGCGTGGCGCGCGGCATCCCGGCGCTGGCACTGTTCCCGGTGATCGACCCCAAGCTCAAGACGCCCGACGGCAGCGAAGCCTTCAACCCCGACGGCCTGGTGCCGCGCGTGGTGCGCGAGCTCAAAAAGCGCTTGCCGGAACTCGGCGTGATGACCGACGTGGCGCTCGACCCCTTCACCAGCCACGGGCAGGACGGCGTGCTCGACAACAGCGGCTACATCCTGAATGACGAGACGGTTGCGGTGCTGGTGAAGCAGGCGCTCACTCAAGCCGATGCGGGTGTGGACATCGTGGCCCCGAGCGACATGATGGACGGGCGCATCGGCGCGATCCGGCGCGCCCTTGAGAGCCATTTGCACATCCACACCCGCATCATGGCCTACAGCGCCAAGTACGCGAGCGCCTTTTACGGCCCGTTCCGCGACGCGCTCGGTTCGGCCGCCACCCTGGGTAAAGCCGACAAGAAGACCTACCAGATGGACCCGGGCAACAGCAACGAGGCGCTGCGCGAGGTCGCGCTGGACATTGCCGAGGGCGCTGACATGGTGATGGTCAAACCCGGCATGCCGTATCTGGACGTGGTGCGCCGCGTCAAGGACGAGTTCCGGGTGCCGACCTTCGCCTACCAGGTCAGCGGTGAGTACGCCATGCTGAAAGCCGCCGCACAGAACGGCTGGTTAGAGCACGACGCCGTGATGATGGAGAGCCTGCTGGCCTTCAAGCGCGCGGGCGCCGACGGCGTGCTGACGTACTTCGCGCTCGAAGCAGCGCGCCTGCTGGCACGTTGACATGATAGAAAACTACAATATTCGTAGCTGCCTGCGTAGACCATATAAGGGTTAGAGTCGGATTCCACCAACAAACCAACCGGGCGCGGGCTGCCGGGAGAGTTCATGCGCATCTTCAATATCAGCAGCGCCGGCATCGCCGAACTGACCGGCTTGCCGACGCAGCGGCCCGCGGCGGGTTACATCTGGATCGCCTGTGATCGCAGCGAATTCGAAGCCAGCCAGACACAGATCCAGGCAACGCTTCAGACGCTGTGCGGCATGCAACTGGTGGACCTGCACATCAGCGACCTGCTCAATGGCCAGTTGCCGTCGAATTACGACTACACCTCTCAGTACGACCTGCTGGTGTTCCGGCGTCTGACCGCGCGCGAGGCGGGTGCCGATCCGATACCCCCGGGCCAGCCGCTGGCCGCGCCCGTCAAACACAGCGGCCCGCCCATCCTGCGGCGCATCGACACCAGCCCGGTCGGGTTTGCGGTGTTCGACCAGGTGCTGCTGACGGTGCACCCTGTGGACTGCGCGATCCGCGACGCCTACGCCGCCAGGCTGCTGAGCGCGGGCTCTGCCGAGTCACGCAGCGGCGCCTCGCGCCTGCCCACGAGTCCGGCCGACCTGATGCTGCGCATCGTGGCGCAGATGGCCGATGGCTATCTGGACCTGCGCCGTGAACTGACGCGCCAGCTCGATCATTGGCAGGTCGAGCTGCTCGCGCCCCACACGCGCTTCAGCAACTGGAGCGCGCTGTTGCAGGCACGGCTGGCCCTGCACCAGCTCGACGGCATCTGCGACGACCAGCGCGGTGCCATCAAGGACTGGATCGCCGTGCTGGAGGACTGGCCGGCACCCGCCAGCGCCGCACTGCAACGCGACTATGAGCTGCTCAAGGTGCGCAGCCGCGACGTGCTGGAACACATCGAGCGCGTCGTGCACCACGTGCAGCGGCTCGAGCAGACCGCGGAGACCACCTTGCAAATGCACTTCAGCGCGCAGAGCAACCGCACCAACGACATCATGCGCACGCTCACGGCACTGACCGCGATTTTTTTGCCATTGAACCTGATCACGGGATTTTTCGGCATGAATTTCGAATTCATGCCGCTGATCCATCACCAGGCCGCGTTCTGGTGGACCGTGGCATTCATGCTCGCGGTGGCCGCGGTCACCGGGCTGGTGTTCTGGCGGAAGCGCTACCTGGCGCGTACTGGAAAATAAGGCTCCCACATCGGCAACAGCCGTTGTCGCAAGTCATGCGACTACACCCAGGGCGGAGCCAGCTGCTCGGTCGCAAAGGCCCGCTGCACGGCGGGGCGCTCCAGCACACGCTGCAGGTACGGTCCCAAGTGGGGATACCCGCGCGCGGGCTGGTCGAAGTTGCGGGTCCAGCGGCACAGCATCATGGCGTAGGGGTCGAGCACCGTGTAGCGGTCCGCAAGCATCCAGGGACCACCATGACGCGCCAATTCGCGGTCGAGAATCCCCAGCAGCACCCGCACCCTGGACTCGGCGTGCGCCCGCACCTGGGCAACACCTTCGCTACTGCCGGCATTCACCCAGCGCTCGGGATAGAAGTAGACGATCAGCGTGGCCTGCATGGTATTTGTCAGCCACACCAGCCACTTGTAGAAATGGGCGCGCAGCGCCGTGCCGACGGCTGGCGCCAGCCCCGCCTGCGGGTAGCTGTCGCACAGATGAAGGCAGATCGCGGCCGATTCGTACAGCACCAGATCGCCTTGCGTCAGACTGGGGATCAGGCCGTTCGGATTGAGTTGCAGGTACTGCTGCGTCTTGTGCACACCGTGCGTGCGGTCGACCAGCACCAGCTCGAACGGTACGCCGATTTCCTCCAGCACGATATGCGGCGCCATGCTCGCCGTGCTGGGGTAGTAGTGCAGTTGGAGCATGCAGCTCAGCCCAGGTGCTGGGCCAAGAACACCAGTGTGCGCTCGCGCGCCAATTTGGCCGCTGCTTCGTTGTAGGAGGCGCGCTGATCGCAGTTGAAGCCATGGTTCGCGGCGTAGAACTTCACATCCACCGCCGGCTGGGCTTTCGCAAAGGCGCGCGCCGTCTCGACCGGGATCGACTGGTCCTGCTCGCCGAAATGCACCAGCACCGGCACCTGCGGCACCCGCGCCGCCTCCGCCGCAGCGGTCATGCCACCGCCGTAATAGGGCACGGCCGCGTTCAGCCCCTTGAGCAGACACGCGGCACGCCAGGTGAGCAGTCCACCCCAGCAAAAACCCACGACGGCGACCTTGCCGGCCTGTTTTGCGTGGTCGATGGCGGCCTGGATGTCGGGCAGGACGCCGGGTGCCGGGAGCCCCTCCACGGCGGCCTTGAGCGCAACACCAGCGCTGATGTCTTCGGCCGTGTAGCCCAGCTCCACCCCCGGTTTGACCCGATGGAAGGTGGCGGGCGCGACCACCAGGTAGCCATCCGCCGCATAGCCGTCGGCCACCGCGCGGATGTGCGAATTGACACCGAAGATTTCCTGCAGCACCACCAGGCCGCCCCGGGCCTTGCCGGTCGGCCTTGCGACGTAGGCGGGAAAGCCAAAACCGTCCGCCGCCTTGTGATCAATCCATTGCCCCATGTCCATGCTCCTTGGTTCAGTTGATTTGACAGATTCGGTACGAGGTGCCGACGTTCCAGACTTTACCCGTGTGCCCGGCCCTGCCCGTTCAGGCCTTCAATTTGCGCTCGACAAATTCGAGCCTGTCCTGGCCCCAGAACATCTCGCCATCGACAACAAAGCTGGGCGCGCCAAAGATGCCGGCGTCGATCGCCTGCTGCGTGTTGGCGTCATAGCGTTCATGCGCCGCCTGGCTGTGAGATTGCTCCAGCCGCGCCGGGTCCAATCCCTGCTCCGCCAGCAATTGCGCCAGCACCTTCTCGTCGGCAATATCGCGCTGCTGCGCCCACACGGCCGCAAACACTGCGCCCGCAATCTTCAGGGCGGCTTCAGTGCCGTCGTGGTGGTCCACCGCGACGATGAGGCGCGCCGCATCGTCGCTGGAGACCGGGAAGTATTTGGGTTTGATGTGCAGCGGCAGGCCCAGCAGATCCGAGAAGCGCTGCAACTCCAGCAGCCGGTACGCCTGGCGCTGGGGCGCACGCTTGCCCAGCGGCAACCCGCCCGATACCGGGAAGACCCGGCCCAGATCCACC
Source organism: Burkholderiaceae bacterium (assembly GCA_004322085.1). Lineage (GTDB taxonomy): Bacteria > Pseudomonadota > Gammaproteobacteria > Burkholderiales > Burkholderiaceae_C > Rhodoferax_A. The sequence continues at coordinate 8,942 of SCRR01000174.1, forward strand.
GGCAGCACCCGCACCACGGCGCCGGCGGCGCGGGTCATGGCCGCCAGGCGCGTGTGGCCCAGGTAGGTCCAGGGGCTTTGTGCGGCAAAGTAGTAGTCAACGGTGTGGCTCACGGCAGGGTCCAGTCGATGTGATGCTGTAATACCGGTTTGTAGCCTAGACGCCATTTTTCTGCAGGAGACAGGCTTTGGACAAGGTTTTACTGGTTACCGGTGGCAGCCGCGGCATCGGTGCCGCCACCGCGCTGCTGGCGGCGCAGCAGGGCTATGCGGTGGCCGTCAACTACACGGCGCACCGCGAGGCGGCCGACGACGTGGTGCGGAGAATTCGCGCCGGCGGCGGCAAGGCGCTGGCGCTGCAGGCCGATGTCGCCAGGGAGGACCAGGTGCTCGCGATGTTTGCCGCCCTGGACACCGAGCTCGGGCGCCTGGGCGCGCTGGTCAACAACGCCGGCGTGGTCGACGTGGCGGCGCGGGTCGACGAGATCAGCGCGGCGCGCCTCAAGCGCATTTTCGACATCAATGTGATCGGCTCGTTTCTGTGCGCGCGCGAGGCGGTGCGCCGCATGAGCACGAAACATGGCGGCAGCGGCGGCGCCATCGTCAACGTCTCGAGCGCCGCCGCGCGGCTCGGCTCACCGGCACAGTATGTCGACTACGCGGCGAGCAAGGGCGCGATCGACAGCTTCACCATCGGCCTGGCCAAGGAGGTGGCGGCCGAGGGCATCCGCGTCAACGCCGTGCGCCCGGGACTGATCGAGACCGAGATCCATGCCTCGGGCGGCTTGCCCGACCGCGTGCGCGAGCTCGAGCACCAGGTGCCGATGCAGCGCGGCGGCAGCGCCGACGAGGTGGCACAGGCCATCGTCTGGCTGCTGTCGGACGCGGCCAGCTACACCACCATGTCCCTGCTCGAAGTATCGGGAGCGCGCTAATGGCGATGGACATCAAACCGCTGATCACCCTGCTGGCCATCATCAATCCGCTCGCGGTCGTGCCGTTTTTCATCCACTACACGCAGGGTTTCGGGCGCAGGCAGCGCCAGCGCACGATCTGGATCTCATCGTTCAGCGCCTTCATCGTGATTGCCGTCAGCGCCCTGCTGGGCTTGCAGATTCTTGAATTCTTCAACATTTCGCTGGCGAGCTTCCAGGTCGGCGGCGGCATGCTTTTGCTGACCTCGTCGCTGAGCATGCTGAACGCGCAGCCGGCCGAAGCCAAATCCACCCCCACCGAGCTCAGCCATGCGGCCGAGCGCGCGGCGGCAGGCGCGAGCATTGCCGTCGTGCCGCTCACCATTCCGCTGCTGACCGGGCCGGCCACCATGTCCACGGTGGTGATCTACGCCGACAAGGCCCACAACTTCCTGCAGTTGTTGATACTGGTCGGCTATGGTCTGGTGATCGGACTGGTCACCGCGTTTTGTTTCGCGCTGGCCGAGCCGATTTCGCGCTTCCTCGGCAAGACCGGCATCAACATCATGACGCGCCTGATGGGCCTGATCCTGGCCGCGATCTCGGTCGAACTGATGGCCGACGGCCTGCGCAAGCTGTTTCCGGTGCTCGGGCATATTGCATAGAAGAACAACTTCCAGCCAAAGGATGGTCGTGGTTTGGCGCTATTCAAACCATAGTCATCCCGCGCTGGGTTCAGGCTGCGCCGCCGTCACTGCAGCGACGCCAGCCACTGCGCAATCTCGCGCGCCGCCGCATCGGTGGCCGCAGCCAGCGCCTTCACGCCGCCAACCGCATCCTCGCTGGGCGCCGGGCGCTGCACCAGCACGCTGCGTTGCGCCACGGGTAACTCGCCGGCCGGCGTGATTTTGCTGAGCGTGACGTTCAGGCGGATCACGCCGTCGCTTTGCGCGGGCGACACGAACTGCTGACTGAACTCCTCCAGCTCGATGCGCAGCACCAGCGGCACGGTGCTCTCGCTGGCATTCACCACGGCGCGGCGCTGGCTCAGGATCTCGCGCAGGCGCTGGCGCACCAGTTGCGCGGGCGGCGCGCTCCAGCGCGCGTGGGCATAAGGGCGCAGCTGCTGCGCATCGGCGTAACCAAGCCGATACAGAATGGCGAGGCTGTCCAATGCCTGGTTGGCCTGCACGTCGCCCAGCGCCAGAGGCGGCAACGAGGGTGCCGCAGCAGGCGCCGGCGCCGTCGCGAGTGCCGTGGGGCCAAAGTCATAGACGTCGGCGCGCACTTTTTTTTCGGTCAGCGCGCAGCCCGCGAGCGTCACCACGAAAATCAGACAAAAGAGGGTTGAAACCCTTATGATTCCATCACCATGCGCTTCATGTTTCATAGCAACTCCAGAGCTGATGTGCGTCATTTTGTGGCCGCCGGCGCAACAAACCCGGCCTCGCCCGGGCCGGGCTGCACCGCGCCGCTGCCGAACACCAGGGACTGCGGGTTGTCGCTGATCGCGCGCACCGTTCGAGTGACCTGACGCGCCGTACGCGCGACATCGTCCCCGGCGCGGCTGACGCTGGGCAGGGCGCCGGCGTTCAGCGTGGCCGCGGCCTGTGTGAGGGCATGGCTGGCGTCGGTGAGCTGGTCCATCACGCCGCCCTTCTGATTGGCACGCCGCGCCACCTGGCCAAACTCGTCGGATGCGCCCTGCAGCGACTGCAGGGTCTTGCGCGTCGCGTCGGCGAGTGGTGGCACCGCGGCCAGCGCCGGATCGAGCCGCTGCGTCAAGGTGGTGTCGACGCTGGCGGCCAGGCGGTTCACGCTGTCCGCCGCCTGCCCCAACTGCTTGACGGCATCGATCAACGCCTTCTGGTTATCGGGGGCGAACAGCAGGTTCACACGCTGCGTGGTCTCTTCGACTTCGCGCAGCATCTTGGTGCCCTCGTCGGACAGGCTGCTGAGCAAGTTGGGCCTGAGCGGGATGCGCGGGTAACCACCATCTTCCACCCGTGGAATCGGCTGGGTCGACTTGCCGTTGTCGTCGAGCTGGACATAGCCGAGACCGGTGATGCCCTGAAAGCCCAGCGTGGCGTAGGTCGACTGGGTGATGGGCGCATTCTCGTCCACCGCAATGCGCAACAGCGCATTGCCCTTGACCTGCGGATCGAACCCGATGTAAGCGACCTTGCCCACGCTGATGCCGCGGTAGCGCACCGGCGCCTGCACTTGCAGCCCGCTCAGACCCTCGCGGGTCGAGATCTCGTAGACGCGAAACACCTCCTTGTCGCGCATCAGCCAGGCCGCCAGCGCGATAAGCAAGGCCGTGACGACCAGCACGAACGCGCCGGCGGCCATTGCATGGGCTTTGTTTTCCATTCGGATGCTCTCCTTCTATACAGGCGTCGCCACCGGCTCGCCCGCCGGCAGCAACGCCATGGCGCGCCGCCCGCGCTGGCCCTGGAAAAATTCCCGGATGAAGGGGTGATCGAACGCCACCACCCCACTCACCGGACCATTCACGACGACCCTTTTTTCGGCCAGCACGGCCACGCGGGTGCTGAGCTCGAATACGGTATCCAGGTCGTGCGTGACCATCACCACCGTCAGACCCATCTCGCGGTGCATCAGGGCCAGCAGCGTGCAAAAGCTGTCCGCGCTCGCGGGGTCCAGCCCCGCCGTGGGCTCGTCCAGCAACAGCAGGGGCGGGTCCATGATGAGCGCACGCGCCAGCGCCACGCGCTTGATCATGCCGCCCGACAGATCGCTCGGCATCTTGGTGGCATCCTGCGCACTCAAGCCGACCATCTGCAGCTTGACCAGCGCGCAATCGCGAATCAGTGCATCGGGCAGCGTACCGAGCTCGCGCAAGGCAAAGGCGACGTTGTCCAGCACACTGAAGGCCGAGAACAGCGCGCCCTTTTGAAACAGCATGCCGACCCGGCTCGAAGCATCGCTCCCGCCCATCTGCGAGGCCGGCTCGCCGAGCACGCTCACCGTGCCACGGGCCGGGGTTTCGAGCCCCAGGATCTGCCGCAGCAAGGTGGTCTTGCCGCTGCCCGAGCCGCCCACCAGCGAGACGATTTCGCCGCGCCGCACGCTCAGGTCCAAGTCCTGGTGAATCACCACGGGGTGCTCGGGCGGCCCGAACTGGGTCCAGAGCTGGTCGATGCGCACGATCACGTCGTCATCGGACGTCACGTTGGCATTGGCGTCGGGCGTGCTCATATGCCGACGTTCCTGAACACCACGGCAAACAGCGCGTCCACCAGGATCACCATGGTGATGGAGGCCACCACGGAGGCGGTGGTGCCGCGCCCCAGGCTCTCGGTGTTCGGCTCCACGCGCAGGCCGAAGTGGCAGCCGATCAGCGCGATCAACACGCCGAACACCACCGATTTACCCATCGCAAGCGTGAGGTTGGCCACGTCCACCGCGCCCGGCAGGGCCTGCACAAAGTAAGCCGGCGTCACTCCCAGCGTCGCGTCGGCCGCCAGCATGCCGCCGACGAGCGCGGCAAGCGTGGTCCAGACCGTGATCAGCGGCATCACGATGGCGAGCGCCAGGGCGCGTGGCAGCACCAGGCGGAAACCATGGCCGATCCCCATCACGCGCATCGCGTCGAGCTCCTCGGTGACGCGCATCACGCCGATCTGTGCAGTGATGGCCGAACCCGAGCGCCCCGCAACCAGGATCGCGGCCAGCACCGGCCCGAGTTCGCGAATCAGCGCGATACCGAGCATGTTGACGATGAAGGCGTCGGCGCCAAACTGCCGCAACTGCTGCGCGCTGAGATAAGCCAGCACCACGCCGATCAGGAAGCCGACCAGCGCGGTGATCGGCAGCGCTTGCGCGCCCATGCCGAACAGATGACCGGACAGATCGCGCCACGGGGCGCGGCGTGGCGCGCGCAGCAGGCGCAGCAAGTCGAGCAGCAACTGGCCGATGAGCCGCGTCAGGTCCTGGCCCCGATCGAGCCCCTGCATCACCCAGGCGCCCAAACCGAGGTACTGCTGCCACAGCGTGCGCCGCCCGGGCACCGGTGGAATGACCGTGAATTGCGCCACGCGCTCCAGCACCGCGCGCTGGTCGGGCGTGGCATCGAGCCGCTCGGGCCACGCGTGACCCCAGTGATTCCACAGCAGTTGTGCCCCGACGTGGTCGAACTGCTGCAGCGCCTGCAGGTTCCAGGCGAGCGGGGTGCCAGGCAGCGCCTGCAGGTCGCGCGAGGCCTGGCGCCATGCATCCGCGCCGGTGAGGTGCGCCGCGGTCCAGCGACCCGCGAGCACGGCGCACGGTCCCGAAGGCGTGTCCTGCTGCGTGATGCGGGGGCTGGATTCCTTCATGTAGGGCGCGGATTGATGAAGTAGCGTGGCCCGCCATCGTACCGCGTTGGCCCGCGGCGGATGACCGCACCGCCCTCGCGCCCAAACGCAAACCAGTAGACTGGCTGGCCCAAGGTTCCGGCCCCCGGCACCTCCCGCCCCACGATCCATCGCATGAAAAACACCCCCTCCTCCACCCACAGCGCCGAGTCAGCATCCTGGTACAACGAGACCCGCGTACTGCATGGCGATGCCGGCCTGTCCAGCGATTCGGCGCTGGTCGCGCCGATTCACTACTCGGCCACCTTCAAGGCCGACTCTCCGCAGGACTTCGCCGAGATGGCCAATGTGCCGCGCCACCCGGGCTTTTATACGCGCTACGGCAACCCCACGCACGAGCATGTGGCGGCGATCCTGGCAAAACTCGAAGGGACCGAGACCGCGCTGCTCACCGGCTCCGGCATGGCGGCGATCAGCACCACGGTGCTCGCGCTGGTGTCGGCGGGCGACCACGTGATCGCGCAGGGCCGGCACTACATGAGCACCACCAAGCTGTTCGAGGAGGTGCTGGTGCGCTTCAACGTGCAGGTCAGCATCGTGGAGCAGACCGACCTGGCCGCGATCGAGGCCGCGATCCGGCCCAACACCCGGCTCATCATGCTCGAGAGCCCGGTGAACCCGACGCTGGTGCTGACGGACCTGGCCGCGGTGGCGGCGCTGGCCCGGCCGCGCGGCATCCTGACGGTGGCGGACAACACCTTTGCCTCGCCGCTGAACCAGCAGCCGCACGCGCTGGGCATCGACATCGTGCTGCACAGCGCCACCAAGTACCTGGGCGGCCACCACGACCTGACGGCCGGCGCTGTCTGCTGCTCGGCGCAGCAGGCCGAGAAAATCTGGCGCATGCACACCACGCTGGGCGCGGTGCTCTCGCCGATGGACGCGTGGCTGCTGCTGCGTGGCCTGCGCACGCTGCCGCTGCGGGTGGCGCGCATCAATGCCAATGCGCTCGCGCTGGCACAGTGGCTGGAAGCGCAGCCGCAGGTCGAGCAGGTGTTCTACCCGGGGCTGGAAAGCCATCCGCAACATGCACTGGCGCGCCAACAGATGAAGGGCTACGGCGCGGTGATCGCATTTGCCGTGCGCGGCAATTTCGAGGCCACCAGCCGTTTCGTCGCCTCGCTGGAACTCGCGACGCATGCCGTGAGCCTGGGCGGCGTCGATTCGCTGATCGTGCACACGGCCGCGATGTGGGCCGGCACCATGAGCGAGGCGCAAATGCAGGCCGCGAAGATACCGCCCAACTTCGTGCGCATGTCGGTCGGGATCGAGCACATCGACGATCTCAAGGCCGAC
>SCRR01000175.1 GCA_004322085.1 Burkholderiaceae bacterium
CAAGGCGCAAAAGGAGCTGTACCTGCCCAAAATCGCCAGCGGCGAATGGCGCCTGCAATCCATGGGCGTGACCGAGCCGGGCACGGGCACCGACACCACCAAAATCAAGACCACGGCCGTGAAGCGGGGCGACCGCTACGTGATCAACGGCCAGAAGGTCTGGATCTCGCGCGTACAGCACTCCGACTGGATGATCTTGCTGGCGCGCACCACGCCGCTGGCCGAGGTCAGGAAGAAGTCCGAAGGGATGTCGATCTTCATGGTCGACCTGCGCCAGGCTGAGAAATCGGGGTTGACGGTGCGCCCCATTCCCAACATGGTGAACCACGAAACCAACGAGCTGTTCTTCGAGAACCTCGAAATCCCCGAGGAGAACCTGATCGGACAGGAAGGCCAGGGCTTTCGCTACATCCTGGATGGCTTGAACGCCGAGCGCACGCTGATAGCCGCCGAGTGCATTGGCGACGGCTACTGGTTCATCGATCGCGTCACAAAATACGCTGGCGAGCGCGTCGTGTTCGGCCGACCCATCGGGCAGAACCAGGGTGTGCAGTTCCCGATTGCCGAGAGCTATATCGAAGTCGAGGCGGCCAACCTGATGCGCTTCAAGGCCTGTGCGCTGTTCGACGCCGGCAAGGCTTGCGGCGCGCAAGCCAACATGGCCAAGTACCTGGCGGCCAAGGCATCGTGGGAGGCGGCCAACGCCTGCATCCAGTTCCACGGCGGTTTCGGCTTCGCCAATGAATACGACGTGGAGCGCAAGTTTCGCGAGACGCGGCTGTACCAGGTCGCGCCAATCTCGACCAACCTCATCCTCTCCTACGTGGCCGAGCATTTGCTTGGGCTGCCGAGGAGCTTTTGATGCGCCCGCTCGATGGCATCACCGTCGTGTCGCTGGAACATGCGATCGCCGCGCCGCTGTGCACGCGCCACCTGGCCGACCTGGGCGCGCGCGTGGTCAAGGTAGAGCGTCCCGGCGTGGGCGACTTTGCACGCGCCTATGACCAGCGCGTGGACGGCATGGCTTCGCATTTCGTCTGGGTGAATCGCTCCAAGGAAAGCCTCACGCTCGACCTCAAGCAGCCCGCCGCGCTGGCCGTGCTGAAGGAACTCATAACAAAGGCCGACGTGCTGGTGCAGAACCTCGCACCCGGTGCGGCCGCGCGCATGGGGTTGGGCTACGAGACCTTGAGCCAGGAGCATCCGCAACTCATCGTCTGCGACATCTCGGGCTACGGCGAAGACGGCCCGTATCGCGACAAGAAGGCCTACGACCTCTTGATCCAGAGCGAAGCGGGCTTCCTGTCGGTGACCGGCACACCCGACGATCCCTGCAAGTCCGGCAATTCGATTGCCGACATTGCTGCGGGCATGTACGCCTACACCAGCGTGCTGGCGGCGCTCTTGCAGCGCGGCAAGACGGGCCGGGGCTCGCACATAGACGTGTCCATGCTCGAAGCATTGGCCGAGTGGATGGGCTACCCGATGTACTACGCGTTTGACGGCGCGCCGCCACCGCCGCGCAGCGCCGCGGCCCATGCCACCATCTATCCCTACGGGCCGTTTGCGGCCGGCGACGGCGGCACGGTCATGCTGGGCCTGCAAAACGAGCGCGAGTGGAAAGTGTTCTGCGAGGTGGTGCTGCAAAACGCGGCGCTGGCGAGTGATCCCCACTTCGACAGCAATGCGCGCCGCAACGAGCACCGCGAAGCGCTCAAGGCCATCATCCTGGCGACCTTTCGTGCGCTCGACACGGCCGAGGTGCTGGCCCGCCTGGACAAGGCGCAGATCGCGAATGCGCGCATGAACGACATGGCCGGGCTGTGGGCCCATCCGCAGCTGCAGGCGCGCGGCCGCTGGCGCCAGGTGGACACACCGGTAGGCGAGATCCCGGCGCTGCTGCCGCCGGGGCGCAGCAGCGGCTTCGAGTACCGTATGGACGCGGTACCCGCTGTGGGCCAGCACACCGAGGCGATCCTGCGCGAACTGGGGCACACCGACGCGGGCATTGCCGCGATGCGCTCCGCGCACGCCATCTGACGGGGATCGATTGACTATGACAATAATAGCAAGATTCCGATAACAGATAAGGACCAGAGCCATATTTCTCTTAAAAATACCCGCTATGAATTCCCCCACTGCACAACTCGCCACATTCGCCGCCGGTCTGCGCTTTGACGCCATTCCCGACCCCGTGATTCGCAAGACGGAAGACTTGCTGGTCGACTGGTTCGGTTCGGCCCTCGCCGGAAAAGGGTCACGCCCGGTCGAAACCATCGCCCGCTTTGCCGCCAGCATGGGGCCGCTTGGCGGTCCTTCCGAAGTTCTCTTCAACCGCAGCCGCACCAGTGCGTATTTCGCCGCTATGGTCAATGCCGCGGCCTCGCACGTGGCCGAGCAGGACGACGTGCACAACGGTTCGGTGTTCCATCCGGCCACAGTGGTGCTCTCACCGGCGCTCGCGGTGGCGCAGTCACTCGGCGCGAGCGGGCAGCAACTGCTGACGGCCGCCGTAGCGGGCTACGAGGTAGGTATTCGTGTGGGCGAGTTCCTCGGCCGCTCGCACTACAAGGTGTTCCATACCACGGGTACGGCCGGCACGCTGGCTGCAGCCGCGGCGGTGGGTAACCTGCTCGGGCTCGATGCGGCACAGATGCGGCATGCCTTCGGTTCCGCCGGTACCCAGTCCGCCGGGCTGTGGGAGTTCCTGCGCACGGCGGCGGACTCCAAGCAGCTGCACACCGCGCACGCGGCATCGGCGGGACTGATGGCCGCGTATCTGGCCCAAGACGGCTTCACCGGCGCGGCGCAGATCCTGGAAGGCCCACAGGGCATGGCGGCCGGCATGTCGAGTGACGCTGATCCCGCTCGCCTCACCGAGGGTCTGGGCACGCGCTGGGCCACGGCCGAGACCTCGTTCAAATACCACGCGTCGTGCCGCCACACGCACCCGGCGGCCGATGCGCTGCTGCAGGTGATGCAGGCCAACAAGCTTGTGCCGGACGATCTGGTGCGCGTGGTCACGCATGTGCACCAGGGCGCGCTCGATGTGCTCGGGCCGGTGACCAACCCGGCCACGGTGCATCAGAGCAAGTTCTCCATGGGCACCGTGCTGGCGCTGGTCGCGCGCTTTGGCCATGCGGGACTGGCGGAGTTCGACCAGCATTTCCAAGACGAGGCCACACTGGCCCTGTGCGAGCGGATCTCGATGGAGCTGGATGCCGAGGTCGACCGCGCCTATCCGCAGCGCTGGATCGGCAAGGTCACGGTCACCACCACCGATGGTCGCGTGCTGCAGGGCCGGGTTGATGAGCCCAAGGGCGACCCGGGCAATACCCTGAGCCGCGAAGAGATCACGGCCAAGGCGTTGCGGCTCGCGGCCTACAGCGGCGGCGCGACCCCGACCGAAGCGCAGGCCGGGATCGATGCGCTGTGGCACATCGCACAAGCGCCCAAGGTCGGGTGGCTGCTGGAGAAGTGCACCGTAGACAGCCGGCGGTAGGGCGTATTCACCAGCACGTGCAACGTGCAGGGCAAGGGATTTTGCCCATTGCCCCCGGTGCCATCCTCCGTCAGTATCGCGCGGCCTGTGTGAGGCAGACCGGCGCCGCGGTACGGGTTTGTAACCCCGTTTCGCGGCCCGATTCACAGACAAACCCATTCATAGTGAGGACGACAACATGATCAAGTTCAAAACCTTGAGGATCGCGGCCGTGGCTGCGCTGGTGCTGGGCGCCAATACCGCGGCGCTCAGCGAGATCGCCTATCCCGAAAAACCCGTGATCCTGGTGGTGCCGTTTGCGGCCGGCGGTCCGACCGACGTCGTGGCGCGCATGATTGCCGTTCCCATGGGCAAGGCCTTGGGGCAAAGCGTGCTGATAGAAAACACGGTGGGCGCGGGTGGCACCATCGCCTCGACCCGGGTGGCGCGTGCCGCGCCCAATGGCTACACCATTTATCTGCACCACATGGGGATGGCCACAGCGCCCGCGCTGTACCGCAAGCTGAGCTTCGACCCATTGAAGGATTTCGAATACATCGGCCAGGTGGTGGATGTACCGATGACGCTGCTCGCGCGCAAGGATTTTCCGGCCAACAACTTCAATGAACTACTGGCCTATGTGAAGACCAACAAGGACAAGGTTTCGCTCGCCAACGCGGGGCTGGGCGCCGTGTCGCACCTGTGCGGCCTGATGTTCATGAGCCAGGTCGGTGTCGAGCTGACCACCGTTCCCTACAAGGGCACGGGACCGGCCATGAACGATCTGCTCGGCGGCCAGGTGGACCTGCTGTGCGACCAGACCACGCAAACCGTGCCCATGATCAAGGAAGGCCGCATCAAGGTGTTCGGCGTCACCACGCTCAAGCGGCTGGGCTCGCTGCCCAACGTGGCGACGCTGGACGAGCAGGGCTTGAAGGGATTCGAGGTCAAGGCCTGGCATGGTATGTATGCGCCCAAGGGCACGCCGGCACCGGTCATCGACAAACTCAACGCCGCGTTGCGCGTGGCGATGCTGGACCCTATGGTCAAGCAGCGCCTGAACGACCTGAGCTCCGACATCGTGCCCCAGGACAAGATGACCCCGGCGGGCCTGAGAACCCATCTGGAGTCCGAAATCGCCAAATGGGGGCCGGTGATCAAGAAGGCCGGGATCTACGCGGACTGAACAAGACTTGACGCGCAGGAATTTCGCAGCAGCAGGTGCTTCTTCGAAGCGCTGTAAGCTGCCTTCGAGCGGGCCTTCACCGAGAATGCCACTGCAACATGCTTTCAAGACTGCAACTTCACAATCTTCCGGGGGTACTGTCCAACCTCGTCGCGGTATCGCTCGTGATCGCGCTGGCTGTCGCGGCATTGGCGTTGCGGCTGGTTGACCCGATTCCGTTGCAAAACCTGCGTTTGGCGGAGTTCGATCAGTTGCAGCGTTGGTTCCCGCGCGCCTATACCCCCGTGGGCGTTCGCGTGGTGGACATCGACGAAGCCAGCCTGAAGAAGTATGGACAGTGGCCCTGGCCCCGCACGATTCTGGCAAAGCTGGTCGACCGTTTGCACGCGGACGGCGCCGTCGTGGTGGTGTTTGACGTCCTGCTGGCCGAGCCCGACAGAACCTCACCGGCACGCATGGCGCAACTCTGGAACGATCCCAAAGTCACCCCGCTCCTGCAAACCCTGCCCGATAACGATCTGGTGCTGCAGAACAGCTTCAAGGCGCAAAACGTCGTGCTGGGTTCCAGTCTGGAGCGCACCGGCCAGCGCGCCGACCCCTTGAATGGCCCAGACAAACCGGAGCTTCCGTATCGGATCATTCGCAGTGGTGGCGGCAACCCGACGCAGTGGTTAAATGCGTTCGACTCGATCGTGTTGCCACTGCCCCATCTCATGGCTGCGGCCAAGGGGGTGGGCGCACTCAACTTCGCGTCCGATACGGATGGCGTGGTGCGCCGGGTCCCCATGCTCTTCCGGTTGGGGAACCACTTCGTTCCCAGCCTGAGCGCCGAGGCGCTGCGAGTGGCGCAGGGCGCCCGCAATTACGTGCTGCATAGCAGCGACGCCGGCATCGAGGACGTCGGCATCGGTCATCTGACGGTGCCGACCGACTCCAGGGGGGAAATCTGGCTGTATTACTCCCGGCCCCAGCCTGACCGGTACGTTTCCGCTGCGCAGGTGCTGAGCGGCCAGGTCGGCAAGGACAAACTGGATGGCGACATCGTCCTGGTGGGCAGTTCGGCCGCCGGACTGATGGACCTGCGCTTCAGCCCCATGGGCGGGGTCATACCGGGCGTGGAAACCCACGCACAGGCTCTGGAGCAGATTTTGCTTGGACAGTACCTGGAGCGACCTGCCTGGGTGGGCGGACTGGAGGCGCTGGTCATCGTTCTGTGCGCCTTGGCGGCGGGTCTTTTCGCGCTGGCTTTGCCTGCCTGGTCGGACGTCCTCGGGTTGCTGGTTGCCTCGACCGTGATGGTTGCAGGGGCGTGTTATGCATTTGCCGTGCACCATCTCCTGCTGGACGCGATATACCCCATCCTTGTCGTTGCCGTCGGATTTGCGTTGGGTGGCAGCGTTCACCATTGGCTCACCGAGAGGGAGCGACGCTGGGTGCGTGAGGCCTTTTCCCGGTATGTTTCTCCGAACCGGGTTGCGCACCTGGTCGCGCACCCCGACCGGCTTCAACTGGGTGGGCAGCGTCAGACCTGCAGCTTTGTCTTCACCGATCTGACCGACTTCACCCGCATGATGGAAGCCGGAGATCCGATGCAGGCGGTTGCGCAGCTCAACGAATACCTTGACGGCATGGTCGCCATTGTTTTCAAACACGATGGCACGCTCGATCGCATCGTGGGTGATGCTGTGGCGGTCCTTTTTTCTGCACCCGTCCCGCAACGCGATCACCAGCAACGCGCCATGGACTGTGCCCTCGAGATGGACCGCTTTGCCACGGCTTATGCGGTTCGGCTGAGAGCGTCGGGAGTCGCCTGGGGATACACGCGGATCGGAGTACACACCGGAGAAGTCATTGTCGGAAACTTTGGCGGCAAGACACTTTTTGACTACCGGGCCCTGGGTGACCCGATCAATACCGCGTCACGCCTGGAGAGCGTGAACAAGCATCTGGGCACGCGGGTATGTGTGTCCAGGGCCATTTTGGACGGGTGCACCGGGGTTCCTGCACGCCTCGTCGGGTTCCTGGTCCTCAAGGGCAAAGTCCAGCCGCTGGAGGTTTATGAACCCCTGGCAGCGACCGACGCTGAATCGACCGCGCCGGCCGCGGATTACGCTGCCTGCATGCGTTTGCTGCGCCCGCTGGACCCTCCAGACCCGGACAGAGTCAGCCTGGCGCTGGCGCACTTCGAATCGCTCACTCAGAAATATCCGCATGACGCGCTGTTGCGCCTGCACCTGGCGCGCCTGCGGTCAGGCGCTCAGGATGACCTCATCGTGATGGACGAGAAATAAAGCGCGAGCCCCCGGCAGATTACCGAATCGTTATTTCGACGCGGCGGTTGCGGGGTTCGGCAACGCCCATGGGGGTTGGAACCAGCAAGTTTGTCAGACCTTGCGACTCAACGGAGATGTTGATGTGATCGAGGCCCAATTGCCTTAATTGATCCGCGATGGCCTGGGCTCGTTTGAGTCCCAGCAGATAGTTGGACGAGGGGGTGTCCAATGTGTCCGTATGCCCGATCACGGAAATGTCGGCACTCTTGCGGGCGCGTACGCGTTCCAGGATGACCGGCAACTCCTTTTTTGACGCGGCTGTCAAACTGCTGTTGCCCAACTCAAAGAACAGCATGTAATGCTCTGGCAGGATGGGTCGGGCTGCAATGGCGGCGCCAAAATCCTGTGCGATTTGTGCCTTTGGGACGTCAAAGGGCGCTTTGCTGCCATCCAGCAAGACGCCTTGATCGGCTTTCGAAACGATTTGCTCGCCGTGTTGACTCTTGACGATCACACTGCCAACAGTCCCATCGGGATTCGGCAACAAAACGATGTAGGAGCTTGGGCCGGCACAAGCGGCCAGCCACACAGCCATGGCCACAGCGGCTGTCATCCTGCCAATGCTGCACAACCCTCTCACTTGGCTGGTTCCACCTGCAAGAGGAACTGGGTTCCCCTGACGCCAATGATGCCCGAGGGCGTCTTGATGGTCACCGCCTGGGGTTCGAGTTTGGCAATGAGGCCGGAAACATAATTCAGCGAGCCTTTGACCATTTGCGTCACCAGCTTCAAGTGCCCCTGTGCCGGTGCGAAAGTGTATTCATCCACGTTCATTTCGGTATCGGGCCCAAACGACATGACGGTGTTGTCCTTGAAAGTCACACCGAGGGATGCTCCGGGTTCGGTCTTGATCTGGCTGCCAATCATCACGGCAGTCCCCAGCTCTGCTTTCACGCGCTGGCCCATGGTGGTGATCCAGGCGTCACCGGTCACGGTTTTCACGTAGCCTATTGGCTCCTGTTGCGCCTGTGCCAGCCCCGACAGCAGGATGAGGGCGCAGCCACAAATCAATTTTAAAAAACGTACATACAGCTTCATGTCGCTCCCTGCTGCTTCTTCGCGCAGGCACTGAATTCGGTGAGGATTGGGTGCACCGGCCCTGCCACGAAGCTCAGATTTAACTCCTGTTGGCGGCAAAAGTCGATACAAAAGGGTTAAGGCTACGGTGAACAAGTAGCGCCGAATCGTTGACAGTGGTGCTCTTCGACCGAGTTTTCGAAGTTGGGGCCAAATCCGGCCCATTTTGTGGCCTGCTTGTTGGGCTCTGTTGCC
>SCRR01000176.1 GCA_004322085.1 Burkholderiaceae bacterium
GTATCGTGCGTCAGCAGTGGCACCACGGCCTGCGCCAGGATCGGTCCATGGTCCAGTTCGGCCGTGACCTGATGCACGGTCAACCCCGCGACCTGGCAGCCGGCGTCGATCGCGCGCTGGTGCGTATGCAAGCCCGGAAAGGCCGGCAACAGCGAAGGGTGGATGTTCAACAGCCTGCCCTCATAGCGGGCGACAAAGCCCGGCGTGAGGATGCGCATGAAACCGGCCAGCACCACCAGCGCCGGCTGATGGCGCTCGACGGCGGCCGCGAGCGCCGCGTCGAACGCCTCGCGCGACGGGTGTCCGGTGTGCTCGACCACTTCGGCCGCAATGCCCTGCTCGCGCGCAAAAAACAGGCCCTTTGCGCTCGACTTGTTGCTGATGACGGCCGCCACGCGCGCGCCCAGCCGCTCGCTCCAGCACTCACGCTGGGCGGTGCGCACGATGGCAGCCATGTTGGAGCCCTCGCCCGAGATCAAAATGACAATGTTTTTCATGCTGGGCGCGATTATCGGGCCGGCCCGCAAGGGTGGAGTTTCCCCGCCTGTAGAGCGCGGGAAAACCTGCTGGCGTCGCACCCGCAGAAGTGCAAAACTATGCGGCGGGTAGCGCTTGTCGCCACTTGGACATGGGCAATCGAACGGTCGTGCTAAAAACGGCGTTTTCGCCCGGCATTCACTGGAGATTTATCGAATGGATTTGGCCTTTACCCCCGAAGAACAGAAGTTCCGCGAAGACATCCGCAGCTGGGTACACGCGAACCTGCCCGCCGACATTTCGCACAAGGTGCACAACGCCCTGCGCCTGTCGCGCGACGACATGCAGCGCTGGGCCAAGATCCTGGGCAAAAAGGGCTGGCTCGGCTGGGGCTGGCCCACGCAGTTCGGCGGCCCGGGCTGGAGTGCGGTGCAAAAGCATTTGTTCGAGGAAGAATGCGCACTGGCTGGCGCGCCGCGCGTGATCCCGTTCGGCCCCGTGATGGTGGCGCCCGTGATCATGACTTTCGGCAACGAGGCGCAGCAAAAGCGTTTCCTGCCCGGCATCGCCAGCGGCGAGGTCTGGTGGAGCCAGGGCTATAGCGAGCCGGGCTCGGGCTCGGACCTGGCCTCGGTCAAGACGCGCGCCGAACGCCGTGGCGACAAATACATCGTGAATGGCCAGAAAACCTGGACCACGCTGGGTCAGTACGGTGAATGGATCTTCTGTCTGGTGCGCACCAGCTCTGAGGGCAAGCCGCAGACCGGCATCTCGTTCCTGCTGATCGACATGAAGTCGCCCGGCGTCACGGTGCGCCCGATCGTGCTGCTGGACGGCGAGGCCGAGGTCAACGAGGTCTGGTTCGACAACGTCGAAGTGCCGGCCGACCAACTCATCGGCGAGGAAAACAAGGGCTGGACCTACGCCAAGCATCTGCTGTCGCACGAGCGCACCAATATCGCCGACGTGAACCGCGCCAAGCGCGAGTTGGAGCGCCTCAAGCGCATCGCCAAGGCCGAGGGCGTGTACGACGACACCCGTTTCCGCGACGAAATCGCCAAACTCGAGGTCGACGTGGTGGCGCTGGAGATGATGGTGCTGCGCGTGCTCTCGGCCGAAAAATCGGGCAAGAACTCGCTCGACGTGGCGGGCTTGCTCAAGATCAAGGGCAGCGAAATCCAGCAGCGCTACAGCGAACTCATGATGCTCGCGGCCGGGCCGTACAGCCTGCCCCTGATTCACGAAGCCATGGAAGCGGGCTGGCAGGGCGACTATGTCGGTGCTGCCCACTGCGCGCCGCTGGCCTCGACCTACTTCAACCTGCGCAAGACCACCATCTACGGCGGCTCCAACGAAGTGCAGCGCAACATCGTCGCCCAGACTGTTCTCGGCTAACGCCGTAGAACAGTCCGGGCGTTGCCCGACAACACTGCTCCCCCGCGCCCCCTCCAGGAGGGGGCTCTAGTAAGAGTTTCACTAGGAGTGACAAATGGATTTCGATTTCACAGATGATCAGGAACAACTGCGCGACGCGGTGCGCAAGTGGGTGGACAAGGGCTATGGCTTCGAACGCCGTCGCGCCATCGTCAAGGCCGGCGGCTTCTCGCGCGAGGCTTACACCGAACTAGCGCAACTTGGCCTGACTGGCTTGTACATCCCCGAAGCGAATGACGGCCTGGGCATGGGCCCGGTCGAGGGCATGGTGGTAATGGAAGAGCTCGGGCGTGGCATCGTGCTGGAGCCGCTGGCGCAGACACTGATCGCGGGCGGCGTGCTTGCGGGCTACGCGACCGAGGCTGTCAAGGCTGCCTGGCTGCCCAAAATCGCCAGCGGCGAAGCCCTCGTCGTGCTGGCGCAGCAGGAACGCGCGGCTCGCTACAAACTCGACGTCTGCGCGGCCAAGGCAGCGCAGACCGGCGACGCATGGACCTTGAACGGGACCAAAAGCATCGTGCCCGTGGGCGACCAGGCAGACGCCTACATCGTGCCCGCCATGGTGGATGGCAAGATGGCCCTGTTCCTGGTGCAGCGTAGTGCAAACGGTGTGGCCACGCGCGGCTATGGCACGCAGGATGGCGGCCGCGCTGCGGAGGTGAGCTTCAAGAACGCCCCGGCCAGCCTGATCACGCTGGACGGCTTGGGCGCGCTCGAACACGCGGTCGACATCGGCATCGCCGCGACCTGCGCCGAAGGTGTGGGCGTGATGGACAAGACGATGGCGATCACCGTGGAGTACCTGAACACACGCAAGCAGTTCGGCGTCTTCATCGGCACTTTCCAGGCACTGCGGCATCGCATCGCCGACATGAAGATGCAGCTGGAGCTGGCACGTTCCATGAGCTATTACGCGGCGCTCAAGCTGAACGCTCCCACCGAGGAACGGCGCCGCGCCATGGCGCGCGCCAAGTACCAACTGGGCGTGGCGATGCGCTTTGTCGGTCAGCAGGCGGTGCAGCTGCACGGCGGCATCGGCGTGACCGACGAGTACATCGTGAGCCACTACTTCAAGCGTCTCACGCAGATGGAGATGACCTTCGGCGACACCCTGTACCATCTGGGTGAAGTGTCGCAACGCATGCAGGACAAGGCCGGCGTGTTTGCATGATGCTTCACCGTTGATAGCAAATCATGCCCGCAGGTATTTGGCTTGCGGGCATTTTCGTTAAAAAAAGAGAACGCCATGATCACGACACGTCACCTGTTCCTGGGCTTGTTCGCCAGCACCGCGCTGCTGGCCGGTTGCGCCTCGGGGCCGACCCAGTGGAATGCGACGCCCATTGTCTTCGTGCATGGCAACGGCGACAGTGCTGCACTGTGGCAGACCACGATCTGGCGCTTCGAGTCGAACGGCTGGCCGGCCGATCGCCTGAC
>SCRR01000177.1 GCA_004322085.1 Burkholderiaceae bacterium
GCGCAGAACCCACCATCCTGGCAGGCGCTCCACCTCGCCCGGGTTCCAGTTTCACGGCGGCAACATCGCACTGATGTCGCCGTGACTGACGGCGTCGTTGGCGAAGTCGAAGGAGCCGTGCTCGCGCATCTCGTGCCCGGCGCGCAGCATGGCACCAAAGGCTGCGCGCGCGAGGGAGCCACCGACGCTGACCCGCTTGACGCCGATCCTTGAGAGTTTGTCCAGCGTCATGTGCACTTGTGGCCCGGCGAGCACGTTGACGGGGCGATCCACCGAACTGACCACGGCTGCGATGTCGTCCCGGGTTTTCAGGCCGGGCGCATAGAGCACGTCCGCACCAGCTTCCTGGTAAGCCTGCAAGCGTGCAATGGTGTCCTTCAAGTTGGGCCGGCCATGCAGGTAGTTTTCGGCGCGCGCCGTCAGCGTGAAGGAGAAAGGCAGCGCACGCGCCGCCGCCACCGCGGCCCGGATGCGCTCGACCGCCAGCGCCTGCGGATAAATCGGATCATCGCGGCGCCCTGTCGCGTCTTCGATCGAGCCCCCGACCATGCCTGCCGCCGCAGCGCGCGAGATGGTCTGCGCTGCGGCCTGCGGGTCATCGCCAAACCCGTTTTCAAGATCGGCACTGACCGGCAAGTCAGTGGCCGACGCCAGCTCGGCGAGGTGCAGCATCATCTGGTCGCGGCCCACCGCACCATCGCGCCGGCCCATGGAGAACGCGTAGCCGGCACTGGTGCTGGCGAGTGCCTCGAACCCCAGACCCGCCAGCAGCCGGGCCGTGCCGACGTCCCACGGATTGGGAATGATGAAGGCGTGATCCTGCTGATGCAGTGCACGAAAGCGGTTTGCCTTTTCCTGTTGAGTCGACATCACTTCCCCTTTCCGGAGTGCGTTGGATGGTCTGGCCGCCCACGGTTCACGTCCCTGCACGGACGCAGTCGACGCACTCGGCAACGGCCAAGTCGATTCTGCGCTCCGCGCCTTGTCAGCGTTGCCCGCGCGGCTTTGCGGGGGCCGTTTGCAGGTGGGCGTACACCGGCCAGGCGCCAGTGTCACCAAGCCGGCCCAGCGCTTTGTCAAATTGGAGCGTCGCGCTTCTTGCTATCCTGCGCTGCATGAATGCCCCGATCCGCCGCATTGCCCATCTCGACATGGATGCGTTCTACGCCTCGGTCGAGTTGCTGCGCTATCCGCAGCTCAAGGGCTTGCCGGTCGTCATTGGCGGTGCGCGGCGCCGGCAGGACGAGGCACTGCGGCTGGTGCAGGGCGAGCGCGGCCTGGCCGGCATCCCGGTGGAGGCCTTTCCCGTGCTGCGCGACTACACCGGGCGCGGCGTGATCACCACGGCCACCTATGCAGCGCGGCAATTCGGCGTCGGCTCGGCACTGGGCCTGATGAAAGCCGCCAGGCTGTGCCCGCAGGCCATCCTGCTGCCGGTCGATTTCGACGAATACCGCAAGTACTCGCGCCTGTTCAAGGCCATCATCCTGGAGATCGCGCCGCTGATGGAGGACCGCGGCGTGGACGAGGTCTACATCGATTTCACCGAGGTGCCCGGCGGCCAGCGCGAGGGCGGACGCGTACTGGCGCGTCTGCTCCAGAAGGCGATCGCGGACAAGACCGGCCTGACCTGCTCCATCGGCGTAGCCCCCAACAAGCTGATCGCCAAGATGGCCAGCGAGTTCAACAAGCCCAACGGCATCTCCATCGTCCATGAAGAAGACCTGCAGAGCCGCATCTGGCCGCTGGCCTGCCGCAAGATCAACGGCATCGGCCCGAAGGCGGACGAGATACTGGCGCGGCTGCACATCCACACCATCGGCGAGCTGGCGACGCAGCCGCGCGAATGGCTGATCGACAACTTCGGCAAGGCCACGGGCGCCTGGATGCATGACGCCGCCAACGGCCGCGACGAGCGCCCGGTGGTGCTGGAGAGCGAGCCGGTCTCGATCAGCCGCGAAACCACGTTCGACCACGACCTGCACGCGGTGCGCGACCGGGCCGAGCTGGGCGCCATCTTCACCTCGCTGTGCGAGAAGCTGGCCGGCGACCTGCAGCGCAAGGGCTACGTGGGCAAGACCATCGGCATCAAGCTGCGCTACGACAACTTCAAAAGCGTGACGCGCGACCAGACCATCGCCCACTACACGGACGACGCCGGGGTCATCCGCCACACCGCCGGACTGTGCCTGAAGCGCGTGCCTCTGACGCAGCGGCTGCGCCTGCTGGGCGTGCGCGTGGGCTCGCTCCTGAAAGCGGCAGAAGCCCGAGAATTTGAGTCAAATACGCCTGTAACCCATGCTGTATCTACACATTCAACTACGAATTCAATAGCGGCCACGGACCAGCTGTTTTGAGTCCAGTGGCCGCGGCGCTCAAGGGAACATGAAGTTGGTCGTGATCGTTGCGCCCGATGCCAGCGTCGCGAGCGTCGCCGTCTTGTCCGCAAATCCTGTCAGGCTTGCATCGAGCGTGTACTTGCCCGCCGCCGCCGTATCCGCAGCAAACACGAGCGAGTTCGGCATCGCAACAAAAGGCGCCACCAGCGGCGCATTCACGGCCAGCGGGTAGCTGTAGGCACCCGTGACGCCATCGACGAACCGGCCTGCAACTTCCACGGAGCCGCCACTCGTCAGCGGCTGCAGGACGCGCACCAGGGTATTGACCGGTGCGGTGCCGCTCACGGTCCCGCTGCTGGAAACCGGGGGATTGAACGGTGTGCCGGATGCGTTGACGGAGGTCACCGTGTCCGCCGCAACCGGCACGTTGGTGACGATCGCCGTGGTGCGGCCAGGCGCCGTCATCACCAGCGTGTAGGTGCCCGGTGCGACCGGCTGCAGCAGGAACTTGCCGGTGCTGTCTGGCGTGGTGGCCTTGACGACCACACCCCCCTGCTGCAACGACACACTTGTGTTTCCATTGGCCAGCGTGGCGTCCACGAATCCGGCGACACCGGAGACGTAGCGTGGGATCACGGTGACCACCGGCTTGAGCAGGTATTGTCCCGATCCGCCCGCGACAACGACCGATTTGCAGGCGTCGAAGTCGAGCACGAAATCAGCCATCTTGTTGGCAGCGACATCGATGTCGATATTGGCCTTGAGGCCGGACTGCTGGCCGCTCGGCGTCTTGAGCGCCACCTCGGTCGTGCTCGTCGTGGGCACCACTGAGTTGGCCAGCGGATTGGCGCTGCTGTTGTCTGCCAGCACCAGCCTGAGCTGGGTGTATTTGCCCGCGGGCAGCGGCGTCTGACCGAGTTCGGCCAGCACCCCATTGGTCAGGCCCAGCAGATTCACACGCATGGCGGGGTTCAACACGACCTCGGACCAGCCGGCATCAGTGTCGCTGGCGCTGCTGCTCTGATTCACGCGGATCTTCTGGATCGTCACGTTCACGGCGTCATAACCGCAGGCCGGTGCGTCCGTCATCGCCAGGCGCAAGGTGCCGCTGCCGGCACTGGCACTTCCGCCGCTACCGCCACCACCACAGGCGGCCAGACCCACCACCAAAAGCCCCGCCAAAACCGGTTTGAGATTTCTGAGCAGTTTCATGAAAGACCTCTTAATAAATTATTCGCTCATACGGGAAAACGGAATAAATGTGAATTTATCCCACTTGCCAAATATACAGATGGCGCCGCTCGCCCCTGTAGGACGGCGCCGCGATTTCTTGTATCAGCAGGCAACGGCCAGATCCGCTTTGTGCCCGTACGTCCCGCCACCGGCGCTCAGGCGCAAGTTATTGAGCCGGGAGTCAAAGCAAGGTCATTTGCACCGCTTGTCGCCCGATGATGACCACTCGTCGGAATCCCGGAATAGTCAAAACTTGCATGTGATAAATTCACATTTATTCCGGATAAATTACAGAAAGCAACATTCACGGGAACTTGACCGAATACCTGAATTGGCAGGAAATCGATGAAAAAACATGTCGGATTTACACTGATCGAGTTGATGATCACGGTCGCCATCGTTGCCATCCTGGCTGCGATCGCCTACCCGTCCTACACGAGCTACATCGTCCGCTCCAACCGGGCGGCGGCCGAGGGTTACATGCTGGAGGTCAGCGGCTTGCAGCAGCGCTATCTGCTGGACGCCAGGGCCTATGCCCCCGACCTCCCCACCTTGAACACCGCTGCGCCAGCCAACGTAGCTCCCAACTACACCGTTGCCACCGCGCCCAGCGCCGCTGCAAGCGCCCCCGGCTTCACCGTTACGGCGACACCCATCAATACTCAAGCCACCAGAGACACTGCCTGCGGAACCCTGACTGTGGACCAGGCGGGCACCAAATCCGCTTCGGGAACAGGCACGACATGCTGGTGAGGCCGCACACCCGGTCATCACCCTGGCGGGGCGACAAGCCCCGGCACGGGATGCGCGGATTCACCCTGATCGAGTTGGTAGTCACCATTGCCGTCGCGGCGATTCTCGCGACGCTGGCAGCTCCTTCGTTCCGCGAGTTCATCACCACGCAGCGCATTCGCAACGCGTCGTTCGACCTGACGACGGCCCTGACGCTCGCGCGCAGCGAAGCCATCACGCGCAACGCCAACGTCAGCCTGCTGCGCACGGCTGGCACCTGGGATGGTGGGTGGACGGTTTCCGCCGGTGCGGGCACGGCCGCGCTGCTGAACCAGCAAGCCTACAGCAACCTGTCGATCACCGATTCCGCCAACCTCGCCACGATCACCTATGGCAACGATGGTCGCTCCAGCACCACAAGCACCGCGTTCACCATTGCGCCGGCCACGGCCATGACGGGCGTCACGTCGCGTTGTGTTTCGCTCGGCCTCAGCGGCGTGCCCAGCACCCGCATGGGAGTGTGCTAATCATGTCTCTCCAGGCCAGCAATCCATGTCGCACCCAGCAGGCCGGCTTCGCCCTCCTCGAAGTCCTGGTGACGCTGGTCATCCTGCTGTTCGGCCTGCTCGGCCTGGCCGGCGTGAGCAGCCGCGCCAATCTGGCCGAGATGGAGTCATACCAGCGCGTGCAGGCCCTGCAGTTGTTGCAGGACATGAGTGACCGCCTCAGCGCCAACCGCGGAGTCGCCATCAGCGTGGTCCCCTACAACGGGATCGCCCTTTGCTATTCGAATGGCAGCACCGGCGTGACGCTGGGCACGGGCAGCACAAGTATCCCCTCCTGCACATCGACCACTGCGCCATCGAGTACCGTACTTCAGCGGGTCCAGGCTGTGGCCGATCTCACAGCTTGGGACGCGATGCTCAAGGGAAGCGCGGAAAGCCTCACAGGGTCAGGATCGAAGGTCGGCGCCATGATCGGCGCCGTTGGCTGCATCACCCAGGACGACGCCGCGAACAACGTCTATCTCATCGCCGTGTCGTGGCAGGGCCTGGCCCCCACCTATGCACCCACGCTGGCCAACGGAACCACGCCTTTCCCCTGCGGCAACGGCCTGTACGGCAACGAAAAGCTGCACCGGGTCGTCACCACCAAGGTTCAGATCGGAAAGCTATCGTGAACGCGTGCACCCTGCCCCATCGTCTCGTCCGCCATGCCGGCAGCCGGCTTCGCAGCCGCGGCTTCACGCTCATCGAGTTGATGGTCGGCATCACGCTCGGGCTGTTCATCCTGATCGGCCTGATCAGCCTGCTGGTCTCCAGCGTGGTGTCGCGCTCGGAGCTTGACAAATCATCGCGCCAGATCGAGAACGGCCGCTATGCCGTGCAGTTGCTGACTACGGACTTGCGCAACGCCGGCTATTTCGGCTCCTCGGGAAACATGGTCTACACGTCCCCGGCGATACCAACGGCGTGTTCCACCACATTCGCGGCCCTGGGTTATACGCCAGTAGCCACCCCAGGCCCCTCGACGGTGCCTTTGGCGCTGTACGGGCTGGCCACGGCGCCGACCTGCATCAGCAACGTCCTCTCCAACACTGCGATGCTGGTTGTTTCCCGCGTCGACACCACACCCGTGACGCCCCCGGGGAGCGCAACTGAAACCTATCTTCAGGTGTCCAACTGCGCCACCGACACCACGCCGTTCGCGATCGGCGCCGGGACGGCAAGCTTCCCCTTGTTGCAAAACAAGTGCGTCACGCCCGAGTCCCTGCGCAAGGTGGTGCAGCACATCTACTTCGTCAGTACTTGCGATGTCTGCGCCGGCAGCGGCACCGACACCACGCCGACCCTGAAGATGGCCGAATACGTGAATGGCGCGATGACGGTCACGCCGCTGGTCGAAGGCATCGAAAACCTGCAGTTCGACTACGGCGTGGATACGGACGGCGACGGCGCACCCGACTGCTACACCAGCAACCCCACCAGCCCGCCCGCCACCGAAATCGCGGCTTGCAATGCCAGCTATAGCTGGGCGAGCGCGCTGACCAACTGGGCCAACGTGATGGCAGTGCGCGTCCATGTGCTGGCGCGCAGCACCGAAGCCAGCGCGGGCTGGACAGACAGCAGAATCTACGACATGGGCCTGGCGCTCGGCAATGTCGGCCCCTTCAACGACCACATCAAGCGCCACGCCTACAGCGCGCTGGTGCGCCTGTACAACGGCTCGGGCCGGCGGGAGCAGCCATGAACAAGAACCCTTTCCCCTCGCGCGGCAGACCATCGCAGGCCGGCGCCACGCTGCTGATCGCGATGATCTTCCTCGTGCTGCTGACGTTGATCGTCATCTCCGCCATCAAGGCGACCAACGTCAACACCAAGGTCGTCGGCAACATGCAGATCCAGGAAGAATCGAAAGCGGCGGCACAGCAGGCGATCGAGACCATCATCAGCAACGGAAACTTCGCAACCTTGCCGGCGACCAGCACCGTGCAGGTCGATATCAACGACAGCGGCCAGTCGGCCTCCACCTATGCGGTCACCGTGCCCGCGCCGACCTGCATCAGCTTCACACCTGTTCCCCAGAGCGCCCAGCCGACGACGCCGGTCTTCTCGTGGTCGGCCGCCAATCAAGCGTGCTTCCTCCAATCCTCGACCGCCCAGGGCGCCAATTCCAATTGTTCGGACGCGAACTGGGACATCAGCGCCACGGCCACTGCCCCCGGCGTTGCGACCACCAGCACCACCACGCACCAAGGCATTGCAATACGTCAAATGACCGTGGGCACCGGCTGTTGATTGCGCCAATGGCAATTTCGATCCGAACCAACGTCAGGCCGCCGTCGGGGGCACGAAGGAGCTAAATATGAAAACCTTGCCACTTTTGTCGAAATGGGTCGTGCTGATGATCCTGACGCTGGCGAGCCTGGGTGCGCACGCCGACGATATCGACATTTATCAAGGCACGCCGGGCGGAGTGCCGCCCAACCTGCTGTTGATCCTCGACAACTCGGCGGCCAATAGCGCCAGTGTGAGCTTCACCTGCCCGACGATGGTGAACGATCCAGGCACCAATTTCGGTTTCGAGCAGTGCGGCCTGTACCAGGCCATCTCCGCCATCGCCCCCAGCCCGACGGGCAACCTCAACCTGGGACTGATGTACTTTCCGCCAGGCGGCACCAACGGCGGGCAGTTCGTCGTGCCGGCGACTCCATCGCCTCCGTCGGGTTTGCTGCCCATGAACAGCGCGGGTATCAGCACGATGCTGAACCGCGTCTCGACGCTCAGCCTGGTCAGAGACAAAAGCAACAACAATCAGGTCTCGCAGGCCATGCAGGAGGCTTGGGCCTTTTATCAGGGTAAGACGGGTCTGTCTGGAACTTCATACAACAGCCCCGGCCCCGCAGCGCAACCCTGCAGCAAGAATTTTGTCCTCTTCATCACATTGGCCAAAAATAACAACAAGCCCCAGGACAGTGGAAAGGCGGCGGCTACCAATCTCTCTGGTCAGACCCCCGGCTACACGGAAGTAAACATGCCCGCATGGACGTCGCAGGTTTCACCCTTTAACGTTGCCACGGGAAAGTACGCCAGTGACCCGTCCGATGAATGGTCGAACTTCATGTATACGGGGGGTGCTCCGGCCCTGAATCCGGCCTACCCCAGCATCACCACCTACACCATCATCCTGAGCGACGGCAGCAACCCTGACTACGAGCAACTCATGGTCAGCACGGCCAACCAGGGAGGCGGCAGGTATTTCGTCGTGGATATTACGAAGCCAAATGCCCTGAATACCCTGGTCGCGGACATCAACCAGATTGTCAACGAAGTACAGGCCACCAACAGCGTTTTTGCGTCGCCGACGCTGCCGGTCAGCGCCAACACCCAGGGCACCTACCTGAACCAGATCTACATGGGCATGTTCCGCCCCGACCCGAAGAGCAATCCGCGCTGGATGGGCAACCTCAAGCAATATCAGGTCGCGGTGTCCCCCTCCACGGGAGCGCCCTTTCTGGCCGATGCCAATGGCGTTGCCGCCCTGAGTTCAGCGGGCACGGGCTTCATCACGCCGGCGGCGACCAGCTTCTGGAGCTCGAAAAATCCCGGTGCCGCGCCCGATTTGCCAACGCAGCAAGGCTTCTGGGTAAACGCCATCCAGCAGCAGGGCGGTATCGACGGCTACGACGCACCGGACGGGCAGGTCGTCGAGAAAGGCGGGGTCAGCCAGCAGATCCGGCTCAAATACCTGACCGACACCTATACCGGGACCCCGCCCACGACTTCACGCAATCTGTACACCTGCATCGGCAGTTGCGCTTCAGGCACGGCGCTCAACACGATGCCGTTCAACACCGGCAATACGAACCTGACGACGACGACGCTGCAAATCCCGACCGGCAGCCCGATTACTTCTGCCAATCTCCCCAATTTCATCAACTGGGTGCGCGGCGAAGATACCCATGCACAAGTCCCGGACAGTGTGGCCGGCCCGGAATCGAGTGCCCCGCCCGCGAACACGCCACCGATCTCGATCCGCGGCTCGGTGCATGGCGACGTGCTGCACTCGCGGCCGGCGGTCGTCAACTATGGTGGGTCGATCGGCGTGGTGGCGTTCTACGGCGCCAACGACGGCGTGTTCCGCGCCGTCAACGGCAACCAGACGGGCTCGATCACCATGACAGGCAGCGGCACCAGCGTGCCGGCAGGCGGCGAGCTGTGGGGTTTCGTGCCACCGGAGTTGTATCCGGGGCTACAGCAGCTGTATCAGAATTATCCGCTACTGCATTTGCTAAGCACGCAAACCAGCCCGCCTTCGGCCTCGACCAGCGGCAAGAGCTACTTCTTCGACGGTGACACGGGCGTGTACCACAACCAGACCACAGGCAAGACGTATATTTTCCTGTCGGCGCGGCGCGGCGGGCGCCTGCTGTATGCGCTGGATGTGACCGACCCCACCAACCCGAAGTTCATGTGGAAGCACACCAATGCGGATGCCGGGTTCGCAGAACTTGGGCAGACCTGGTCGCAGCCCAAAGTGGCGATGGTCAAGGGGAATACCGACGTTAATGGGAATCCCACCCCTGTATTGATCTTCGGCGCCGGCTACGACCCGAACGAGGACTTTGAGCCTCCCGCCGCCGATGGCATGGGCCGGGGTATCTTCATTCTTGATGCGGTCACGGGCAACCTGCTATGGCGAGCGGGTCCCGGCGCGAACGCCAGCGCCACCTGCGTTGGAACCCCCTGCCTGCTCCCAAACATGACTTACGCCATCGCGGCCGACATCACCCTGATCGACCGCAACCGCGACGGCTTCGTCGACCGGCTCTACGCGGCCGACACCGGCGGCAATATCTGGCGCGTGGACCTCGAGCCGCCCACTGCCACCGGTCTTGCGGGCAGCGGCCTTCCGAGCACCTGGCAGGTCACGCAGTTCGCTGCGCTGGGCGGTGCCGCCAGCGACGCTACCAAGCGCAAATTCTTCTTCCCGCCCGACGTGGTGTTGACGAACACCGTCGACCTGGTGTCCGCCGTCACGGGCGACCGCGAGCACCCCCTGTCCACCCAGCAGGCCAAAAACATCGTGAACCGCTTTTACATGATCCAGGACACGAGGGTTGGAATGAGCGCCACCGGCTGGAGCACGGTGGTGGACGACTCCAGCAGCACGACCAACGCGGCACCGTCCGCCTCGCCCCCGCTTTTTGATGCCACCTCGACCCCCTACAACGGTTCGCTGCCTGGCTACTATCACACGCTCCTGAATAGCGGCGAAAAGGGCGTGAACGCGCCGCTCACCGTCGCGGGCACCGTTTATTTCGGCACCAGCCAGCCACCCCAGCCCAGCAGTACCAACTGCACAGCGAATCTCGGCACGGCGCGCCCCTACCAGCTCAAATTAATTACCGGCGCGACACGCATCAGCGTATTTGCGGGCGGCGGGCTCGTACCTTCACCGGTGTTCGCCGTCGTCGATGTGCTGGTCAATGGGAAGATGCAGGAAACGCCCGTCCTGTTCGGCGGGGGCGTCGGCACCGGCCCGGATGCAAGTTCGTCGTTCGGCGCCAGCAATCCATTCCTGTCGGGCTCCATGCCGAAGAAAAGAACCTACTGGTACCGCAACATCGATCGTTGAGACGAGGAAGGCACAGGGGCCCCTGCGGGGTCC
Source organism: Burkholderiaceae bacterium (assembly GCA_004322085.1). Lineage (GTDB taxonomy): Bacteria > Pseudomonadota > Gammaproteobacteria > Burkholderiales > Burkholderiaceae_C > Rhodoferax_A. The sequence goes on from SCRR01000177.1 coordinate 10,476, forward strand.
TGTGTTGGCGTGTGCCTGTAGCAGCGACCGCCAACGGTCCAAAATTCCCGGCTTTCCGTGCGCAAGTTGGCAGATTACGAACCCCTGCGCCCGCCGTGCCGCGCGCAGGCCCGCTTAAACTCGAGTCAGTTCGTATCACTTTTACATGCACGATCGTCTATCCTGGGCGCAATCCGCCTGCTCCCGCGTCCTGCGCCCATTGGTCAGGCTGGCACTGGGACTGGGGCTCAAGCATCCGCATCTGGAAGGCCTGCTGCGCAATTTGTTGCTGGAAGAAGCCCTCCGCCTATGGCAGGCACAGGGTGTGCCCCACCCTAACATCAGCCAGCTGGCCGTCACTACGGGTCTCAACCGCAAGGACGTCACGCAACGCGTGCGCCACACGGGTGAGAGTTTGCCCCACACTGAACAGTCCTCGGTCGCCAGGACGTTCACCCGGTGGCTGCAACTCGCCGCAAAAGATCCGGCCTATCGGCGCCTGCCCATCAACGCAAGCCCGCTGGAGCCGTCTTTCGAGTCCGTGGCCCTGCAAGCCAGCCACGGCGACGTGCATCACCGCGCCTTGCTGGACGAACTGGCGCGCCTGGGGATGGTGACCGAGCACGGGGAGCAGGTCGAGTTGACGGCACAGGGCTTCGTTCCCGCGCAGGACCTGCAAACCATGCTCGCGTTCTTGGGTGACAACGCACGCGACCATTTGCTAGCGGCCGTATCGAACACCTTGGGACAGCAACCGCGCATGCTGGAGCGCGCCGTCTTTGCCGAGGGCCTGACTCAGGAAGACTGTGAAGCGATAGAGCGGGTGGCGCGGCAGCGCTGGGAAACCCTGCATCATGAACTGGTGGATCAGATGACTCATGCCAGCAAGGGTGGTCAGAAAACGGGACTCAAGCGCATGCGAGTCGGCATCTATACCTATTACGAAGACGAGCGACTGCGGGAACATGACCCGGAGCCGGAGAAATCATGAATCACTATCGAACCGGCCTCCTGATACTGCTGTCCACACTTTTGCTGTCGTGCGGCGGTGGCAGCGACTCGAGCATGAGCGCTGGGGCAGCCCCGGGCGTGGGTTCGGGCGGCACCGGCATGATGGCCCATGCGGTGAGCATCGGCTCGGTGAGTGGCTTCGGCAGCATCATCGTCGACAATGTGCGCTACGACATCAGCACCGCGAATGTGTCGCTCGCTGATGAGGCCAGCCTTCAGTTTGGCATGACCGTGCGGGTCGATGGCAGCGTCGACACCGCGTTGTCCACCGGCGTCGCCAGCCAGGTGACGTCTGCGGCGGACCTGCGCGGGACCGCGTCGAGCATCGACACCACGGAGGGCACTCTGACGGTGATGGGTGTTCTGGTAACCACCGACGAGGCCACGGTCTATGACGACGGTCTGGTCAACCTGGCGGGCTTGACCAATGGCGACACTGTTCAGGCGTATGGTTTGCCAGCCGCCCCCGGCAGCTTGCGCGCGACCCGCATCGAAAAGCTGGCGCCCAGCGCCGCGCCGGTCGTCTCGGGAGCCGTCGCCAATCTGAACACCGGAACCCAGACCTTCACCATCGGCAACCTTACCGTCAACTACGCGGCGGCAAGCTTTGCTGGCACCCTCAACGCCAACGCACTGGCCAATGGGCAGCTCGTTCGCGTGCGCGCCGCCGCATCGCCGGTCGCCAATGTTCTGACTGCAACGCAGGTGGAGCCGTGGTACGCCGTGCCCACGGCCAATAATGTGGCGGTCGCCCTGGAGGGCGTGATTACCAATTACACCTCCCTAGGCTCATTCGAGTTGCTCGGCGTCCCGATGGATGCGTCGTCAGCCCAGATCACGGGCGGCCCGGGCAACGCCATCGGTAACGGCGTCAAAGTTGAGGTGTCGGGTGCCATCAACAACGGCGTGCTGATAGTCACCAAACTGAAGATCCTGAAAATCCCCGGCACGGGCGGGCCGGCAGCGTTCACGCTCATCGGTACGGTTGGCGGCTATGGTTCTGCCGCCAGCTTCCGGGTCCAGGGGCATCCCGTCGATGCCAGCGGCAACAACGTGGTATTCGTCAATGGCACGGCAGCCAAGCTGGCCAATGGCGTTAGCGTTACGGTCACGGGCTCCCAGATCGTCAATGGTGTGCTCACTGCCAGCCAGGTTACATTCAACTGACATATGAATGGACGGCCCGCGCGGAGGCGGGAGGAGTCGGCCCGTTACTTCAGCGTCGCCAAGTAGGCCACCAGATCAGCGCGATCCTGCGGGTCGTCCACCTGGTAATTCATCTTCTGGCCCGGCACCAGGGCTTCCGGGTTCTTCAGCCACTGCGTCAGTTTCTCGCGCGTCCAGATGAAGTGGCTGTGCGCCAGCGCCGGCGAGTAATCGTAGCCCGGCACACTGCCGGACATGCGTCCCACGACGCCGCGGTGCATGGGCCCCACGCTGTTGTGGTCCACCGTATGGCA
>SCRR01000432.1 GCA_004322085.1 Burkholderiaceae bacterium
GGGGCCCAGTAGAGGCTCGCAAGACAGCCAGCGCACCGAGGCAGGGGTCTGGAGCAGCGCCGGAATGCGTTCGTCCGCAGCGGCTTGGTTCTCGACGCTGACGCCCAGCCAGACATTCGGTAGCGGCCAGGGCATGGCTGCGTTGTTGTTCAACGGGAGCCGTTTGAACTCACGCGGGAAAGCCCGTGCCGGGCGATCGACCAGCAAGCGGATGTAGCCTTCCGTCCATCCCTCCGGTCGCCTTTCCTCCATGTACCGGTACATGCGGTCCGCTCGCTTGGTCAGGATCTGGAACGTGTGCTGTGGTGCCATGGCCATGACGGCGAAGATCTGATCGATCCACGCGTCCGGTACGGATTCGTGAAACAGGTCAGACATGGAGTTGACGAAGATCCGTCGCGGACGCTTCCAGCGAAGCGGCTGCGTCAGCACCTCCGGCACCAGGCGAACGGTTCCATTCCAGCCGCGGGTGCTGGGGTGGATCAAGCCTTCGTAGGGTTGCCCCTCGCCAGCGAAGCGGGCTGCCACACGCTCGGCGTAGCAGCGCTGGCAACCTGCCGACACGCGCGAACAACCGCGCAGCGGGTTCCACGTCGCTTCCGTCCATTCGATGGCGCTGTGGTCAGCCATTGGCGATCTCCTTCATTGGCGTGCTTTCGATGTACTCGGCCAACAGACGGCGTGCGAGGGAGATATGTGTCCAGCACGCCGTGGTCACCGGCACCACCGGTGTCTTGTGCAATTCGGTGTGAGCCACTTGGAGGGCTGCGAAAGCCATTTCGATGCGGCGGTCAGCCATAACGCCTCCCGCTGCGTGGTACGCCGATCCACTCGGCGAAGCTGTACCCAGGATCAGCGTCCAGCCACTCGCGGTACCGCTTCTGTGAACGCGTCAGCTTTGGTTCGGGCGGCGGCGAGGGGCTATGCAAGCGGACATACGCATAGCCCGCTTTCGTCACTCGGAAGAGGTCATCGCCACCGGTGATCGCATTGCCTGGAGTGCGCGTCATCAGTCCACCGGCCACGAGCTTCATGCAGGCCGGGTGATCGCCGGACCCTTCGCCAGTGACGAAGTGATTGCGATCACTGTAGCGCCCGCGTCGACCGTACTTATCGGCACCGATTGAGTGCTGCAGGATGTGAAGTTGAGCAGTGGTCAAGAAGCCGTCGATCGTCGTGGCGCTGGCGAGAGCACTCGACGTATCGATGGGCGTGGGCTGATGAGTCATCATGCCGAGACTCCTGCCGCCGTGGCCTGGTCGACCACCATGTGCATCAGCCGATAGGTTTCCCGGCACACGTCGTGCCCGGAAAGCGATCGCCAGTCCGGGCATTCCCGATCCATCGTGCCGCAGATCGACGCCCACTGCGCTACCAGCGCGGCCCACGTGGGCGACACCTGCGGCATCACAGCGTTGAACCGTTCCGCGAATGACGGCACCGCCTCCAACAGCAGGCGGCATCGCCGCAAGTCGGCCGGATCATGCGGAAAGTCGGCCGGCATGAGCGAGCCAGGAAGCGATTTGTGCGGGGCGAGCTTGATGCCTGTCAGCCAGGCGAAGATGGCGGCCGACGAAGCGCCCACCTCACCGGCTACAGCCCAGTCCTGCGCCGCCGGTTCAAGATCCGCCAACTCCGGTGGACGCGCCGCCTTCAGCGTCTGGACACGTACGCGACCCAGAAGCGCCTCGACAGCTGCCGCAGAGCCATACGCGAAAGTCGCCCCTACCATGCGAGCCAGGTCTGGAGATAGCACGTCGTCCGTCGACCCATCCCGGCTGAGGTCCCGCAGTTGGTTCATCGACAGCGAGCCGAACACCAGCGTGCAGCCGTCACGTGTTTCAACGCGGGCATTGGCCGACACGGCATTCCGCCCCAATAGCATCGAG
>SCRR01000178.1 GCA_004322085.1 Burkholderiaceae bacterium
TTCTGACCAATTTCAAAGTTGGACAACTTCTCCAGCGCGCGCACCATGCCAGAGTGGTCCCAGGCCGCGCCGCCATAAGAGACGCAGGCGCTGAACAACTGCTGGGCGTTCGACGTGGCGGGCAGCGCCAGACCCAGTTGTTTGGCCGCGCCCAGTGCCAGATTCAAATCCTTCTGGTGCAGCGCAATGCGGAAACCCGGATCGAACGTGCGCTTGATCATGCGCTCGCCCAGGATGTCGAGGATGCGCGAGGTGGCCAGGCCCCCCATCAGCGCCTGTCGCACCTTGGCCGGATCGGCGCCGGCCTTGGCAGCAAACAGCAGGCCCTCGGCGACTGCGCCGATGGTCAGCGCGACCACGATCTGGTTCGCGACCTTTGTGGTCTGGCCGTCGCCATTGCCGCCCACCAGCGTGATGTTCTTGCCCATCAGTTCGAACACGGGCTTGACCCGGTCGAAGACGGCTTGTTCACCACCGACCATGATGGACAGCGTTGCATTCTTCGCACCCACGTCGCCGCCGCTGACCGGTGCATCGAGGTAGTCACAGCCGAGCGCATTGATTTTCTTGGCAAATTCCTTGGTCTCCACGGGGGAGATGGATGACATGTCGACAACCGTCTTGCCCTTGGACAGACCCATGGCAACGCCGTTCTCGCCGAACAGCACCTTCGCGACGTCAGGCGTATCGGGCACCATGATGATGATGAGGTCGGCGTTCTGTGCAACTTCCTTGCCACTCGCGCAGACCTTCGCCGCCGAGGCAACGTCGCCAGGCACCGGGCCGACCGTATTGACGAACAACTGGTGGCCGCCCTTGATGAGGTGAGCGGCCATCGGGCTGCCCATGATGCCCAAACCGATGAAGCCGATCTTGCGGGATTGCGTAGTCATGTCGATGGTCCTTGCTGAATGTTGGAAGATTATTTCAGGAGTTGCTGGCGCCAGCCCAGTCCGGCTTCGGTCGTCGTGGCGGGTTTGTATTCGCAGCCGATCCAGCCGGAGTAGCCGATGCGGTCCAGGTGTGCAAGCAGGAACGCGTAGTTGATTTCGCCGGTGCCGGGCTCGTTGCGGCCAGGATTGTCGGCCAGCTGGATATGGCCAATGCGCGGCAAATATTTTTGAACGGTTGCAGCCAGCTCACCTTCCATGCGCTGCGCGTGATAGATGTCGTACTGGACATAAGCATTGTCGGCACCGACTTCCACCAGGATGGAGACGGCCTGCGTGGTGTGGTTCAGGTAGAAGCCGGGTATGTCGAAGGTGTTGATCGGCTCGATCAGCAGCCGCAGGCTGGCCTTCTTGAGTTCGGCGGCCGCGTAGCGCAGGTTCTCGACAAACGTTGCCCGCAGCACGTCTTCGGAGACACCGGTCGGCGCCTTGCCGGCCAGGCAGTTAAGCTGGTTTACGCCCAGCGCCTTGGCATAGGTGATGGCCGTGGCCACGCCGTCGCGGAACTCGGCCACGCGGTCTGGGTGACAGGCGATGCCGCGCTCGCCATCCTCCCAGTTGCCAGCGGGCAGGTTGTGCAGCACCAGCGTCAAACCGTTGCTGGTCAGACGTTTCTTGATGTCGTCAGCGCTGAAAGCGTAAGGGAACAGGAACTCGACGGCTGTGAAGCCGGCCTTGGCGGCGCGCTCGAAGCGGTCGAGAAACGGAACCTCGGTGAAGAGCATCGAGAGGTTGGCAGCAATTTTTGGCATATCGGTTTCCTTAGTCCAGCATGGATACGGCAGTGGGTGCGTCGGCCTTGCTGGCAGCGAGTTCCTCGAATTCCGTCACGTTGTCGATCTCGGTGCCCATCGCGATATTGGTCACGCGCTCGAGGATGATCTCGATCACCACCGGCACCTGGTACTCCGCCATCCAGGCTTCGGCCTGCTTGATGGCCGGGGCAATTCCCTCTTGCTTGTGCACGCGGATCGCCTTGCAACCCAGGCCCTCGACCACCTTCACGTGATCGATGCCGTAGCCCTGTACTTCGGGCGAGTTGACATTGTCGAATGAAAGCTGCACGCAATAGTCCATCGAAAAGCCGCGCTGGCTCTGGCGGATCAGACCCAGATAGCTGTTGTTGACCACGATGTGAATATACGGCAGCTTGAACTGTGCACCCACCGCCAGTTCCTCGATCAGGAACTGGAAATCGTAGTCACCCGACAGGGCCACGATCTTGCGCTTGGGGTCGGCCACCCGCACACCCAGTGCGGCCGGCAAGGTCCAGCCCAGCGGGCCCGCCTGGCCGGCATTGATCCAGTGGCGCGGCTTGTAGACGTGCAGGAACTGGCCACCGGCGATCTGCGACAGACCGATGGTCGAGACGTAGCAGGTGTCCTTGCTGAATGCGTTGTTCATGCACTGGTAGACGCGCTGCGGCTTCATCGGCACGTTGTCGAAATTGGTCTTGCGCAAGTACTGCACATCGGCCTTGCGCCCCTGGCACTCCCGGGCCCAGCCGGAATAGTCACGCAACTTGCCGGCCTTCTTCCATTCCTTGGTCACCTGGACAAACAGCTCCAGCGCTGCCTTGGCGTCGGAGACGATGCCCAGTTCCGGCGCGAAGATGCGGCCGATCTGCGTCGGCTCGATGTCCACGTGCACGAACCTGCGTCCTTTGCAATACACCTCGGGCGAGCCGGTATGGCGGTTCGCCCAGCGGTTGCCGATGCCGAGCACGAAGTCGCTCGCCAGCATGTTCGCGTTGCCGTAGCGGTGTGAGGTCTGCAGGCCGACCATGCCCGCCATCAGCGCGTGATCGTCAGGAATGGCGCCCCAAGCCATCAGCGTCGGGATCACCGGCACGCCGATCAGCTCGGCGAACTCGACCAGCAAGTCGCTCGCGTCGGCATTGATGATGCCGCCGCCGGCAACGATCAGCGGCTTGGCCGACTCGTTCAGCATCGCCAGTGCTTTTTCCACCTGCTTGCGCGTGGCTGCCGGCTTGTACACCGACAGCGGCTCATAGGTATCGATGTCGAAGTCGATCTCGGCCATCTGCACATCAAACGGCAGGTCGATCAGCACCGGGCCGGGCCGACCCGAGCGCATCAGGTGGAACGCCTGCTGAAACACGCGCGGCACCAGCGCCGGTTCCAACACGGTGGTCGCCATCTTGGTGACCGGCTTCGCGATCGAGGCGATGTCGACCGCCTGGAAGTCCTCTTTGTGCAGTTTGGCGCGCGGGGCCTGGCCCGTGATGCACAGGATCGGAATCGAGTCGGCCTGGGCAGAATACAGACCGGTCAGCATGTCGGTGCCGGCGGGACCCGAAGTGCCCAGGCAAACACCGATGTTGCCCGCCTTGGCGCGGGTGTAGCCTTCGGCCATGTGCGAGGCACCCTCGACATGGCGCGCCAGCACGTGCGCAATGGTCTGGCGCTCGGCCAGCTGTGCGTATAGCGGGTTGATGGCGGCGCCGGGTACCCCGAAAGCCTGCGTGACGCCTTCTTTCTCCATCACCAGCACTGCGGCCATGGCGGCCTTCATTTTTGCCATCTGAGTCTCCTGCAAGGGTTGTTGAACATCGAGCCACAGTGTCGCGGAGCGGATTTGTGAACGGTAGCCCCCATCGATGCATTATGGTTATTCCGATATGGAATAAATAAAGATCGGGACTGTGGTCCACTTGCACGCCATGGACCGCATACAGGCCATTCGGCTGTTTATTCGCGTGGTGGACCTTGGCTCGTTCAGCAAGGCTGCGGCCGACATGGGCATGGGCCAACCGTCCGCCACCAAGTTGGTGGCACAGCTGGAAAAGCAGCTGGGCTCGCGCCTGCTGCACCGCTCCACCCACGGCGTTACGCCGACCGAGATTGGCACACTTTATTACGAAAAATGCAAGTTGATCGCCCATCACGTCGAAGAGGCGGAGACAGTGGCCAGCCTGCTGCAGTCGAAGGTACAAGGGGGCCTGCGCATCACCACCTCGGTGGCGTTTGGCCGGCGCGTCCTGGTGCCGCTAGTGATGCGCTTCATGCAGATCAATCCGCGCTTGCAGATCGAACTGAACTTCGAGGACCGCTATGTCAATCTGGTGGAGCAGGGGGTCGACGTGGCCATCCGGTTGGGCCGGCTGGCGGATTCAACACTCGGTATGCGCTATCTTGGCATCAATCCCTGGGTAGTCGTAGCGTCAACCGACTATCTGGATCGGCGCGGCAGGCCACGGGTTCCGGGCGACCTTGCCACGCACGATGCGCTGATCTACAGCACGGTACAAGGTGACGCCCGCTGGCACTTCACTGCCGGCGACGGCCAGATGCTGTCGGTGCCGCTCAAGGGACCCTTGCGCTCGAACAGTCTGTCGGCGCTGCTCGCGGCGGCGCGTGGTGGCATGGGCGTGGCGGCGTTGCCGTGGTACGTGGCGCACGAATCGGTCAAGAGTGGCGCCGTGATGCCGCTGTTGACTGACTGGACACTGCCCCCGCAAGAAATCCATGCGATCTATCCGTCCCCGCGGCTGGTGCCGGCAAAGGTAACCGGCTTCGTCGCCTGGCTGCAAGGACAGTTTGGTGAAGCCTGGTGGACCGAGCACAAGTGAAGTTCGCGCGCCTTGGTGCGAGTGGCGTGATGGGCAACACGATTGATGCGCAGTGGGTTGTGGGGCGGCTTTCCCCGCTACGCGCTCGACCGGCCAGGAAGGCGATATCCTGCGCTTCGTGCTCTCCGATTCAATTGCCCTGGCGTGTCTGGTGGGAATCTTTGTCAGCCGGCACACCTGTGTATTCCCGTTTACGCTGATGGTGATCCACCCATGAACGCTTCCTCATCGCCCGAACCCGCTTTGCTACAAAAGGCAGAGCTACAATCCTATGTAGTCAAAGGGCTGCAGGCTCATTTACCTGCGCATGCGTTGCTCTGGCAGACGGAAGACACCACACCCTACGAATGTGACGGCTTGACCGCCTACCGCCAGCACCCGCTGGTCGTGGCGCTGCCCGAGACCTACGAGCAGGTGCAGGCCGTGCTGCAAACCTGCCATGCCTTGAAGGTGCCCGTGGTGGCGCGCGGTGCGGGCACCGGCCTGTCCGGTGGCGCGCTGCCGAACGCGCTGGGCGTGACACTGAGCCTGGCCAAGTTCAACAAGATACTCAAGATCGATCCGGCCAGCCGCACCGCTCTGGTGCAGGGCGGTGTGCGCAACCTGGCCATCTCGGAGGCGGCCGCATCCCTCGGCCTGTACTACGCACCCGACCCATCGAGCCAGATTGCCTGCACCATAGGTGGCAACGTGGCCGAGAACTCGGGCGGCGTGCACTGCCTCAAGTACGGACTGACCTTGCACAACGTGCTCAAAGTGCGTGGTTTCACAATCGAGGGCGAGGCGGTCGAGTTCGGCAGCGATGCACTCGACACAGCCGGCCTTGACCTGCTCAGCCTCGTGATCGGCTCCGAGGGCATGCTGGCCGTGACCACTGAAGTCACCGTCAAGCTGATCCCCAGGCCGCAGTTGGCGCGCTGCATCATCGCCAGCTTCGGCGATGTGCGCCGTGCCGGCGAAGCGGTGGCCGCGGTGATTGCCGCTGGCATCATCCCGGCCGGCCTGGAGATGATGGACAAGCCCATGACCGCCGCAGTGGAAGGCTTTGTGCACGCCGGCTACGATCTCTCGGCCGCCGCAATCCTGCTGTGCGAGAGCGACGGCACACCCGAGGAGGTGGACGAGGAGATCGCCCGCATGAGCGAGGTGCTGCAGCGCTGCGGCGCGACCGTGCTGGCGGTGAGCCAGGACGAGGCCGAGCGCCTGAAGTTCTGGAGCGGGCGCAAGAACGCCTTCCCGGCCTCGGGGCGCATCAGTCCGGACTACATGTGCCTGGACTCCACCATCCCGCGCAAGCGCCTGGCCGACATCCTGATCGCCATTTCAGAGATGGAAAAAAAGTACCGGCTACGCTGCTGCAACGTGTTCCACGCGGGTGACGGCAACCTGCACCCGCTGGTGCTGTTCGATGCGAACGATCCGGATCAGCTGCACCGCTGCGAGCTATTTGGCGCCGACATCCTGGAGACCAGTGTGGCCATGGGCGGGACCGTCACGGGCGAGCACGGCGTGGGCGTGGAAAAGCTCAACAGCATGTGCGTGCAGTTCACGGCCGCGGAGAACGAGCAGATGTTTGCCGTCAAGCGCGCGTTTGACCCCCAGGGTCTGCTCAATCCGGGCAAGGTCATCCCGACGCTGCAGCGCTGTGCCGAGTACGGCAAGATGGTGGTGCGCGACGGGCAGATCGCACACCCTGAATTGCCGAGGTTTTGATGCACGGCCGGGACCCTGCGCTGCAACGCCTGCTGGAGCAGGTGCGCGGCGCCTGCGACAAAAAAGCTGCACTCGAGATTCGGGGCGGCGGCACCAAGCGTTTCTATGGCGGCGCGCCACGCGGCGAACTGCTCGACATCACGGCCTTGACGGGTGTCACCAGCTACGAGCCGAGCGAGCTGGTGGTGACCGCGCGCGCCGGCACCCCGCTGGCCGCGCTGGAGGCGGAGCTGGCCGCTCAAGGCCAGTGCCTGCCGTTTGAGCCGCCGCGCCTTGCGCCGGGCGGGACCGTGGGCGGCATGGTCGCGGCTGGCTTGTGCGGCCCGGCGCGCGCAAGCAGGGGCGCGGTGCGCGATTACGTGCTGGGCGTCACGCTGCTCAACGGGCGCGCCGAGGTGCTCACCTTCGGCGGCCAGGTCATGAAGAATGTGGCGGGCTACGACGTGTCGCGCCTGATGGCCGGCTCGCTTGGCGTGCTCGGCGTCATCTGCGAGGTGTCGCTCAAGGTCTTGCCGGTGCCCCCGGCCAGCGCCACGCTCGTGTTCGAGATGGACGAGGCGCAGGCGATCCGCCAATTGAACGCCTGGGCGGGCCAGCCCCTGCCCTTGAATGCCAGTGCCTGGCACCGGGGCCGCCTGAGCCTGCGGCTGGCGGGGGCGCGCGCGGCGGTCCGTACTGCCGTGCAGCAGCTCGGTGGCGCCGAACTGGCGCCCGAGGCGGCCGACGCCTGGTGGACTGCGTTGCGTGACCAGCAGCATGCATTCTTTGTGCTGGGCGAGCCGGAGCTGGCGTGTGGTGAGTGCTTGTGGCGCCTGTCGGTGCCCGATACCACGGCGCCGCTGGGCTTGCCCGGTGATGGCCTCGTCGAGGGGGGTGGTGCGCAGCGCTGGTGCCGCACGACCGCGCCCGCGCAGCAAGTGCGCGAGGCTGCGGCCCGCGCCGGCGGGCACGCCACGCTGTATCGCGCCGCCGACAAGTCCTCTGGCGTGTTCGCGCCCCTGGCGGGGCCGTTGATGCGCATTCACCGCGGCCTCAAGCAGGCGTTCGATCCGGCCGGAGTGTTCAACCCCGGGCGTCTTTACTCCGACCTTTGACGGTCTACCTGATGCACACGCAACTCGCCCCTGAATTCCAGAACACGTCCGACGGCCTGGAGGCCCAAGCCATCGTGAGCAAATGCGTGCACTGCGGCTTTTGCCTAGCGACCTGCCCGACCTACCAGCTGCTCGGCGACGAACTCGACAGTCCGCGCGGGCGCATCTACCTGATGAAACAGGTGCTCGAAGGCGCCACCCCGACGCGCAAGACGCAACTGCACTTGGACCGCTGCCTGACCTGCCGCAATTGCGAGACCACCTGCCCATCGGGCGTGGAATACGGCCATCTGGTCGATATTGGGCGCCACATCGTCGAGCAGCGCGTGCCGCGCCCCGCGCTGGAGAAGGCCACGCGCTGGCTGCTCAAGGAAGGGATGACGTCGCCGCTGTTTGCGCCCGCGATGAAGCTCGGCCAGAGCGCGCGCGC
>SCRR01000179.1 GCA_004322085.1 Burkholderiaceae bacterium
GTTCCTGCACGCCTCGTCGGGTTCCTGGTCCTCAAGGGCAAAGTCCAGCCGCTGGAGGTTTATGAACCCCTGGCAGCGACCGATGCTGAATCGACCGCGCCGGCCGAGGATTACGCTGCCGGCATGCGCTTGCTGCGCCCGCTGGGCCCCTCGGACCCGGACAGAGTCAGTCTGGCGCTGGCGCACTTCGAATCGCTCATTCAGAAATATCCGCATGACCCGCTGGTGCGTTTGCATCTGGCGCGCCTGCGCTCAGGCGCTCAGGATGACCTCATCGTGATGGACGACAAGTAGGGCGCGGGCCCGGCAGGTCACCGTATCGTTATTTCGACGCGGCGGTTGCGGGGTTCGGCAACTCCCATGGGGGTTGGGACCAGCAAGTTTGTCAGACCTTGCGACTCAACTGAGATGTTGATGTGATCGAGGCCCAATTGCCTTAATTGATCTGCGATGGCCTGGGCTCGTTTGAGTCCAAGCAGATAGTTGGAAGAGGCGGTGTCCAATGTGTCCGTATGCCCGATCACGGAGATGTCGGCACTCTTGCGGGCGCGTACGCGATCCAGAATGACCGGCAACTCTTTTTTTGACGCGGCTGTCAAATTGCTGTTGCCCAGGTCGAAGAACAGCATGTAATGCTCTGGCAGGATCGGTCGGGCTGCAATGGCGGCGCCAAAATCCTGTGTGATTTGTGCTTTGGGGACGTCAAAGGGCGCTTTGCTGCCATCCAGCAAGACGCCTTGATCGGCCTTCGAAACGACTTGCTCTCCGTGTTGACTCTTGACGATCACGCTGCCAACAGTCCCATCGGGATTCGGCAACAAAACGATATAGGAGCTTGGGCCGGCACAAGCGCCCAGCCATAGAGCCATGGCCACAACGGCTGCAATCCTGCCAATGGTGCAGAACCCTTTCACCGCGCTGGTTCCACCTGCAAGAGGAACTGGGTTCCCCTGACGCCAATGATGCCCGAGGGCGTCTTGATGGCCACTGCCTGGGGTTCAAGTTTGGCAATGAGGCCGGAAACATAATTCAGCGAGCCTTTGACCATTTGCGTCACCAGCTTCAAGTGCCCCTGTGCCGGTGCGAAAGTGTATTCATCCACGTTCATCTCGGTATCGGGCCCGAATGACATGACGGTGTTGTCCTTGAAAGTCACACCGAGGGATGCCCCGGGTTCGGTCTTGATCTGGCTGCCAATCATCACGGCAGTCCCCAGTTCTGCTTTCACGCGCTGGCCCATGGTCGTGATCCAGGCGTCACCGGTCACGGTTTTCACATAGCCTATTGGCTCCTGTTGCGCCTGTGCCAGCCCGGACAGCAGGATGAGGGCGCAGCTACAAATCAATTTCAAAAAACGTACATACAGCTTCATATCGCTCCCTGCTGCTTCTTCGCGCAGGCACTGAATTCGGTGAGGATTGGGTGCACCGGCCCTGCCACGAAGCTCAGATTTGACTCCTGTTGGCGGCAAAAGTCGATACAAAAGGGTTAAAGCATTTTTTGTACCTCAAGGCGCGGGCGTCTTCGGCTCGTAGTCGCAGAACGGCGCCACCGCGCAGCGCCAGCACTGCGGCGTGCGTGCCAGACACACGTAGCGGCCCAGCAAAATCAGCCAGTGGTGCGCATGCTCGAGGTAGGCGGGCGGCACGCGCTTGATGAGTTGCATCTCCACCTCGTACGGTGTTTTGCCCGGCGCCAGGCCGGTGCGGTTGCCCACGCGAAAGACATGCGTGTCCACCGCCATCGTGGGCTCGCCGAACGCCACGTTCAGCACCACGTTGGCGGTCTTGCGGCCCACGCCGGGCAGCGCTTCCAGTGCTTCGCGCGTGCGTGGCACCTCGCCGCCGTGCCGCTCGACCAGGATGCGGCAGGTCTCCATCAGGTGTTTCGCCTTGCTGTGATACAGGCCGATGCTCTTGATGTAGCCCTCCAGCCCGTCAAGCCCGAGCGCGAGGATTTTCTGCGGCGTGTTCGCCGCCGGAAACAGCCGGCGCGTGGCCTTGTTGACGCCCACGTCGGTGGCCTGGGCCGACAGCAGCACGGCGGTGAGCAGCTCGAACACGCTGGTGTATTCGAGCTCGCTCACGGGCGCAGGGTTGGCCGCCTTCAGCGTGGCGAAGAAGGGCTCGATGGTGGCGGTTTTCATTGCAGCGTGCGCCGGAACAGGTTGAACAGCCGCTCCCAATGCCGCTCGGCGGCAGGCCGGTTGTAGATGGTTCCGCGCTTCGGAAACACGAAGCCGTGTTCCACGCCGGGGTACCACTCGATGCGGTGCGGCGTGCCCGCGGCTTGCAGCGCCGCCTGCAGTTTTTCAATATCGGCGGGCGGCGCCCACTTGTCGGTCTCGGCGCAGGCAACGTAAAACTCGCACAAGATCCTGGACGCTAACCGGTGCGGTGAATCCGGCGCGTCAGTCGCCATCTGGGCGCCATGAATGGATGCGATGCTGCGAAAGCGCCCCGGGTTGGCCGCCGCCGCCCACACTACCAGCGGCCCGCTCATGCAGTAACCCACCGCGCCGATGCGGCTCGCGTCGGCCTGCGACTGCGCGTCCACAAAGCGCAGCAGGGCGGTGGTATCGCAGGCGGTGGTGGCGGCATTGAGCGAATTCATCAAAGCGTACATGCGGGCCATGGCCGCCTCGGTGCGCTCGGCAAGGTAAAAATCACGCGATTCGCGGTAATACAAGTTCGGCAATACCACGTAGTAACCCACGGACGCCAAGCGCCTCGCCATGTCGTGCAGCTCCTCGCGCTTGCCCGGCGCGTCCATGTAGAACAGCACTACGGGAAAGGGCCCGCCTTCTTCCGGATGGACCACAAAGCTGTTCATGGCGCCGTCGGCGGTAGGGATGTCCAGGTGGTGTTCGATCATGGGGTCCTCTGGGGTTTGGGCACCTTTATACCGCCCCGGCCGCACCGTTGCGCGAGAATGGCGATATTCGTCACGCGTCAAACCATCTTCCGGAACCACCATGCCACTCCCCTTTGCCGACCGTCTGAACAACGTCGAAACTTCCGCCATCCGCGAACTCTTCAAGCTGCTGGGCAAGCCCGGCATCATCAGCTTTGCCGGTGGCTTTCCGGACAGCGCCATGTTCGACGTGCAGGGCCTCAAGGAAGCGGTCAACCAGGCTTTGAGCGACGACCCCGGCGCCGCGCTGCAATATGGTGCGACAGAGGGCTTCAACCCGCTGCGCGAACAGCTCGCCGCCTTCATGGCCGCCAAGGGCGTAAAAGACCTCGCTCCCGAGGGCCTGATCGTCACCACCGGCAGCCAGCAGGCGCTGGACCTGCTGGGCAAAACCATGATCGGCCCGGGCGACAAGGTGATCGTGGAAGGCCCAACCTTTCTAGCCACCATCCAGTGCTTTCGCCTGTATGGCGCCGACCTGGTCAGTGCGCCTATCGACGCGTACGGCGTGCAGACCGACAAGCTGGAGGCGTTGATTGCCGAGCACAAGCCCAAATTCGTTTACCTGATCCCCACCTTCGGCAACCCCAGCGGCGCCATGCTGAGCCTGGAGCGCCGCAAGCGCGTGCTGGAACTGGCCGTGAAGTACCAGACCCTGATCGTGGAGGACGACCCGTATGGCGACCTGTATTTTGGCGAGGCGCCACCGCCCAGCATCCTGGCGCTGAGCGATCAAGTGCCCGGCAGCCGTGACTGGCTGGCGCACTGCGGCAGCATGAGCAAGGTGCTGAGCCCCGGCCTGCGCGTGGGCTGGATGGTCGCGCCCCCCGAGTTGTTGGCCAAGGCCACCATGTGCAAGCAGTTCAGCGACGCGCACACCAGCACCTTCGCCCAGGCCACCGCCGCGCAATACCTCAAGGCCGGCCGCATGCCCGCCACGCTGGCCCATGTGCGCAAGGTGTACGCCGAGCGCGCCCAAGTCATGTGCGACGCGCTGCGTCGCGAGCTGGGCGACGCCATCGACTTTGTGCAACCGCAAGGGGGCCTGTTCGTATGGGCGCGGCTGACTGGCGCAAGCGGCAAGGTGAAAGACGGCGCCGAGTTGGCCAAACGTGCGATCGAGAAGGGCGTGGCTTTTGTGCCGGGTGCGCCGTTCTATGCGAACCACCCC
The DNA here is from genome assembly GCA_004322085.1 of Burkholderiaceae bacterium. Classification (GTDB taxonomy): domain Bacteria; phylum Pseudomonadota; class Gammaproteobacteria; order Burkholderiales; family Burkholderiaceae_C; genus Rhodoferax_A. Next base: position 4,085 of record SCRR01000179.1, read on the forward strand.
GATCACGCCACGCTGCGGCTAAGCTTTGCCACGGCGGATGTGGGGAAGATCGAGGAGGGAGTTGGAAGGCTGGGGCAGGCGGTTTAGCGATCTGCTAACGCGGTACACCTTTTTCCATAGCCCCCCGTGTTACTCGAACGGGACAAGAGAACTGTTAGCAGTCATGGGAATAGTTCGGCACAAGTTGATGATCGAGGAAAGCGAAAAGCGATTCGCTTCCGCCAAATTGCTTCGATCTGCGGGCGACAGCAGTGACTCTGCCTACCTGCTGCAACTACTCGCCTTTGAGCTACTGCTCAAGGTAGTTGTTGAGCAGTCCACTCAATCCATCGCACACGGCCACAACTACAAGGACCTTTTCGCCTCACTGTCGCCGCAACGGCAAGCCGAAGTACTTCGCATCGCTGGGGAGCGCATTGGTCCTTCGCTTCTAACTACAAACCAGAATGGAGTTCTGTCGGACTTGGGCAGCAACTTCGTCAAGCTACGTTATCCCTATGACAAGTACAACGACCTTACACACCAGGAGTACGTACGCGTCGGCGCCGATTGGGTTGCCGCTGGTGCGCGACTTGAGGACGCAGACTACCGTTACCATCCAGAGGAACTCTTCGGCCTCACGTACGCGCTTCGGCAGGTAGTAAATGGCTGCTAACAATTCGTTCAAGGCGGACGGCTTTGCCGCCGATTAACTCAGGCGTAACACCCGTATTGGGCTTATGGGGACGCGTAATGAAAGTAGCGGGTCTTGCTCTCGTAATACTGGCTCTGGCCGGCTGCACAACCACGCAAGAAATCAGACGGCCTGACGGTTCAACTGAGTACCAAATTGCGTGCGGTGCGGGCCTTAGTTGGAACGTTTGTTACAAGCAAGCTAATGAAGTATGTCCCACCGGCTATAAGACGCTGTCGGAAGATGCGGGCTTTAATCGTAAGGAACTTCGTATATCGTGTCCGGCAAGGAAGCGGTCCCAACAGTAGTCGGTATGCGTGTGCTAAACAATCATTCAAGTGGGCGGCGTACCGCCGACTTAACTCAAACGCTATGTCATGAGAACGACCATATCTCAGTTCCCAGAATCGCCCGTGCCGAGGAGCCGCAATATGCTCGAACCGCTGGATTTCTCGTGAGTCGAAATGCTATTCGTGCTATGCAAGTTACTCTTGAAAAGATAGCTGTATGCGAAGTAGGTGCATGGGTTACAGCTAATTTTCTGCGTGAATTGCTCCATTCCTCCGCCGGGCACTCTCATCCCAGCCTCGCGTCACAATGGCCCAAACAGCCCAAGGAAACCCCATGACCGAACGCAAAACAGCCCTCATTACCGGCGCCGCCACAGGTGTGGGCGCCGCGACGGCGTTGCTGCTGGCGCGCCGCGGCTACAACGTGCTGATCAACTATTCAAAGAGCGAAGCTGAAGCAAAGGCCTCGCAAGCGGCTTGCATTGAGGCAGGCGCCGACACCCTGCTGGTGCAGGGCGACGTCGCGCAGGACGCCGACTGCAAGGCATTGGCGCAAGCGGCGATGGCGCGCTGGGGGCGCATCGACGCGCTGGTCAACAATGCGGGCATTTCCACCTTCACCGGCGCGGCCAACTGGGATGCGCTCGACGCGCGGACATTCCAGCGCATTCTGGGTGTCAATGCGGTGGGGTCGTTCCAGATGGTGCGCGCCTGCGCGCCGCACCTCAAGGCGTCGGGCGATGGCGCCATCGTCAACGTGTCGTCCATTGCCGGCTCGCTGGGCATCGGCTCGTCGGTGCCCTACATCGCGTCCAAGGGCGCGGTCAACGCCATGACGCTGTATCTGGCGCGCGCGCTGGCGCCCGAGATTCGCGTCAACGCCGTGTGCCCGGGCCTGATCACCTCGCGCTGGTTTGTGGACGGCATCGGGCAGGAGGGTTTCGAGAAGGTCAAGGCCACGTACGAGCACACTGTGCCGCTGGCGCGCGCCTGCACGGTAGATGACGTGGCCGAGGCGGTGGTGTGGCTGGTGGATGGTGCGCGCACCGTCACGGGCGAGCTGGTGTTGCTGGACTCGGGCATGCACCTGGGCGGCATGGTGTCGGTACCGGGTAAGGCCTGAGGCCGCTCAGCGGCCGGTGCAATGGCCCGGCGCGTCAGCCCGGGATGCGTACCGGCAGATGCGTGAAACCCCGCACGAAGGTGGAGCGCACCCGCTGGGGTTCTCCCACGACCTCGATGACCGGGAAGCGTTTCAGGATTTCTTCCCACAGGATTTTCAATTGCAGCTCGGCCAGGCGGTTGCCGACGCAGCGGTGAATGCCAAAGCCGAACGACAGGTGCTGGCGTGGACGCGCGCGGTCGATGATGAATTGGTCGGCATGCTCGATCGCCTCTTCGTCGCGGTTGCCCGACAGGTACCACATCACCACCTTGTCGCCCTTGCGGATCTGCTTGCCGCCCAGCTCGGCATCGGCCACGGCCGTGCGGCGCATGAAGGCCAGCGGCGTTTGCCAGCGAATTATCTCCGGGACCAGGCTTTCGATCAGCGCGGGGTTCGCACGTAATTTGGAGTATTGCTCGGGGTGGTTGTGCAAGGCCAGCAGGCCGCCGCTCATCGAGTTGCGCGTGGTGTCGTTGCCGCCCACGATCAGCAGCACCAGGTTGCCCATGTACTCGCGCGGGCTCATGTTGCGCGTGGCTGCACCGTGCGCCAGCATCGACACCAGATCGGTGCGCGGGGGTTCGTTCACGCGCTCGTTCCACAGCCGCGTGAAGTAGGTGAGCATCTTGCCCAGCTCCACCATGCGCGCTTGCGGCTCCATTCCGTCGGGCGTGTAGACCGTCTTGAGGCTGGTCGCGACGTAGGTCCAGTGCGTGAGAAGCTGCCGGTCTTCGAGCGGAAAGTCGAACAGTGTCGCCAGCATCAGGTTGGTCAACTCGATCGACACGCGCTCGACCCAGTCGAAGGTTTCGTTGCGCGGCAGGCCATCGAGCACCTTGCAGGTGCGCTCACGGATGAGTTTTTCCATGTTGTTCAGATTACCGGGCGCGACGATCGGCCCCACCGCCTTGCGCTGCTCGTCATGCTTGGGCGGATCCATCGCGATGAACATCTGCAACTGCTGCTCACCCGGAGGGAAGTCCACCATGGTGATGCCGCCGTTGGACCAGTCCGACGAGTAGATGCCGGGATGCGTGTCCACCTGCATGATGTCCTGGTACTTCGTGACCGACCAGTAGTCGCCCGCGACGGGGTTGTGCGCATGGTGCACCGGATCGTCGCGGCGCAGCCGCTCGAAGTAGTGGCCCACGGTATCGTCCACAAAGAACTGCGGGTTGGCGGGATCGATGGCCTCCAGCGGCATCGAGAATGCGGCGGTCCGGGCTTCTTGCTGGGTGGCTAGGGATGGGTTCATGGCGGGCCTTGGGTGGGATGGCGGGATATTCAGGCGACCGGTAAGGCGATCAGTGCTGGCCCTCGGGCATTGCCACGAGCAGGCCATCGAGCGCGTTCGTCAGCGTGATCTGGCACGCCAGGCGCGAGTTGTCGCGCAACTCGGACGCGAAGTTCAGCATCTCGTCTTCGTTGCTGTTGCGTCCGCCGACCCGATCGATCCAGGCCGGGTCGATGAACACGTGGCAGGTCGCGCAGGCGCACTGGCCGCCGCAATCGCCGTCGATGCCCGGCACGTTGTTGTCGGTGGCCGCGCGCATCAGGGTGGTGCCCTCGGGCACCTCGACCTCGTGCGGCGTGCCGTTGAATTCGATGAAGGTGACGTTGGGCATTCGCAGTTTTCCCTGTGCCTTGATGGTTATGAAGTTATTGGTCGAACATGATGACGTTGCGCGCGATGCCGCCTTTTTTGAGCTCGGCGAAACCTTCGTTGATTTGCCCCAGCTTGATGCGGCCGGAGACCATTTCGTCGAGCTTGAGCCGGCCTTGCAGGTAGAAGTCGATGAGCCGCGGCATGTCGATGCGAAAGCGGTTGGATCCCATCATGCAGCCCTGGATGCGGCGCTCGCGCAGAAAGTCCACGCCATGCAGCTCGATGCGGGTACCCACCGGGATCATGCCGATCAGGGTGGCGGTGCCGCCCGAGCGCAGGCAAGAGAAGCTTTGCTCGGCGGTCGCTTTGGGGCCGATGCATTCGAACGAATAGTGCACACCGCCGTTGCTGAGATCGACGATGCGCTTGACGGTGTCACCGGCGGATGCATCGATGACATCGGTGGCGCCGAAGAGTTTGGCCAGGTTCAACTTGAACGGGTCGAGGTCGATCGCGATGATGCGCCCCGCACCCGCCATGAGGGCGGCGTTGATGGTGGCCAGCCCGATGCCGCCGGCGCCGAAGATCGCCACACTGCTGCCGGGTTCGATGCGCGCCGTGTGCGCCACGGCCCCGTAGCCGGTGATCACACTGCAGCCGATCAGGCTGGCCAAGTCCAGCGGCATGTCCTCGCGCACCTTCACCAGCGCATGCTCGTGCACCAGCATCTGCTCGGCGAACGATGACAGGTTCAGGAACTGGTTGAGGTGCTGTCCCTTCCAGGTCAGGCGCCGGGCAACGCCGGGCGGCTGCTTGACTTCAGGCGTCTGGCAGATCGAGGGGTGGCCGCTCAGGCAAAACTCGCAATGCCCGCAAAACACCGACAGGCAACTGATGACGTGGTCGCCGGGCTTGAGGTAGGTCACATCCTCACCCACCATCTCCACGATGCCGGCCGATTCGTGGCCCAGCACGACGGGCATCGGCGTGGGGTAGGCACCCTCGATGAAGTGCAGGTCACTGTGGCACAGGCCGGCGGCCACCGTGCGCACCAGCACCTCGCGCCGGCCGGGCTTGCCGATGGCGACGTCCTCGATCGTCATCGGTTGTTTGGGCGCGTGCAGGACGGCAGCTTTCATCGACGATCTCCCTGGCGTGAAGCAGGAGATTGTCAGTTGCCGCTCATGCGGCGTCAATGCGCGTGCGCCCGAGAGAAGGCCAGCGGTACCTGGCAAGACCTGACATTCCGGTGCCGGTTCGAATTGCTATGTAGGCGATAGCAACCTACTTATACAGGGTAAGGGCTGGAGGTCTATTTGATGCTGAAAACCTGAGACTGTGATGGCGCTACACGCCAGCCTGCGACACCAGCACCGGCTTGTCCCGGTACAAGTTGGGCAGCAAGGCTTTGAGGTTGGCCACCTTGGGCAGGTCGAACGTCGCAATGTAGGGCGACTCCGGATGCAGCGTGGCGTAGTCCTGGTGATACCCCTCGGCAGGGTAGAACGCGATCGGCGGCGCAAGGGCGGTGAGCTGCGTCACGATCTTGTGTGGGAAGACCTTGGCGGCGTCCAGTTGGGCGATGTAGCGCTGCGCCACTTCTTTCTGGCTGGCGTTCTCGTAAAAGATATTGGAGCGGTACTGCGTGCCCGAATCCGGGTATTGGCGGTTCAGCGTGGTCGGGTCGTGCGCCACCGAGAAGAAGATCTGCAACAGCTGGCCGTAGGAGATCTGGCGGGGGTCGTAGGTGACCTGCACCGACTCGGCGTGCCCGGTGCTGCCGGTGCTGACGATTTCATAGTGGGCGGTCGCCCTGGCGCCGCCCGCGTAACCCGACACGGCATCGAGCACGCCCCGGGTGTGCTGAAAGACCGTCTGTATGCCCCAGAAGCAGCCCCCGGCAAACACGGCGCTGGCACGGGTGGCCTGCGGGTCGACAGGCATGTCGAACGCCGGTGCGGGCAGCCTGACGGCGTTTTCTGCTGCGGCGCTGCGCATGCCGCCACCGGCAAGAACCCAGACGGAGACGGCGAGCACGCCGCCGACAACGAGAAGGAGCGAGTTACGCATGATCATGCTGCCTTGAAATTGAGGGCCAAACCGTCCATGCAGTAGCGCAGTCCGGTGGGTTTGGGGCCGTCGTCAAACACGTGGCCCAGGTGCCCGCCGCACTGGCTGCACAGCACGGCGGTGCGTCGCATGAACAGGCTGGTGTCGCTTTGCTCCACCACGGCATGGGGCAGCGGTTGCCAGAAGCTGGGCCAGCCGGT
>SCRR01000180.1 GCA_004322085.1 Burkholderiaceae bacterium
TGAGCACCAGGATCACATGGTTGTAGATGACCTCGATGCCGTTGACGTTCAGAACGATGTTTTTGGAGTCCATAGGGTCTCTTTGCTCATGCCAATCGGGAGGGCTGCACGCTCAGCCCTTTCGATGGGGGCTGCCTGCGCAGCCGCGCCGTCATCCCGGTAGACGCCGCAGAACCGGCTTTGCCGGGCTGCTGGCGTCGTCCCCCTTCCTGCATAGCGAGAGAAGGGGGAAGCCGCGCAGCGGCTCAGGGGGTTGTCTCAAGATTGGCAGTCCGCCGGAGTGCGGCGCGTCATCTTCTTGTCGGCCAGGTATTTGTCGGCGCCGGCCTTCACCATCGGCTTGAGGATCTGTTCGTCCGCCTCGAAGTAGTCAGAGCTGATGTTCCACTTCTTGCCGTCCCAGGTCTCGATGCGCGCTGCCGTCGAGCCCATGTGGTCGGCGCACGAGGTGCTGATCGGGCGCATCACGCCGTTGAAGCCGAGTGCGTCGAGCCTGGCCTGCGTGAGGTTCAGGTTTTCAAGACCCCAGCGCACCTGCTCACCACTCATGACCTTGCCCTTGCCAAAGCGCTCCTGCGCAGTGCGCACCGCCTCGTTCGAGAGCATCTGGATGATCACGCCGCGGGTGTACAGCACCGAGCCCACGTCGTCCTTCGGTCCCGTGCCTTGACCCTTGGCGTACACATATTTCAGGATGTCCTGCATGACCTTGGGCTGCTGGCCCGAGGTATTGAGCGCCAGCGCGTTGTAGCCCTTGGCGCCTTCACCCACATCCTTCACGTCGGGTTCGGCGCCGGCCCACCACACGCCATACATCTTGTCACGCGGGTAACCGGTGGCCTGGGCTTCCTTGAGCGCGGTGGAATTCATCACGCCCCAGCCCCACAGCAGCACGTAGTCCGGGTGGCTCTGGCGTACCTGCAGCCAGGTGGCCTTTTGCTCCACACCCGGTGCCGTCACCGGCAGCAGTTGCAGCTCGAAGCCGTGCATCCGGGCGCGCTCCTGCAGTAGCGGGATGGGCTCCTTGCCGAACGGCGAATCGTGGTAGACCAGAGCGATCTTCTTGCCCTTGAGCTTGTTGAAACCGCCCTCGCGCTTGGCGATGGCCTGGATGATGATGTCGGCGCCGGTCCAGTAGCTGCCCTGCAGCGGGAAGTTCCACTTGAACGCCATGCCATCCTGCGAAATCGACAGGCCGTAGCCCAGTGTGATCAGCGGAATCTTGTCCACTGGCGCCTTTTCGGTCAGCGCAAAGGTGATGCCGGTGGACTGCGGGTCGAACAGGGCCACACCGGGGTGGCTCTTGAGCCGTTCATAGCATTCCACGCCGCGATCGGTGGCGTAGCCGGTCTCGCACTCCTGATAGGTGAGTTTGACGCCGTTGATGCCACCGTCGCGCGCATTGATCATCTTGAGATAATCCTGCTTGCCATTGGCCCAGGGTGTGCCATTGGGCGCGTAGGGGCCAGTGCGGTACGAGAGCAGCGGGAAGAACTGCTCCTTGGCCTGTGCCTGCGCGGGCGGCGCGGACATGGCGACGGCCGCGAGCGCGAGCGCCCCGGCGATGAGTTGAACGCGAAGTGTCTTCATGGCATTGTCTCCTTGGTTGAAATGGACGGACACGGGAACAAACTCAGTGAGGGAACGGCCACAGGCGCAGCTTCTGCTTGCCAGTCGACCAGAGCCTGGCGAGTCCATGCGGTTCGACGATCAAGAACCAGACGATCAGGCCGCCAAAAATCATCAAGTCGGCGTTCGAGAGACCCGCGGTCGAGATCTCCACGCCGAGCAGCCGGGCCACCATGGGCAGCAACAGACGCAGGGCGATGGGCAGAACGACGATGAATGCTGCCCCGAAAAAGCTGCCCATGATGGAGCCCATGCCGCCGATGATCACCATGAACAGCAAGCGAAGCGACTGGTCGACCGAGAATGCGGCGGGTTCCCAGGTACCCAGGTAAATGAAGGCCCACAGGGCTCCAGCCACGCCGATGATGAATGAGCTCACGGCAAAGGCACTGAGCTTGGCGTAGACCGGACGGATGCCGATCACGGCAGCGGCCACGTCCATGTCACGGATCGCCATCCACTCACGCCCAATGGCGCCGCGGACCAGGTTTTTGGCCAGCAATGCGAAGACCACCAGCAGGGACAGGCAGAAGAAGTATTTGCCCGGCGAACTGTCCAGTGGCAGCCCGAACACCTGCAAATGCGACACCGAGACCGAGCCCGAAGAGGAGTCGTTGGTGAGCCAGCTGATGCGCAGGAACATCCAGTCGCTGAAAAACTGTGCGGCCAGAGTCGTCACGGCCAGGTACAGGCCCTTGACCCGCAGGCTGGGCAAGCCGAAAAGGATGCCGAACAGCGTGGCGCACAGTCCGCCCAGAACCAGCGCGGCCAGCAGCGGTATGCCGGGCAAACGCACCATGAAGTTGTAGGCCCCGTAGGCGCCAACCGCCATGAAGGCGCCCGAGCCCAGCGAAATCTGGCCACAGTAGCCGACCAGAATGTTCACGCCGACCGCTGCAAGGGAAAAAATCAGGAATGGAATCAGGATGGCGTTGAAAAAATAGTCGCTGGCCAGCCAGGGCACGACGGCGAACGCCACGATCAGCAGCAGGCCGATGAAAAGGCGGTCCTGGGCGATCGGGAAGATCTGCTGATCGCCCCGGTAGGTGGTTTTGAATTGACCGTTTTCGCGGTAGAGCATGAGAAGGTCCTGGTACTTGTCCGGGGTCAGACGCGATCAATGATCTTTTCGCCAAACAGTCCTTGCGGACGGAACAGCAGGAACACCAGGGCCAGCACATAGGCAAACCAGATCTCGATGCCGCCGCCAACGAACGGGCCGAGGTAAACCTCGGACAGCTTTTCGCCCACGCCGATGATGAGTCCGCCGACGATGGCGCCGGGTACGGACGTGAGGCCACCCAGAATCACCACCGGCAGCGCGCGCAGCGCGAGCGTGGAAAGCGAGAACTGCACGCCCAGCTTGCTGCCCCAGATCATCCCGGCCACGAGCGCCACGACACCGGCCACGCACCACACGATGACCCAGATACGGTTCAGCGGTATGCCGATGGACTGCGCCGCCTGGTGGTCGTCCGCGACCGCGCGCAGTGCGCGCCCGGTGGTGGTTTTCTGGAAAAACAGGCTGAGCAGCGCGACCAGCGCTGCCGCGATGACGGCGGCGATCAGGTCTTCCTTGTTCACGAGCAGGCCGCCTGGAAAGACCTTGTCCAGGATGAAGACCGGATCCTTGGGCATGCCGATGTCGAGCTTGTAGATGTTGTCTCCAAAGAGGGTCTGGCCCAGGCCCTCGAGAAAATAGGCAATGCCGATCGTGGCCATCAGCAGCGTCGTGCCCTCCTGGTTGACCAGATGGCGCAGCGCGAGCCGCTCGATCAGCCAGGCGACGATGAACATGATGAGTGCCGCGACGACAAAGGCCAGCAAGTCGCTCAAGGGTTTGTAGGGCAGCCCGGTCCAGGCCGGAATCCATTCCGAGAACCGCGCCATGGCCAATGCGGCAAACAACACCATCGCGCCTTGCGCGAAGTTGAATACGCCCGAGGCCTTGAAGATCAGCACAAAGCCGAGCGCAACCAGCGCATACAGCATGCCCGCCATCAGGCCGCCCAGCAGTGTTTCAAGGAAGAAAGCCATGGTGCCGTTCCCTTGGGATCAGTGACTGGCGCCCAGGTAGGCACTGACCACGTCTTCGTTGTTGCGCACTTCATCGGGCGTGCCGTCGCCAATCTTCTTTCCGTAGTCGAGCACCACGACACGGTCGGAAATGTCCATCACCACGCCCATGTCGTGCTCGATCAGCACGACCGTGGTGCCGAACTCGTCGTTCACATCGAGCACGAAGCGGCACATGTCCTGCTTTTCCTCGACGTTCATGCCGGCCATCGGCTCGTCGAGCAGCAGTACCTGCGGTTCCATGGCAAGGGCACGCCCCAGGTCCACGCGCTTTTGCAGGCCGTAGGGCAACTGTCCCACAGGGGTTTTGCGATAGGCCTGAATCTCCAGGAAGTCGATGATGCGTTCAACCGCTTCGCGGTGTCGGATCTCTTCGCGTTCGGCCGGACCAATGCGCAGCGCCTGCCACAGTAGACCGCTTTTGATCTTGAGGTTGCGCCCCGTCATGATGTTGTCGAGCACGCTCATGCCCTTGAACAGCGCCAGGTTCTGGAAGGTGCGCGCCACACCCATTTCGGCCACCTCGCGCGAGTTCATGTGGGCGAAGGTCTTGCCCCGCAAGCTGATGGAACCTTGCTGCGGCGTGTACACGCCGTTGATGCAGTTCAGCATCGAACTCTTGCCGGCGCCGTTCGGGCCGATGATGGCGCGGATCTCGTGCTCCTTCACATTGAAGGAGATTTCGGTCAGCGCCTTCACGCCGCCAAAGCTCAGGGAAATATTGCGAACGTCGAGGATGACGTCGCCGATTCTGTTGTTCATGCGGCCGCCTTCACCGGCGCGAAGGTCTTGGCGTCGCTGATCTTCAGGGTTGCGCTGACGCTGCCGCTGCGCCCGTCTTCGAACTTCACCCCCGTCTCGATGAACTGCTCGCTCTTGCCGCCGTACAGCGCGTCCACCAGCGGCTGGTACTTCTCGGCGATGAAGCCGCGCCGGACCTTGTTGGTACGGGTCAACTCACCGTCGTCGGCATCGAGCTCCTTGTGCAGGACGAGGAAACGGCTGATCTGCGAGCCCGCCAGCAAGGTATCGGCGCTGAGGTCGGCGTTGACCTTTTCCACGCACTCCTTGATGAGCTGGTAGACCTCGGGTTTTTGCGCCAGGTCGGTGTAGCCGGCGTAAGGCAGATTGCGGCGCTCGGCCCAGTTGCCGACGGCGTCGAAGTCGATGTTGACCATCACGCACACCTTGTCGCGGCCGTCGCCATAGGCCACCACTTCCTTGATGTGCGGGAAGAACTTGAGCTTGTTCTCGACGTACTTGGGCGCGAACATGGCGCCATCGAAGGCGCCGCCCTTGAGGCGGCCCACGTCTTTCACGCGGTCGATGATCTTCAGGTGCCCGCTTGCGTCCAGAAAGCCGGCGTCGCTGGTGTGGTACCAGCCGTCGGCGCTCAGCACCTCGGCCGTCGCGGCCGGGTTTTTGTAGTATTCCTTGAGCAGGCCGGCCGACTTGACCAACAGCTCGCCGTTGTCCGCGACGCGCAGCTGCACGCCCTCGATCGGCACGCCCACCGTGTCCGCGCGCGCCTGGTTGTCGGGCTGCAGACAGACGAACACGGCTGTTTCGGTCGAGCCATACAGCTGCTTGAGGTTGATGCCGATTGAACGATAGAAGGTGAACAGGTCCGGCCCGATGGCCTCGCCCGCGGTATAGGCGACGCGCACGCGGCTGAAACCCAGGTTGTTGCGCAGCGGGCCGTACACCAGGATGGCGCCCAGGCGGTACAGCAGTGCGTCGGCCAGGCCCACCGGTTTGCCGTCCATCAGGGCCGGACCGACCCGCTTGGCCACACCCATGAAGCTGTGAAACATCCTGCGCTTGAGGCGACTCGCGTCTTCCATGCGGATCATCACGCCGGTCAGCAGGCCCTCAAAGATGCGCGGCGGGGCAAAGTAGTAGGTAGGGCCCACTTCCTTGAGGTCGATCGTGACGGT
>SCRR01000181.1 GCA_004322085.1 Burkholderiaceae bacterium
TTCCGCACGCTCGATCTCAACCTGTTGCGCGTTTTCGACGAGGTCATGGCCGAGCGCAGCCTGACGCGGGCAGCGCGCAACCTCTCGCTGACGCAGCCCGCGGTCAGCAACGCGCTACGGCGCCTGCGCGAAACGCTGGGCGATGAGCTGGTTCGGCGCGGCGGCCAGGGCATGACGCCCACGTCGCGTGCAGTGGCGCTGTGGCCAGCGGTGCGCGAGGCGCTGCGCCAGTTGCAGGAGTCGCTGGCACCGGGCACGTTTGCACCGGCCGAGGCCGACAACACCTTCAAGCTGGCGATGGCGGACGCCACAGGTGCCGAGTTGATCCCGGGCCTGGTCGACATTCTCGAAGGCGAAGCCCCCGGCGTCTCCATCCAGGTGCTGCCGCTGACCACGCGCGACCCGCGGCGCCTGCTCGATGACGAATCGGCCGATCTCGCCGTGGGCTATTTCCCGGCCGTGCTGGCCGACCTGACGGCGCGCGCGCAGGTCGGCAAGGCGGTCGCGTTTGCGCACCAGCACCTGTACGAAGGCAAATACGTCTGCGTGATGCGCCGTGGCCACCCGCTGGCCAGTGGCCCGTTGACTTTGAACCGCTTTTGCGCCGCGCGTCACCTACTGGTGAGTTTTTCCGGGCGCCCGTTCGGCTTTGTCGACGACGCGCTGGCCTCGCGCGGGCGCGAACGCCGCATCGTGTTCACGGTCAACCAGTTCTTTACGGCGGGGCAGGTGGTCGCCCAGTCGAACCTGCTGACCGTGCTGCCGCGCCATTTCGTGAGCATCGCAGGATCGGCTGGCGACCTGGTGCAGCGCGAGCTGCCTTTCGATGTGCCCGCCGTGCAGGTCGCATCCCTCTGGCACAGCCGGCTCGAACACAGCACTGCCCACCGGTGGCTGCGCGACGCCATCGCACGGGCGGCGCATAAAGCATTCGAGCCGGCGCAGCCCGCATGAAAATCCAGTTGATGTCCGACCTGCACCTGGAAGTGCACCCGCAGTTCCAGCCGCAACCCGCCCCGGATGCCGACCTGCTGGTGCTGGCCGGCGATATTGGCTCGTACCAGGCCGGCTCGCTGCTGCCCGATGGCGATTTTGGCCTGGCGCGCTTCTCGCCACTGCCCCAGTTCGGTGCCTGGCCCACGCCCGTGCTGTTCATTCCGGGCAATCACGAATACGACGCTCTGGATTTCGCGGCCGCCCACGACCGTCTGCGCCTCACTTGTGAGCGCTTGGGGTTGCTCTGGCTGGAACGCGAGGCGATCACACTGGGCGGCGTGCGCTTTGTGGGAACCACCTTGTGGAGCGACTTTGATGCACTCGGTCCGCAGGCCGGCGCCACCCTCGGTCAGCAGCTCAAGGCGCGGGAAAAGGCCTTTCGGGCCGCGAACTTCTACTTGAACAAGACCGGCACCACCTACTTTGGTGCGCCCATGTTGGCACCGGCTGTATGTGAGCAATCACTGATCTGCCAGGACTGGCTGCGCGAGGCCCTTGCCCGGCCGTTCGACGGGAAGACCGTGGTCGTCACGCATTTCGCCCCGAGCCTGCAAAGCGCTGATCCGCGCTACGGCCTGAACCCCGGCACGGCCGGATTCTGCAACGCACTGGACGACCTGCTGGGCCACGCCGACCTGTGGCTGCACGGTCATTTGCATGCGCCGAGCGATTATGTGCGGGCGGGCTGTCACGTCGTCGCCAATCCGCTGGGGTATGCGCGCAAGAACGAGCAGGTCGGTTTTCGCGCGCATTGGTGCGTCGCGGTATAGCTGCACCGACGGTGCGCTGCGCGACCAGGTTTGCGCCACGAGCTTTGCTTGATGTCGGTCAAAGGCGCCGCCAGCCCGGGCGTTAAACTGGCCTTTTATCCCGGGAAAACCATGAAAATCCTTCTTGCCGTCGACGGCAGCATCTACACCAAGAAAATGCTGGCCTATCTGACCTCGCACGATGAATTCTTTGGCAGCACCATCAAGTACACCGTGCTCACGGTGCAGTCGCCACTGCCACCACGTGTGCGCGGCGCCGTCGGCAAGGATATCGTCGGCAACTATTACTCGGAGGAGTCGGGCAAGGTCTTGAACCCGGTCTGCAAGTTCCTGCGGCGCCACGACATCGATCCAACGCCCATGTCAAAAGTCGGCCCGGTCGGCGAGACCATCGCACGGACCGCGGACACCGGCCATTACGACATGGTCGTCATGGGCTCGCACGGCCATGGTGCGCTGAAAAGTCTGGTGATGGGCTCGGTGGCCGCCCGGGTGCTGGCAAATTGCAAGGTGCCGGTGCTACTGGTGCGCTGATATCGCGTATCTGCTTGAGCCACCGCGCGGACCCCGAGTTACTACATTTATCGAAGCATATAACGTAGACTGGATAACGTCTATCTGGCATTCAGGCCATCAAAACAAGTGCTCATCGCCAGTTCGGCGATCTCCGCATCGCTGTGCTGGCCACCGGCCTTGAGGAACTCCAGCACCGGGTCGCAGGCTCGCGCGTAGAGCGTATAGAGCACCGCAATGACTGGTAGACGAGGATTGAGTGCACCGCTGGCTTGTGCCACCGCGATCCAGCCGCCGATCCGGTCACTCAGCTCGACCAGGCCGTCCAGAAAGGGTTTGCATGACATCAGCGTGGTGCGCAGGGACGAATTCCGGCTCGGCAGCGAGGGCATTTGGCCAGCCAGTTGCATCTGCATGGTCCAGTGCGCAACGGCCCTGAGTTTGTCCAGCGGCGCATCGCCGGCGGGCAGCGCGCGCAGGAAATCCTGCGCGCGGCGCATCACGCGCACCATCGCGGCGGCGGCGAGATCTTCCTTGCTCGGAAAATGCTTGTAAAGGCTCGCTTTCGCGATTCCCACCTCGGCGGCAATTTCATCCACCGTCATGGCGTCGAAACCCTTTTCGGCCAACAACCGGTTCGCGGCCTTGACAATGGCCTCTTCCCGCGCATGGAGCATCTGCTCCTTGAAGGACACCCGGGCAATGATGGGATCGCTCATGGGCGGATTTTAGTCAAACGAATCCAAAAACATAACTTCGGATCAATTCGTAACCGGGAAGTTTATAAGTTACTACACAGTATGAAACAATCACACCTGAAGGCGGCTTGCACGCATCTTGCTTGCTGTCTAAAGTAGGCTGAATGGTATGAACTCGGAGGCTGCCATGAAAAAGGTTTGGGTGTATGCGCTGGCGTGGGGCGCGGCGACGCTGCTGGCTTTGACCCTGGCGGTTGTGACGCCCAACGAAGCCAATCTCATGGGGCGCCTCCCTGCGCTGGTTGCCAATCGGCTCGATCACAAACAGACCCCGGTCAGTCTGCCCGAGGGCCTGCCCGCCGGACGCACACTGGCACTGGTCGCCTTCAAGCACAACCAGAATGCCGAGGTGGAGAGCTGGATCAACGGCTTGCACCTGCTCAAGGACACCTCCATCAAATGGGTCAGGATGCCCGTGATCAACGACACGGGTAACCCGGCGCACCGCAGCGCGGTGGAAACCCGCCTGCTCTCGCGCTATCCGAGCGAGGCCGAGCGGGCCAGCGTGCTGCCCGTGTTCACCGACCGGGACGCCTTTGTGCGCGCCACCGGCGTGACCGGCACGGATCAGGCGGT
>SCRR01000182.1 GCA_004322085.1 Burkholderiaceae bacterium
AAGATGCGGTGCGTGTAGTCCCAGTAATCCGACAGCGACTCGCCCTTGACCGCGAACACCGGCGTGCCACCGGCGGCGATCGCCGCGGCCGCGTGGTCCTGCGTCGAGAAGATGTTGCACGAGGCCCAGCGCACCTGTGCACCGAGCGCCTGCAGCGTCTCGATCAGCACGCCGGTCTGGATCGTCATGTGCAGCGAGCCCGTGATGCGCGCGCCCTTCAGGGGCTGGCTCTTGGCGAATTCTTCGCGGATGGCCATCAGGCCGGGCATCTCGGTCTGGGCAATGTTGAGTTCCTTGCGGCCCCAGGCGGCCAGCGTCAGGTCGGCAACAACAAAATCTTGCGGGGTGGCAGGTTTGAGAACAGCGCTCATGGTCAACTCCAAAAATCAATTTGAACAACCACGGACCGAGGGAGAAAAGCTCACCGCACAGACCCGTGGGTGAGCGCGGTTGATGCAGTGGCCGACCGGGATTTGGCCAACCATGCTGTCCGAGCCTCGTTCACATGGGTGAACTGCAACGCTCCTCGGAAGGCCGCTATTTTAGCGTGAAGTTCAGACGGACGGGTTCGGATCGGCCAGATCAGCTCCGTCGCGCTAAAGCTGAGCTTCGATGGCTGCCTTGTCGATCACCGACCAGACTTGAACGATCCTTCCCCTACGGAATTCATAGAACACATTTTCGGTAAAGGAAATTCTCCTTCCGTCGATGTGCAGGCCAAGGAACATCGCCCTGGGCGTGCAGTTGAAGTGCAGCCTGCTCGCAATATAGGGTGGGTCTGAAATCAGCATTTCGATATCGAAATGCAAGTCCGGAATTTCACCAAAATCCCGCTCCAGCATCTCGCGATAACCCGGTATGCCGATCCGCTGGCCGTTGTGGCTCACCTCGTCATGAACGAACTTTCCCAGGTTGGGCCAGTCCTGCCTGTTCAAACAGTCAATGTAGTCTCGGTAGACGCGGGAGAGCCTGGTTTTGGTCATGGCGAGCGCGCCTGTGCCATATTGAAGCTCCCCGCTAATGGGTGCCGTGCACATGCTTGCGGCTCTTCGGTGCGGGACTCTCCGCCACCAGGTCGCCTGACAAGCCCTTGAGAATGCCGCAGTCGGCGGTCGCATTCGCCTCTACGCATTGCTGCCGCAGTACCTTTAGCTGCCTCTCGAGGGATCGCAGTTCACGGACACGCTGTGCCACATGGCCGATATGGTCGTCCAGCAGCTCATTGACGCCCGCGCAGTTCTGCTGCGGTGATGCCTTGAAGCGCAGCAGCGTGCGGATCTCGTCGAGCGCCATATCGAGCGTGCGGCAGTGCCGGATGAACGTGAGCCGCTCTACGTGCTGCTGGTCGTAGATGCGGTAGTTGCCCTCGGTGCGCGCCGCTGGTGGCAGCAGGCCTTCGCGCTCGTAAAAGCGGATGGTCTCCAGCGGGGTGAGCGTGGCCCGGGCCAGTTCGCCGATCTTCATGCGAAGTTTCCTCTTGGTGCCTGTTGACTCTACACCTGCTACAGGGTTTTCAATAGTGGCAATGAGACCGAGCACCATGACGGATACCCCGCACAGCTCCTGCAGCTGCGACGCAGACGGGTGCGCTGCGCCCGTAGCGCTGACGCCGCCAAGCCCGGTGCCTCGGGACAGTCATGACGCTCATGCAGAACATGGGCACGATCACGACCAGCGAACGGGCGTTGTGCGGCTGGGTGCCGCGCTCGCGTTGGCGGTCGTCGCCGAGGCGCTGCATTTCCTGGCGGGCGACACCAGCACGATGAGCTATCTGGGGCTGGCCGTCGCGGCCGTCGCGATCTGGCTCGCGGGTGCCCAGACCTACACCAGCGGTGTCAAAGCGCTGCGCCGGGGACGGCTGGGCATCAATGGGCTGATGAGCGTGGCGGTCACGGGCGCCTTTCTCATCGGGCGCTGGCCCGAGGCGGCGATGGTCATGGCGCTGTATGCCATTGCCGAGTTGATCGAGGCGCGTGCCGCGGGCCGGGCCCGCCACGCCATCCGCGGCCTGGTGGCCCTGGCGCCCGAACAAGCCGAAGTTTTGCGGGCCGACGGGCGCTGGGAAACCCTGGCCGCGGCGCAGATTGCACTACAGGCGATCGTGCGCATCAAGCCCGGCGCGCGCGTGCCGCTCGACGGCATCATCGTGGACGGCCACAGCGCCGTGAACCAGGCCCCGGTCACCGGGGAGAGCCTGCCGGTGGAGCGCGGCATCGGCGACATGGTTTACGCGGGCACCATCAACGGCAGCGGCGAGCTGCAGTTTCGCGTCACGGCGACGGCCTCCGGCACCCTGCTGGCGCGCATCATCCACGCGGTCGAGCAGGCGCAGGCCAGCCGCGCGCCGACGC
>SCRR01000183.1 GCA_004322085.1 Burkholderiaceae bacterium
GCGCGGCAGCGGCACGGGCGGCAGGAAGCCACCGCGTCTGGCGTGACCGTCGGGACCGAGTTCGCTCTGGCGATGTTGCGGCAGGAAGTACAGCCAATGCCACAGCGGCGGCAGCACGGTACCGAGCACCGGCGCGGCGTCATCGCGGTCCAGCGTGGCCGAGAGGCTGCGCATCGGGGCTGCGGTGATGCTGTCCGGCAGAGTTTCGGTACGGCCGATCCAGCTCTGCAAACGGGACAGGGTGGTTGTGTCGAGGGAAACAGGATGGATGTTCATGAAAGTCATCATGACCTTCCTGTCGGGCCGGCGCAATGTGCGGCAACGCCTTATTTTGTGGGCATCGCCCGCGCCAGCGCCGCCATTTGCACTCCGGTGGGAGATGCCAGGTCTTCGAGCACCGAGAAATGGTTGCAGCCCGGGACCGGCACGAAACTCGCGGTCTCGCCCCGCTCCTGACAATCGGCGGCGTATTGCCTTGAATGCCGGATCAGCTCAGGCAGTTCGGCATCGCCCACCACGACCGTCATGGGCGCGCCCCGGGCGATGTGCCGCAGCGGGCTGAAGGCCTCCACCTCGCGCGCCGTGAGCTGGAGCTTGTCATTGAGGCTGCCCAGGCTGATCGGCTCCAGATCGACCAGCGCGCTGATGGGCATGGCCTGGCTCACCAGGGGGTGCGACCGGTACATGCCGGCCAGGTGTCCGCCGGCGGAATGCCCGCTCAGGCACAGCGGCTGCCGCGCGATGCCGAGCCCGTCGCGGTCCGCCTGCAGATGATCCAGCAAGGCCCCGATCTCCCCGACGATCTGCGTCATCGACGCTTGCGGCGCCAGCGTGTATTCGGCCAACACCACGTTGAAGCCGCGCTTGAGCGGCCCGTGCACGATGAACGCAAAGTCTTCCTTGGCGCAAGCCTGCCAGTAGCCACCGTGAATAAAGACAAAGGTGGGTGCGCCCGCCGGCCCGGCCGGAAACCAGTCATAGCGCTGGCGCGGCGACGGGCCGTACGCAAGTCCGCACCGACATGCAACGTCGCGGTAAACGTCGGCGCTGCGGGCCCGAAAACGAACCATCATGCGTGCCGATCCCGGCACGGCCTTGCTGTTGTTGTACGCAGCGTCCAGCGTGGCGCGGTCCATGCCCCGGTACAGCGTCGTCATCGCGGTTTTCCTTTCAAATCGAATTCACCAACTTGCACGCGGCGGCGCAGGCCCAGACCAGCAGTAGCCCCGTCAATGGGGCATCATGGAGACCTTCGATGTAGCGGAGTTCAAGGTTCATGGCTGAAGTGCACATCGCCGCACAGCAAGGTTTCACAAAAGAAGCCCAAGCCTATGCGCGCGGCAGGCCCGAGTATCCCCCAGCGCTGGTGGGCTGGCTCACGAGCCCCATGGGGCTGGCCGTTGGACGCACGGTGGCCGACGTGGGCGCCGGCACCGGCAAGTTCACCCAGCTGCTGCCGGCCACCAGAGCCGATGTCATCGCGTTGGAGCCAGTCGATGCCATGCGCGCGCAGCTCCAGACCGGATTGCCCGGGGTGCGGGCGTTGGCCGGCACCGCGCAGGCAATACCACTGCCGGACGCCTCGCTGGACGCCGTGGTCTGCGCCCAGGCCTTTCACTGGTTTGCCAATCGCCAGACGCTGGATGAATTCCACCGCGCCCTCAAACCTAGCGGCAAACTCGGCCTGGTGTGGAATGTGCGCGACGAGTCGGTGGACTGGGTGGCCGCGCTGACCGCGATCGTGACGCCCTACGAGGGCGACGCGCCGCGCTTTCACAAGGGTGATTGGCGCCGGGCGTTCCCGCACCCGGGCTTCAACGCATTGGTGGAACATCGCTTCGAGCATCAGCACGTGGGGCCGCCGCAGCAGGTGATCGTGGACCGCTTCATGTCGGTGAGCTTCATCGCCGCACTGGCGGCGCGCGACAACGCGGCCGTGCGTGGGCGCATCGAGGCGTTGCTCGCCACGCACCCGGCGCTGAGCGGGCAGCGCACCGTGAGCTTTCCGTACTACACGCTCGCATTCGACTGCACGCGAAGTGCCTGAGTCAGGCCACCAGCGCCTGCAGCACACCCGACTCGAAGTGCTGGTCGATAAAGTCGGCCAGACCGTCAAACACAGATTCGAGCGTCGGGGCCGTGGCACCGAACAGGGCGCGCAGCGCGGCCGGGTCTTCGAACAGGCCGTGCAGGTACAGGCCCAGCACGTTGCCGGCATCGTTTTGCCAGGCCAGTCCCTCGGGCATGACGGCATGGGCGCGCTGGCCGGCCGCGGCCATCGCCGGGTGCTCGGCCGTCTGTCCATGGTGAATCTCATAGCCCTGCATCGTGGCGTTGGAGAGCCGGGCCCACGGCCCGCTGAGCGAGGCAAAGGCCGCCGTGCGATGCCGAACCGTCTTGGCGGCTTCGAACACGGTGACAAGCGGCAGCAGCCCCAGCCCGGGACCGTTGCCATCGATACCGTGCGGATCGATCAGCGCCTCGCCCAGCATCTGCAGTCCGCCGCAAACGCCGAGCACCGCCCCGCCCTGTGCCGAATGCGCGGCGATCACGCGATCCAGCCCCTGCGCGCGCAGCCAGGCCAGGTCGCCGCTGGTGTGCTTGGAGCCCGGCAGGATGATCCAGTCGGCGCCCGCGACGTCGGCCGGGTTGCGCGCCCATGTCAGGCGCACGTCGGGAATGTTCTTGAGCGGCTGGAATTCGTCGAGGTTGCTGATGCGCGGGTAGGCAACCACCGCAATGGTTTGGCTCCTTCCCCCTCCGGGGGAAGGTTGGGATGGGAGCACGCCCGCGCCGCGCATCTCGAACATCCCATCCTCTTCCGGCAGGCCATGCTGCCACCACATCGGCAGCGTGGCTACGACGGGGATGCCGGTTAATTCCTGCAGCATCCGCGGCGCGGGTGCCAGCAGCGTGGCGTCGCCGCGGAACTTGTTCAGCACGAAGCCGCGGATCAGCGCACGCTCGGGCTCGGGCAACAGCGCCCAGGTGCCGTACAGATGCGCAAACGCGCCGCCGCGGTCGATGTCGCTCACCAGCAGGCAGCGCGCCTGTGCGTACAGCGCCACGCGCATGTTGACGATGTCGCTGCCGTGCAGATTGATCTCGGCGGGCGAACCGGCGCCCTCGATCACCACCACATCGTTCTCGGCGCGCAGCTCGTCAAGCGCCTGCGCGATCTGCGGCCAGACCCGTTCGCTGCGGCCACGCCACGGTAATGCAGAGAGTTCCTCGTTCACCTGCCCCAGCAGGATCACCTGGCTGTGCGTGTCGCGCTCGGGTTTGAGCAGCAGCGGGTTCATGCGCGCCTCGGGGATCGCGCGCGCGGCCAGCGCCTGGAAGTACTGGGCGCTGCCGATCTCACCGCCGCCCACCACACGGGCGTTGTTACTCATGTTTTGCGCCTTGAACGGCGCGACCTTCAGACCCTGGCGTGCGTAGTAGCGGCACAGCGCGGTGGTGAGCCAGCTCTTGCCGGCGCCGCTGGTGGTACCCAGTACCATGACGCATTTTGCGGTCATCGACTTGCCTTATCAGTTGTTGCCATGCATTGTGCAATGCGTGCTGCACGGCGCACGGCGGGGGGCTGTAAGTTGGATCGGGGCGGCGCCTACCGTCGGCTCGCTGCACCTTCATCAGCGCGCTCGGGCAAGGGCTGCAGGCATTGCAGTTGGTGGAAAAGCCGCGGAGCGCTCCGCCTTGCGCGCCCGGGGGCGGTGGTCGTCAGGCACAGTCGCCGTGGTGTCAGGGCATATGCAAGTCACCCGTTGAACTCGTCCATTCCCCTACGTTGACTGGCTCCATGGTCCGCCCTAAGATCACGCACCCTGTCCCACCGGAGACTCCCTTGAAAACATCCCAACTGCTTGTCGGCATCAGCGTGGCCGCCCTGTTTTGTGCATCGGCGCAGGCTGACGTCTTTCCCAAGGAAACACTGCTCAAGATCGACAAAAAGGAAGCCGGCGGCGGTACAGGCACGCTGTATGGCGCGTACGCGTTCACGCGCGACAAGGCATTGAAGGACCAGGCCATCAAGGAGATCAGCTGGCTCACGTTACAACCGGGCGATTCCATCGGCTACCACAAGCACATCACCAACGAAGACACTTACATCATCGTCTCGGGCCAGGGCATGTTCAAGGACAAGGACGGCAAGGACTACCCCGTCAAGGCGGGCGATATCACCATCGTTCGCAAGGGCGAATCCCACGGCATGGTCAATACGGGCAAGGAGCCGCTGGTATTTGTGGATGTGATTGCCGAGCAGTGAGTCAATGGGCCCACTGCATGGGCGGGCAGGCGCCGCAGCATTGAGGGGCAGGCGCCGACAGAGCCGGCCGGAGTGGTCACACGCGTTTTCGTAGAACGACGTGGGTCGCACGTTCGCCGGCGACGTACTTCGCGCATTCATAGCCCAAGGCACGCATGTCGATGTCGTTAAAGACATGCTCGCCGCAGCCGAGCAGGACCGGCCTGATGGCAAGATGCAGTTCGTCGATCAAGCCGGCGCGCAGATACTGGCGAATGGTGGCTACGCCACCGCCGAGGCGAACGTCGCGGCCACCCGCTGCAGCACTTGCCTGCTCCAGCGCGGCGTGAATGCCTTCGGTGACAAAGTGGAATTCCGTGCCTCCCGCCATCCTGAGCGGTGCTCGCGCGTGATGCGTCAGCACGAAGACGGGCGTGTGATACGGCGGTTCATCACCCCACCAGCCCCTCCAGCTTTCGTCTGGCCACGGACCTCGCACAGGGCCGAACATATTGCGCCCCAGGATCCATGCGCCGATGCCGGCAAAGCCCTGCTCCGCCATCTGGTTGTCGACCCCCACCTCCCCCTCGCCCTGGCCGTACATCGTGCGCCACAGGCGCGTGTGGAATAACCAATCCATCAACTCCGGGCCACCGACGCCGAGCGGATTCTGCAGATCCTGGTTCGGTCCGGCACCGTAGCCGTCGATGGACATCGCGAAGCTTTGGACACGGAGTTTTGACATGGCATTCCTCGTTGCATGGTCAGCGTAACGAGCCGGCGAATTGCTCAGCTTATCGACGATTTTCTTCGTTCCGCGGTTGCGGCTTGCAGGCGTCCTGGCTATGGTTCGGTCAGAGATCTCCTTTGACACTCAGCCGGTCGACGTCCGCCGAGAGTCGACGTGCGACCAGCTCAATGAGTTTGAATCCAAACGCCGGGTTCTGGTAGTAGAGTTGCTTGACCGTACTCTCGTCGATCGACAGCACGGTACACGGCCCGACACAGCGGGCCGTCAGCGCGCGCCGATGGTTTGGAGAGAAGAGTGCGACCTCGCCGAAGATCGTACCCGGGCCGAGGACGCTGCCGATCTCGACGAACTCGACCTGCCCCTCGGCCAACATGTACAGCCGCTTGGCACGATCGCCCTGGTGGAACAAGATGGTCCCCGCCTTGACCTTGGTGCTGCGCATATACGGTCTGAGCCACACGCCCGACAGATTTTTCTCGGGTGACACCTCGGCGACGCGCCGGGTGAGACGGATCATTTCGGCCACCCGATACAAGTTGATCGGCAGCAGGGCCGCATTCAGCAGCAGCACGGCGATCGATGGACGCAACGCCCCGTAGATCACGAAGCCCACGCAACTGGCCACCGCCAGCCAGCGCAGCGGGATCATTGTCTTGACGAATGAGCTCACCAGCACGAGCGTGACCCCGACCGTCAGCGACAGCAGCGCGACCGCCTCGCCCGGCTCTGAGAGCGCTGCACGCGCGCTTGCGATGGTGCTGGAAAGCAGTTCGACGGGTACCACATGAACTCCTCGCGTTTTGGCCGGCTGCCCCGGCAGGCGGGTGAAGGTGCCCGCTTTTCGTCTAGCCGGATTATCCGGGGCAAAACAGTTCGATGTTACGTGATGACCAATTGCAGGCTGCGTACTCAGCACGGCCGCCAAAGCTCTGGATGCACGGGATTGCGATCGGCAATCGAGTCATACCGGCGCGGAAAAATACTATATCTTTGGGAGCGAAACCCATTGATTCAGCAAGGGCTGGACAGTGATTCGGTGGTCAAACACCCGCTCCAACGCACGGTGTGTTGCGACGTCGCGGCAGCCGCCCTGATGCACGACCACGCCGTGCGACATGATTACCATTTCGTCCGCCTGCAGCGCCAGCGAGATTTCGTGCAACACACTGACGACGGTTTTGCCGCCGGCCACGAGCTGGCGCACCAGCGCCAGCCAATCGGCCTGGTGCGGCGGATCCAGGTTGGCCAGCGGCTCGTCCATCAACAGCACTTGCGCCTGCACGGCCAGCGCGCGCGCGAGCAGCACGCGTTGGCGCTCGCCGCCCGAGAGCTGGCTCAACGGCCGGCTGCGCCAGTCCCAGGCCTGCGTGGCGCGCAGCGCGCGCTCCACCTCGATGCGGTCCACCTCGCTGGGCGGCGCCAGCCAGGCTTGGTGCGGCAGACGTCCGAGCATGACCACGTCGTAAGCCGTCAAATCGTCGGCGCTGCCCTCGTTCTGGCCAAGCCAGGACAATTGCCGGGCTCGCTCGCGCGCGGCCAGAGTGGTCAACGGCTGGCCCATCAGCGTCACCTGCCCCGCGTACGGCAGCAGACCCGCCAGCACCTTGAGCAGGGTCGATTTGCCTGCGCCGTTGGGGCCGACGATGCTGGTCCAGCGAGCCTGCGCGATGACCAGATCGATCCCGTGCAGAACCTGGGCG
>SCRR01000184.1 GCA_004322085.1 Burkholderiaceae bacterium
GGGGGGCCCGCAATACCGGGTTGGCAGCCATCGCCAGTTTGTCCTGCTGTCGCGCGCGCTGGCCGGCGCCGGCTACCCGGTGCTGCGCTTCGACTACCGGGGCATGGGCGACAGCACCGGGACACAGCGCGATTTCGAGGTGATCAGCGCCGACATTGCCGCGGCCATCGACACGCTGCAACAGCGCCTGCCCGCCGTCAAACAAGTGGCCCTTTGGGGCCTGTGCGACGGCGCGTCGGCGGCGCTGCTCTATTGCGGCGCAACCCGCGACCCGCGCGTTTGCGGCCTGTGCCTGCTCAACCCCTGGGTGCGCTCGCAAGCGAGCCTGGCACGCACCCAGGTCAGACACTACTACCGCCAGCGCTTGATGCAAAAAGAGTTCTGGCTGAAACTCTTGCGTGGTCGGGTCGCCAAGAGCGCTGTCAGCGGCCTGATACAGAAAATCCGCTTGGCGAGCGCCGCCCCTGATAAACACCGCATCGACACCGGGCAGACCGCCTTTCAGCACCGCATGGCCGCTGCCTGGCACCGGTTCGACGGCCACCTGCTGCTGCTGCTGAGCGCAGACGACTACACGGCAAAGGAGTTTGCGGAATATGCTGGCTCAGACCCCAGTTGGAAGAATTATCAGAATCGCACCGGCCTGGTGTGCCATGAAATGGCCGGTGCCGATCACACCTTCTCCAACTCCGCCATGCAAGCGGCGGCGCAGGAGCTGGTCCTGAATTGGCTAGCGCAGTGCAAGCCCAATCCTTCTGTAGCCTATATTTCTGACCCATGAGTAAACGCGATCGAGACCACGAGCTTGAACTGGGAGAAACAGAAAGTGTTGAAGTGTTTCAGCACACCGATCAACTCGCGCCCGACGTTTTGGCACTTTTTGAAGAAGCTGAGGCCGACAACCTTCGGTTGGGTGCGCCTTGGTACCAAAACCTGATCGACACGGTTTACCCGGCCCATGGGGGTGTCCACATCTATGTGTTGCGCCGAGGCGGGAAGGCGATTGCTGCGCTTCCTGTATTGGCAACAAAAGGCAAGCTGGGCTGGGCAATTGAGTCGCTGGGCAATTACTACACCTCTCTGTACGCGCCGGCCACGGCCCCTGAAGCCAAATACCAGGACGTTGCCCTCTTGATCAGCGCAGCGTCACAAGCGCACGCGCCCACCATCGCGTTTCGTTTCAGTCCCATGGACCCGGAGTCTCGATCCTATCGAAGGCTGTGGGATGCGCTGGAGGCCAACGGGCTGGCAGCCTTCGGCTTCTTCTGTTTCGGCAACTGGTATTTACCGGTGGTCAGCGACGGTGCCGGCTATCTGCGTGGCCGCGAAGGCCAGTTGCGCAGCACCATCAAACGCCACGGGAAAAAATTTCAGGCCGCCGGGGGTCGACTCGAAATCATCACGGGCGACGGCGACCTGGAGCGCGGCCTGGCCGCATACGAGCACGTGTATGCATCAAGCTGGAAACACGCCGAACCGTACCCGGCATTCATCCCGGGCCTGGCGCACATCGGCGCTGGCAGCGGTGCGCTGCGCCTTGGCATCGCCTGGCTCAACGACAAGGCAGTAGCCGCCCAGCTATGGATAGTGACCAACGGCACCGCCAACGTTTACAAGCTGGCCTATGACGAGAGCTACAAGGCCTACGCGCCCGGTACGTTGCTGACCGCCTTCCTTATGGAAACTGTGATCGACAAGGATCGCCCTACAGAAATAGACTACCTGATCGGTGATGATGCCTACAAAAAAACCTGGATGAGCGACCGACGCGAGCGCTGGGGCATCATCGCGTATAACCCGAGAACTTTTGGAGGAATGCTTTCTCTGTGCAAGGAAGTCGTGGGACGGCTACTTAAGCCACTGCGAGTGCGCTTGCGCGCCGCCGTCGCCGCCACTAGCGTCCATACCTGAGGAGAATCACACATGTCGCAATGGAAAACCCTCATGATCCGAGAGCTGAAGTATCCCGATTTCCGATCAAGACTGACCCTTAGCATCATCCTGCTTTGGGTGTCCAGCCTCTGCGCGTTGCCGGCCCGGGCCCAGTCAGGCAATGTGGGTTGTGGCTCCTTGGCGAATGCCTATGGCCCCTATGATTTCCGTACCGACCTCGACAAACTCCCGATTGTGCTGAGCAACCACTTCACACCGGAAGTGGAAGCCTTAGTTTCAGGAAAAACAGGCCCGTTAGGAGCCGACATTGACTACACGCTCAGGGCGATTCCCAACGAACCCCGAGCGCTCATCGCGATGATGCGTCTGGGTGAAAAAGAAAAAACACCCCAGCCGAGAGGCTCACGTTACCCAATCGAATGCTGGTTTGACCGTGCCATCAGGTTCCGGCCAGACGACGTCATCGTGCGAATGATCTACTCGACCTACCTCAACAAGCAGGGACGCATCGCCGACGCCAACAAGGAGCTGGCGATAGCCACAAACTATGCCAAAGACAATGCATTCACCCACTACAACATCGGATTGCACTATTTCGACCTGAAAAACTATGACCAGGCGCTGATCGAGGCGCACAAGGCCATAGCGCTTGGGTTCCAGAGAACCGAGTTGCGCGACAAGCTCAAGAGCGTCGGCAAATGGGTCGAACCAGACAACAAGGCTGTTGGCGCAGCCTCGCCGGCAATCGGGGCCGCCTCTGCGCCACAAAGGTAAAGGTCCGCCTTACTTTTGCGGGCGCAGTGAAACCTAAACAATGAAACATCCCGTCCTTTCCCCCTCTAGGCAAGCCACGCCGAACACGCGCCGAAAGTTCCTGCAGCTTGCGGCGCTACCGGTAAGTTCATTCTTACTCACCACTCCGGGTGGCGCAGCATCGGCCCATGCGTCGCCGGCAGCAACCGTGCCATTGCCCGACTGGGTTACGAATCTTGCGCTTTGGCAATGGCACGAAATACCCGGCACTGCTCTGGCAACCGTGAACCCTGCCACGCGCGCCCTCGGCGTCACCGGTCCCAGTTCCAAAATCATCGCCTGGTGCGGCGCGTGCCTTAAACGCAGCGGCAGCGTCTACATGCTGGGCGCCGCAGGCGGGCACGCTGACTACGCGGGCAACGAAGTAGATGCGCTGGCACTGAATGTCGCCACACCCCGCTGGACCCAACTGCGCGGCCCGACGCCCAACGCCGACATCATCAACGACACCCAGTTCTATCTTGACCACAGGCCTTCATCTACCCACACCTACTACTCGACCCAGTTCATTGAAAACCTGAACCGGATGATGGTGTTTTCGAGCCCTGGCATCAGCGGAGATATTTTCCCGCCTGCGCCTGCCAACTTTCCATACAAGAGCGACAAGGCCGACAGGCGCTCGTTCAGCTTCGACCTGGCAACAGGCGATTGGGACCCGCCGGACTATGTAGCGCAATTTCCGGGGACGGGCGGCCAGTATGCGAACCTTTGCGTCAAACACCCCATGACCAGCGATGTCTACTACTCGAAAAGCGGTGGCGCTTGGTACCGGTGGGCAAGCGCCACCAACACCTGGACGCAGTTATCCGGTGCCACCAGGAACACATGGTTTGCCGGTGCCGCCATTGACCCGCGGCGCAACCGCATGCTCATCGTTGGAAGTTACAGCCCCATCGCGCCGGAAGTACGCACCCTCGATGGCGCACGAGTGCCTGCAGACTTTACAGGCTTGGGCGCGTCCGCTTTGGCGCTGGCCGGCTACCCCGCTGTCATCTATGACGAGGCGATCGATCGCTATCTGGTGGCATTCAATTCAGGTCCGTCGATCAAAATCCTGCGCGTGCACCCCGAAACCTGGCTGGTGGACGACCCCGCTGTGGGCGGCATGGCGCCGGCAGCCAGAAGGAATGGCCTGCAGAATGCAATGCAATACGTGCCGGAGCTGCGCGGATTCGTATTGGCGAACAAGTACGATGGCAATGTTTTTTTCGTCCGCACGGCGACCTGATTTCGTCAGCTGATACAGACCATCGCATGATTACCGTCATCCCCCACCAACAGCGTTCGCCCGGCATTTTCCGCAAGGCTCTGCCATCCTGCACCGTTGACGTAAAGCTGCGTACTTGGAGTGGGCGGCCTACTATTTCTAACTGATGGTGCGCAACGCACTCTTTTTCTATCGGGCGCGCATCCCCACTGCCTACTGGCAACAATAGGTCGAAAAAACGTAGCTTGAAAAGTAATAAGTCGACCGCCAACCATTAACCAGAAAAGCACAAGAATAGTTTTTGATACCCGAACCTGCCGTCGGCTTCGAATAATCGCAACATCCAATTAATAGGAAAGCGTAGTGGATCAATTCGATGATTCGACACATGTTTGCGTCGTCATTTTTGTAGCCCGAGAAACACTTGAAACGCTACATCAAACCGTTACCGCGGCGGTCAGAGCTGCACCTGTTGGTTCTTCGATTGACGTTTTGATTAATGGAAATCCAATTCTCGCAGATCTGGCTTTCAACTTATTAAAAGATGAGAATAATAATAAAAATATATCAATCAAGATCTGGAAAATTACCCTCGGCGATAAAGCAAACGCCTGGAATCAGCATATTCATAATATCTGGAGCAGCGATTCATTAGTTTTTTATATAGATGGATACGTTCGCCTTCACCAAGACGCCATTAGAAATTTAATCAATACAATGGATGCCGCACCAGATTCGCTTGCTGGCACCGGTGTCCCTAGTGTTGGAAGAAGCGCACCCATATTGCGTAACTTATTGTTAACGCAGGGTGGAATTCATGGCAACTTATGCTGTATTCGGGGCGTCACCCTATCGGAATTCCGAAAACGCCAAATTCGACTTCCACTCGGCATCTATCGAACGGACTCTACAATTGGGGCAATACTCAGCTTCGGATTGGATCCCCTTAAGTTTTCGTGGAACCCAAAGAAATTTATCGCGATCGCTGGGAATGCAACTTGGGAGACGAATACGAAGCGATGGTGGAATTACGATGATGTAAACGGAGCCATCAGAAGGGTTATGAGGCAATTTCGAGGTCAGATCGAAAATCAAGCAATCAAAAGCCACCTGGAGATCTTGAAATTGGCACCTGAAAAAATCCCTCCAAACGTTTCAGGATTGATTGCGGAGTGGGTTCAGCGTTTTCCAGAAAAATCAAACGAATTCGTTGGTAATAATCCATTTTTGCGCCGGGCCATGAATGAGCTTCTATTAGAGAAAGATTGGTCAGACGCTAAATTACCGCCAGTTCTCCTGTAGGAATTTTTATTACCAACTACAAATATGATGCTCAATTCCATTCACCAAAAGCAACCTTACCGTGATCAACCTTAAAAACCCAAATGGGCAACCCCAGTGGGAGAACGAATGGGTCTCATATTTCAGGTATGGCCGTCCAGAAACGCCCCCTTTTGTTCCAGTGGGTGCACGAAAAAGACTGGAGACCGGCTGCAGCAAAGGTGAATTCGCTGCCGGCCTGAAGGCCGAGCGACCAGTACGCTTTACTTGTATCGAGCGTCTCGCATCCGCAGCGCAAGTTGCCCGTTCCCGACTGGATCGCCTGTTCGAGGCTGATGCCAACGACGTACTGGAGCACTTTGCCGACCTTGGGACACAATCAAACGACCGCGTCCACTCATGGCGCCCGGCTGCACGCTGGTTACCTCACCTCCCAATATGCGCTTCATGCTGGCGCTCAAGGACCTTGTTCTGAAAGGTGAATGGCGTTACGTTGAACAAGGCGTTAGGGACCGTACGCATTTGAGGTTTTTCACTCTGGATTTGGTGTCGAACTCGGGTGGGCATGACCGGAATGAGGGCGTTATGATTTCATCCCCGCATCGAATCTTCCACGGCCTGGTGCGAAAGAGACCGTCATAACGATGCCCAACAATATTTTGCTGGTTACACCCGCCTCGCCGTTTGAGCCCAGTTCGGGAGCGCAGCAACGCACTGCGTTGTTGTATACCGCGTTGCAAACCATCGGGAAGGTAGACGTATTACTGCTTGAACCGACCTCGGGTCTCAGTCGCCTCGCCTCGCCCAACCCCGGCATTCTTGCCCACGGACTCTGGCATCAGCGGTTTTTCGGTATCGGAAAATTCCATCCTGACGTCGCGTTGAATCAGGCACTCAAAATAGACGGTCTCGATGTTGGCAACTATCAGATGATCGTGAGCCGATACCTCAATCCCATCTGCAAACTGTATATCCCATCCGGGATGCGCACTATCGTCGATCTCGACGACTGGGGATACCACTACGCAGTCGGTGCAATTGCGCTGGCCTCTCGCCTGAAGTCAATGTATGCGGCGTGGCTGACGCGACGCCAGCTCAAACGATTCGGCGCCTTCTTTTTTGTCAGCCGGCGCGACCAGGTGTCGTATCCCGAGCTGCGGTCGGTCGTCCTCCCCAACATTCCCTTCAATCCGCCTGCGGAACCCTACCCGCAGTCAGACAGCGCCACGCTGCTCTTCGTCGGTTCGCTATGGTATGCCCCCAATCGCGAAGGAATCGATCATTTTCTCGCCCGTTGCTGGCCCGCCATCAAAGTAGCACGGCCTGAGGCGCGCCTGCTTCTTGTGGGTGCTGCTCCGCCGGCAATCCGGCATGCCTGGGAACAGCACCCAGGTGTCTCTGCGCCGGGGTTTGTAAATAGTCTCGACGAAGCCTATCGACATGCCGCATTTACGATCGCCCCTATCCATTCAGGTGGCGGGACCAATATCAAAATACTGGAATCTCTGGCGTACGGCCGCACCTGTATCACGACACCGCATTGCGCTGGCGCATTTCAAGCCGATCTGGTGACGACAGGTCTGGAGATTGCCCGTAACGACGCCCATTTTTCGGAATTGTGCATCGCCTTGCTAAGCGATACCGGCAACCTCCGCCGGCGGGCAGAAGAGTCCAGAATCCTGCTGGACAAGTATTACTCACACGCCATGTTCGTTGAACGCGTCACGCAGCTTGGGGCTCACCATGCCTGAATTTGCCTGCCGCCCATATAAATACAGTGCTCGTCGCATCGTATGCAAGGAGATTGTCGAGCACATGGCGATCGCCGACGATGGCAGGAAGAGCCGGTAAGGTCCCCGATGAACTGTCATCTTTGCAATGCTGTAACCCGAACACACTTCACAGCAACAGTCCTCAACAAATATGAGGCCAACTATCACTACTGCGCAGAATGCGATCACCTGTTCGTCAGCGAACCCACATGGCTGGACGAGGCTTACTCTGAGGCCTTGACCCAGGAAGACACGGACGTTGCCGCCCGTAATGTTTTTACTGCCCTGCGGCTTGCGGCAATCAACTATTTTGCCCTCGGTGACCGTGGGAAGGGAAGGTACGTGGATGCGGCGGGCGGGTACGGTTTGCTGACCCGGTTAATGCGCGATTTGGGTTTCGATTATTTCTGGTCCGATCGCTATGCAAAGAACCTCTTTGCCCGCGGTTTCGAGCGTGATGCCACGCAGGGGGTCTGTTTGGCTGTCAGTGCCGTCGAAGTCCTGGAGCACACGACCAACCCGCTCGAATTCATACGCCAGATCCTGACCGAATGTCAGTCCGACACCCTGATTTTCACGACTGAGGTTTTTGCCGATAACAATCCACCTTTACCGGGCGCCTGGAGCTACTACGCGTTCAATACCGGGCAACACATCGCTTTTTTTTCGCGCCGAGGGCTGGCGAGTCTGGCGAAACGCCTGAGTATGAATTATTACCCGCTGGGCCGGCTACACGTTTTTTCGAAAAAGAATCTGCCCTACTGGAAACTCAAACTGGCCAGCCACAAGTTGCTGGTCATCCCTCTGGCGTTGATTACCGTCTCACGACTCGGCTCCAGACGAGGCCGGGATCAGGCGATAATACGCAACCGTACGAACCGTGTGTAGGCAAAGTGTTTGCTGTCCAGATATTCACCAGCCTGGCCCGCTTCGTGGTCGGAGTTCCAGCTTATAGCGTTGTTCAGAATTGCGGCATCACTTCTGATCAACACGACAGTTCGCACCATACACGTTACCTAAATCCAAGTGGTGATCCTCCTCTTTTAATGAAGATGATCGTTCGACCTAGTCCCTATTCAGGCTGTATGGCTTACCTGTGCAGCAACATGTGGATCCAGTTTGGGTGAGGCGCAACGAATTTTTTTTGAATAGATGTTGTGGTGAAAGCCACTTTTGTTAGGACCTTCTGCCACAGTCTTCTCTCTGGCGGAGGTTTAAGGCTGGCACCGCAATTGATGCAGGGCTCCTGCTGCGAATAAGTCCCGTATGGGTTCCCCGCCATGTCCATCAAGCCACATGACAGGGCGTTTGTTTGCGCGTCTGTCTCGCCAACGAATGACTGTTTGATGACCGTAAATTCTGGGAATAATTCACGCAGCCGATCCTCATCGAACCTGTTCACATGTCCCCAAGGCGGATTGATCTTTCCGCATGTACCACACGTGCTGCGGCCACACCGGATATCCTGTTTGTACGGCACACCAATGAGCACATAGTCGCTCGAGACACGGGCCAATTCGAGGCAAGCTGTCCTCAGCAAATGAGTCGGTATGTGTTCCAGCACCTCGGCACAAAAGACCAGATTGAATGATGCATCGGCAAAGTACAAGGCGGTGATGTCACCCTTCACGCACCGGATGCGCTCATGCTCAATCGCCGGTTGTTCAAGATCGAGGGCTGTAACGATTGAACAATGATCGATCAGAAGTTTGGAAATAAATCCATCCCTTGCGCCGATGTCCAAAACCGCGGGCAACTTTTCTCCGGGGAGCAGCCTCATCAAATCGTCAACCCTGGCTTTTTCGGAAATACTGTTTCGATATTCCGTTAGATCCATATCAACCCGAGTTCCTCAACTTAATTTGCTCAGTAAGGATGATCTGTGCAACCCCGCCATGACGAGAGCTGAAGCTCTTCGAGCGTGCATTCGAGAGATGTTACCGCTTTACAAGCGGATGCCGAAGTGATGGCCTTCATACGATATCCGGTCGAGACTTCATCGCTAGCCGTTCAAGCACCATGCGCTCCAAGCCATCCGGTCGACCTACCATCAACCACGAGCCAAACAGCCACACCAAATAAATCGCCGCGCCAGCTACCACCTGGACCGCGAGTTGCGTAATCGGAGCGTGACCGATGTAAAAAAACAGGGGCAAAAGCGCGGCCATCAGTCCTACGCCAATGCAGGGTCGCCAAATTACGCGAGTGACTTGACGAACGTGTAAGCCAGCATACTTTCTTCCGATTGCAAGATATATCGTTATGATCAATACGGCCGATACCAGTCGCGCGTAGGCGAGTCCTACAAAGCCGAGGCTTGGGACGAGCGCCAACGCTGCAAGACCAAATAGCCCAAATTCGGCCCAAACAATACGCGCTTGCTGCTTGCTATGACCCATCACCAATAACAGCATCGCGACCGGCCCGCTGAGAACACGGACCGAACCGACCAGAGCGAATATCGCTATAAACGGCGTCGCCGCCGTCCATTTCGGGCCAAGCAACACAAGCGTGGCCGACGGCGCGACCAACGCCAACCCCGCACCAAGTGGTAATACCACGGTTAAAACGACGGACAGCGTCTTCAGCGTGGACGACCGCATACGCTCAACGCTATCTTGCATCGACGCCAGCGTCGGCAAAAGAGCGCGGTTGATTGGCGGCCCAATTTCGGCGGTCATGAGTTGACCGATATCAGAGCCGACTGTATAGGCGCCAAAGGCACCTGTGCTTCCGAGGCGGCCTGCCGCGATTTCGTCAACCTTCCTCGTGGCGAACTGACCAATGCCGCTGACCAGAAGCCATTTGCTGAAATGCCACATTGCACCGAAGCACGCCATGCACCAGCGCGGTCGATACGGGTGCATCAAATAGCTCAGTGGTAGCCCCGACAGGTAGCCTGCAGCAACCCCGATAACGAGCGCACGATAGTCGCGCAGCAGCAACGCGCTGGCAATCGTCACCCCGGCACCGATGACCTTGGCGATCACGTTATAGCGAAATTCGAGCGAGAAATTCAGCTCTTTGCGCGCGAGCGTGATGCCAATATTGCCGAAGCTTGAGATCACAACGCACGGCGCGATGATCCAGATCACCATGACCACGCGCGGCTCCCGGAAGTAGACACCGGCCAAAGGCGCAGCCAGAGCGAGCAGGCTGCCCACAATCAAGCCCTGGATGATGCCAAGCGTCCAGGTCGAATCGATGAAATCGCGGGTTGCGTTCGGCTCACGCAGCAAAGTGGTGCCAGCGCCGAAGTCGGTCAGCACATCGGCAAGACCTACGACAAGCATCGCCATTGCCACCACGCCATAGTCGCTGGGCGACAAGATGCGCGCCAGCACAACCGTGCTGACAAGGCCGAGTCCCTTGACGCTCCAACGCATCGCGACTGTCCACAGCGTACCTAGTACCAGAGCCTTGCGCGGGTCGTGAGAACGCGGTGTGTGTGACCCGGTCAAGGTATATGCCCCCATTCAGCCACGAGCAATTGCGCATCCAGCGCCTCGCTCAAACCGGCTGAGAAGCGCGTGAGCGCGATGCTCTCGGAACGCATCCGCGCATCAGCCACGCATAGGTCAGCGAGCCGAACGGATTGATCGCGTAGTTCAGCGCCACGAACGCCAGGCCCGAGCCCAGTTGCACGGCCCAGTTGCACGGCCCAGACGGCGCGGATGCGCTCAGTGGTCAGCTCTTTTTCCTGAATCAGGTATTGGCCCGCCCCGAGGTCGCGCACGGTGGAGACGAACATCAGCCGGACCATGGTGACCGAGAACACGCCGATCTCGGTGGGCGTCAACAGACGCGCAATCACCATCGACGAGACGATCGAAATCGCCAGGCTGGCGTAGCGATCGAGAAAAGAGAAAACCAGCGATTTGCGCGTGGACATGCGGGGAATTACCTGCTGGCGGCAACGCCCGGCGCATCGACGGCTTGGGTCAACAGGTCCGCCAGGGCTTGCGAGCGCCCGCGGCGCGAGGCTTGCTGCACAGCCGACTTTTGCGGCAACAATGCCTTGCCCAGGCGCCAGTCATGCACCAGTGCAGGCAGGATGCGCGCAATTTCATCCACCGAATCAAGCCGCGCGATGTCATGAAGGCCCGCGCCCCGCAGCACGCCTGCCGTGTCGCCCGCCGGGTCGGTCAGCGCCAATATCGGCTTGCCGGCGCGCAGGTACTCGTAAATCTTGGCCGGTATCTGTTCGTTGCAGTTGCTGGCCTGCAGCACCAGCAGCGCATCGACCGCGAGCATTTCAGCCAGCGCATCGCGGTACGGTATGGTGGGGCACAGCTCGATGAAGTCCTGCACGCCGTGCGCCTGGGCCAGACTTTGCAGCAAATCGTCGTGCACCGATGCGCGAAAGCGGATGCGCAGGTCGGCCGGGCTCAAGGTGCCCGCCTTTTGCAAGCGGCTCAGCGCTTCAAACAGTTGAGTGGGGTCACGCTCCAGCGGGTAGACAATGCCGCTGTGCAACATGACGAGTGGCCGTCCGCCATCGGCCGGAATGCTGTCGTTGGTGGGTTGGGGCGCGACCGATGCAAAGCTCTCTTCGTCATAGCCGTTTTCCAGCACCACCATGCGGCTGGCCGCGCTGGGGTAGCGCTGCTGGTACATGCGCGCCGCGCCGGGCGTGGTGAAAACGCAGTAGCGCGCATGCGCTGCGGCGTCGGCCTCTATGGCCAGGTAGCTCTGCCAGGTGCGCGAGTCCGCGGGGAAGCCGTCTTGCGCCATCGGGTCGCGGAAATCCGCGATCCACGGAATGCCGGTCTTGCGGTGCAGCCGGGCTGCAATCACGTGCGCTGTAGCAATCGGGTAGGTGGACCAGATCACTTCGGGTTTGTATTGTTCAATGAGTTGCAGGCCCTGGCGCACCGCGTCGAACCGCCAGCTGATCCAGCGGTCGGGCCGGGCCATCCAGCCCAGGTAGCGCCCTTTGAGTTGCAGGTGGCGCGCGGCATCCAGCGCAAAGGCGCGGCGCACCACCGCCGTGGCGGGCACGTCGGCCAGCAGGTCGTCACTGGTGTTTTCGTAGGCGCGCGGGTGCGCGCTGAGCACTAGGGGCTGCCAACCCAGTGCCGGCAGGTGCTGCACAAAACGCAAGGTGCGCTGGATGCCACTGCTGCCCGCCAGCGGCGGAAAGTGGTAGGCAATCATCAGGACTCGTTTCAAGCAGGCTCCGGGGGTTGTGCCTTGTAGACCGGAAGATTCTATGGCACGGCACTTGCAGGCCAACGAGCCCCCTACAATGAGCCGATAAAGAACTCAGGCCCACTGACATGACACCCCATCCCGCTGCTCTGCGCACCTCACCGGCTTCAAATGCGCCAAACCGCCGGCACTTGGTATTGGGTGCGGCTGCGTGCATGCTGGCACCGCTGGCCAGCAGGGCGCAGACCCAAGGCATCACGCGCGTGGGCCCTGGAAGCGCTATCAAAACGATTGCTGAAGCCTCAGCCAAGGCAAGGGATGGCGACATTATTGAAGTAGAAGCGGGAGATTACCCCGGCGACGTTGCCATCTGGAGCCAGGACAACATCACGGTGCGCGCCGTCGGTGGGCGGGTGCGGCTGAAAGCCGACGGCATGGCCGCCGAAGGCAAGGGGATCTGGGTGATACGCGGTGGGCGCATGTCGGTGCAGGGCTTCGATTTTTCGGGTGCGCGGGTATCTGACCACAACGGTGCGGGCATCCGCTTCGACAAGGGCCGGCTCACGGTGCAGGACTGCAGTTTCATGAACAATGAAAACGGCCTGCTGACGGGTAACGACCCGCATAGCGAGCTGGAAATCATCGATAGCGAGTTCGGCTACAACGGTTATGGCGACGGACAGAGCCACAACCTTTACGTGGGCGAACTCGCCCGCCTGTCAGTGACGGGCAGCTACTCGCACCATGCCAAGGTGGGGCACCTCCTCAAGAGCCGCGCGGCACTAAACCGTATTTATTACAACCGCCTGACCGACGGGATCGGCGGCACGGCCAGTTACGAGCTGGAGCTTGCCATTGGCGGCGTGGCCTACGTGGTGGGCAACATCATCGAGCAGGGCTCGGAGACCGAAAACCCGCACATCATCTCGTACGGGGCCGAGGGCTACAAATGGCCCAACAATGCGCTCTACCTTATCAACAACACGCTGGTGGACAACCGGCCCAAGGGCGGCATATTTTTGCGCATCAAGCCGGGCGGCAACGTCACCGTGCGGGCGATCAACAACGTGCTGATCGGGGACGGCAGGCTGGACACGGCCGGCCCGGGCGACTATCGCAACAACTTCACGGTGGACTGGGACCAGTTTGTGTGGGCTACGCGGGACGACTACCGGCTCAAGCGCACATCAAGGCTGCTGGGCAAGGCCATAGACGCAGGCTCGGTCGATGGGCAAAGCCTGATGCCCGTGCGCGAGTACGTGCACCCACGGAGCACGAGAGCGCTTCAGGGCCCGGCGCGCAACCCGGGCGCACTGCAAAGCCTGCAGTGAATTGGCGGACACCCCTCTCTGCCCTCACCGACCCTATTGACGCCTCATGCCATCGACTCCATCATCCTCAGCCCTCAATACACCCCCACTTTCCGAGACACCCATCGAAGGCGGTGCCACCGCCAATGCCAACCTGACGGTGGACCGTTTCGGCGTTCACTCGCTGTGCTATCGCGTCGATGATGGCCAGTTGCGCTTTGCGGCGCGTGCCGATGAACTGGCCAATGCCAGCACCGCGATCGACCCGCAGGCCATATTCGACTACCTGTACTTTCACGCGATTCCGTCGCCACGCACCATCTACAAGGGCATCTACCGGCTGCCGCCCGGCCACCAAGCGGTGATGGAAAACGGCAAGCTGACGGTGACCCCGTACTGGCAGCCCCGCTTCGAGGAGCAACGCAACCCCTCTTTTGCCGCTTTGAAAGACGAGTTCCGCCAACTGCTGAAGGACTCAGTGGCGGCGCAGCTCGACGGCAGCAAGCCGGCCTGCTTCCTGAGTGGGGGCACCGACAGCTCCACCGTGGCGGGCATGATCGGTCTGGCCAGCGGCAAGCCGGCGGCCTCGTATTCGATCGGCTTTCACGCGCAGGGCTACGACGAGATGGATTACGCGCGCCTGGCGGCCAGGCACTTCAAGACCGAGCACCACGAGTATTACGTCACGCCCGACGACGTGGTGCGCGCCATACCGACCGTGGCCGCGTACTTCGACCAGCCTTTCGGCAACTCGTCGGCCCTTCCCTCCTACTACTGCGCGAAGATGGCACGCGAAGACGGTGTCAGCAAGATCCTTGCGGGCGACGGCGGCGACGAGCTGTTTGGCGGCAACAGCCGCTATGCCAAGCAGCGCGTGTTTGGCTGGTATGGGCATGTGCCGGGCCTCATTCAAAAAGGCTTGATGGAACCACTGCTGGGCACTGGCGCGGCACAGGCGCTGGCGTTGACGCGCAAGGCGGGCAGCTACGTCGAGCAGGCCCGCGTGCCCATGCCCGACCGCATGCAGATGTACAACCTGATCATGCGCCTGGGCCCGGGCGAAGTGCTCACGCCGCAGCTGCTGGCGCAGATCGATACCGGCGCGCCGCTGGCGTTGCAACGCAGCGTGTGGCAGGCGCCGCAGCAGGGCAGCGCGCTGAACAAGGAGCTAGCCTACGACTGGCGCTTTACCCTGGCCGAGAGCGACTTGCCCAAGGTGCTGGGCGCCACCGGCTGCGCGGGTCTCGCGGTGGGCTTTCCGATGCTGGACCCGCGGCTGCTGGAGTTTTCACTCAAGCTGCCCACCGACTACAAGCTCAAGGGCCTGAAGCTGCGCTGGTTCTTCAAGGAAGCGCTGCGCGGCTTTTTGCCGGACGCGACCATTGCAAAGAAGAAGCAGGGTTTTGGCCTGCCGTTTGGCGTATGGGCCAATACCCACCCGGCCCTCAAGGCGCTGGCCGCCGACTCGCTGCACAGCCTGGCGCGGCGCGGCGTGGTGCGCGCCGACTTTGTGCAGACCCTGCTGACGCAGCGGCTGCCCGAGCACCCGGGCTACTTCGGCGAGATGGTGTGGATCCTGATGATGCTGGAGCAGTGGCTGGCGGCGAAGGCGCCGGGGTTCGGCGTGCCGGGCTGAGAATTACTACTATATGAATAGCTTGTTGTGTAGATGGGTAAAGGGCTGGAGGCCTATTTCACTCATAAATCAAGCGAACCTAGTCAACCACCAGAACGCCCGCGCAACACCGGCCGGATGAACTTCAGCAGCAGTTGCTGCAGCGGGTTGGCATTGCCGAACGGGCGCCAGGTCAGCTTGAACTTTTGGTGATAGGCGTCGAAGTGCATGCCCCAAGGCGCCGCCCGGACGCTGCCGCGGCGCAGCAGCAGCTTGAGCACCTGGGTGCCTGTCACGCCGGCGCACAGGTCGCAGGCCATGATGGTGGACGGACCGCGCTTCTCGCGGAAATTGACCGCTTCGGGCGCCACCAGGTAATGGCGCTGCATCATGGCGGGCGACAGGCCTGCGATGAAGCGCGCGTACTGCTCGTCCGACTCGTGCCCCTCGACCTTGAAGTAGTCCTCGAAACTCATGCCGCCGGGGCTGAAGCACAGAAACGCGACGCCCATGCCGAGCGGTGCCGCCGTCATTGCGGGTATGCCCTTTTCGCGGCACTTGGCAAACACCATGCGCCGCACCGGCAGCACAAAGAAGTCCAGCCCGTCCACATAGACATCGGCGTCCCGCAGGAACTCGTCCACATTGCTGCTGTGCACACCCTTGGGGAACAGGCGCAGGTCGATCTCGGGATTGATGTCCCGCGCCATGCGCGCAACGGTGTCGATCTTGGTCTGCCCCATGTGGGGCATGAAGGCGCCGGCCTGACGGTTCAGGTTATGCACGTCGAAGTCGTCAAAGTCGGCAATGTTGAAATTGGCGATACCGAGGCGCGTCAGCGTCAGCAAATGCGCGCCGCCGACGCCACCCAGGCCCGCGATGGCGATGCGGGATTTTCTTAGTTGCTGCTGCTCCGCCAGCGTCACCCAGCCAATGTTGCGCGAGAAAGCACGGTCGTAATCGAAAGTCATCGGGCTCGCAGTCCACGCTGCGGGTATGTTAGATTTTGCATTGTGCCTTCGAACCCAATGCAAGGAAATAGCCGTGAACCGTGACACGCTGGTGGCTATTCTCGATCTTGCGCGTTGGGCACCCAGCGGCGACAACACGCAGCCCTGGCGCTTCGAAATTGTGGACGAGCATTTGATCCGGGTGCACGGCTTCGATACCCGCGATCATGTTTTGTACGACTTCGACGGACACCCGAGCCACATCGCGCATGGTGCTCTGCTTGAAACGATTGGCATCGCGGCGTCGGGCTTTGGCCTGGCAAGTCAATGGACAATTTCTTCGCAGGGCGACGAGCGCCATCCCGTTTACGAAGTGCGCCTGGCGGCCGACCCTGCCGTGGTTCGCGACCCGCTGTTCGATTGCATAGAGGCGCGCACCGTCCAGCGGCGTCCGATGAAAACCAGCCCGCTTACCGATACGCAACGCCAGGCGCTGATCGACGCGGCGGGCGATGGCTTTGGCGTGCAATGGTTCGAATCCTGGAGCGAGCGCAGGCGGGTCGCGCGGCTGCTGTGGGACAGTGCCAAGCTGCGCCTGACCTGCCCCGAGGCGTATCCGGTTCACAAGGCCGTTATCGAGTGGCATGCCCGTTACAGCAAGGATCGCATTCCGGAGCAGGCCGTCGGCGTCAACCCGGCGACCGCGCGCCTGATGCAGTGGGTCATGCAAAGCTGGGGCCGCGTGCAGTTCTTCAATCGCTATCTGTTGGGCACGGTGGCGCCGCGCATCGAGCTCGACCTGCTTCCCGGCCTGTTCTGCGCGGCACACCTGTTGCTGCGGCCCAGGCGACCGCCGGCGGCTCTGGCGGACTGGATCGAGCTGGGCATGGCCGTGCAGCGCGTCTGGCTGACGGCGACGCGCCAGGGCCTGCACCTGCAGCCGCAAATGACGCCGGTGATCTTT
This sequence comes from Burkholderiaceae bacterium, assembly GCA_004322085.1. Taxonomy (GTDB): domain Bacteria; phylum Pseudomonadota; class Gammaproteobacteria; order Burkholderiales; family Burkholderiaceae_C; genus Rhodoferax_A. The sequence continues at coordinate 16,957 of SCRR01000184.1, forward strand.
CGCTGGTATGCGCGCGCCGGGCGGCACTTTTCCAGCGACCCGGCCCTGCTTGAACAGGCGCGCCAACTATCGGACGATTTTGAACGGGTCGCGGGTTCGGGGCCGCAGGATGACTTTGGTTTTTTCGCACGGGTGGGCACATCGCCACAACCCCACAGCCGATCCGTCAGGCACGAGCTTGCGGCCTTGATGACGGGCTGACTCATTTAGAGTTGGAGCGACTGGCTCAGGCCTTGTCGAATTTCTTTACATGGCGCTTCATCCGCCCCCCGAAAAAGTTTTACAAACTATTGATTTATATAGTATTAATTCTTTAGGCACAGATTTTGCTAGTTATAACGCGATACTCTTAGGCTCAGACCCTGGGCCGGTATCCCGAGCAAAGCGAGACGGCCATGAAGATCCCAAACAGAAAATTTCGTTTGCTGGCCACAGCAGCGGCACTGGCTGCAGCGGTGGCGGCACCTGCGCATGCCTCTCTGGACCTTTCGGGTGCGAGCTACGTTACCTACGGCGATGCCAATTCATATGCGCTGCAGGTCGA
>SCRR01000185.1 GCA_004322085.1 Burkholderiaceae bacterium
TCGAGGAATTTGTCGCGCACGAAGACCGCGAGGTTCTCGCCAATGCGATCCTTGTTGCGCGGGATGATGGCCGTGTGGCGCGCGATGAAGGGCACCGGAATGCGCCGGAACAGCGCCACCACCGCGAACCAGTCGGCCATCGCGCCGACCATCGCGGCCTCGGCCATGGCCTTGAGGATGTCCACGCCCAGGCTGTGCGGCAGCCAGCTGGTGACCACGAAAACGGCCGTCACTAACGCCAGTAGCGCCAAGGCCTGGCGCTTGGAGCGCGCCAGCTCGATGTGCTTGTCCATGCGAGCAACCCCTAGCCAATCAAAGGCACATCCCACTGGCAGAGCGCTGCGCGGGGCCGGCCAGCGCAAACAGCGTGGCGCCCGCCTATCGCGGCGCGACCCGGTCTAGCGCGGCGGCCAGCTGCGCCACGGTGCGATCGACGTTGTGCCACTTCTCCAGCCCGAAAAGACCGATGCGGAAGGTGCTGAAATCGGGCCCTTCATCGCACGCCAGCGGCACGCCGGCGGCGGTCTGCAGGCCGGCCTCGATGAATTTCTTGCCGCTCTGGATGCCGGGGTCGGTGGTGAAGCTCACCACCACGCCGGGCGCCTTGTAGCCGTCGGCCGCGACACTTGGAAAGCCGCGCGATTCGAGCAGCGCGCGCACCTTGGCACCCAGCTCAACCTGCTCCGCTTTGACCTTGTCGAAGCCATAGCCGCGCGTCTCCAGCATCACATCGCGCAGCTTCACCAGCGCATCGGTCGGCAAGGTGGTGTGGTAGGCGTGCTGGCCCTTTTCGTAGGCCTCGGCGATCTGCAGCCACTTCTTGAGGTCGCACGAGAAGCTGGAGCTGGTCGTGCCTTCGATGACCTGGCGCGCATGCTCGCCCAGCATGACCATGGCGCAGCACGGCGAGCTGCTCCAGCCTTTTTGGGGTGCGGAAATCAGCACATCCACACCGGTCGCCTGCATGTCCACCCACACTGCGCCCGAGGCCACGCAGTCCAGCACAAACAGCGCGCCCACCGCGTGCGCGGCCTCGGCAACCGTGCGCAGGTAGTCGTCGGGCAGGATGATGCCGCTGGAGGTCTCCACGTGCGGCGCGAACACCACGGCGGGTTTTTCCTGGCGAATGGCAGCGGCAACCTCCAAGGCGGGCATGGGCTGCCACGGCGCCTGTGCGCCTTCGCCCACGCGGCGCGCCTTGCACACCACGGCGCTGCCGCCCATGCGGCCCGCATCGAAGATCTGGCTCCAGCGGTAACTGAACCAGCCGTTGCGCACGATCAAGACCTTCTGGTCGTTCGCGAACTGGCGCGCCACCGCCTCCATGCCGAAGGTGCCGCTGCCGGGCAGCAGCACGGCGCTGTGCGCGTGGTACACATCCTTCAGGGTGGCGATGATGTCCCGCATCACGCCCGCGAAGCGTTTGGACATGTGGTTGAGCGAGCGGTCCGTATAGACCACCGAGAATTCGAGCAGGCCGTCGGGATCGACGTGGGGCAAAAGTCCGGGCATGGGTGTTTCCTTGGTCAGTGAGATGGGCGCGGGCCACACCGGCCCGCCACCGAGCGTGTCAGCTTAGCACGCACCTTGCCAAACGGTACTCACCGGTCGGACTCACGTGTCGGCGCAGCAGCTCAAATGGGTTCGCCAGGGGGCCGGTCAGGGGGCCGGTCAGGTGGCTGCGCGGGGGCGCCGGCCAGCAGGGCCAGCACCTCGTCGTCGCAGATCTGCCGGAAATCGTCGTAGTGCAGGCCCACGGCCTCGAAGTCCTCGGGTACCTGCAGGCACACGAGAACGTCCACCTCGCGCCGCAGCGCCCGCGCCGTGTCCGGCGGGGCCACCGGAACGGCCAGCACCAACCTTGCTGGATGCTGGCGGCGCAGCGCCTGCAGCGCGGCGCGCACCGTCGTGCCGGTCGCGATGCCGTCGTCGACCACGATCACGTTGCGACCCGCGAGGGCGATCGGGAGCCGGTCCTGCAGATAGACGCGCCGGCGACGGCGAAGATCGGCGATTTCGCGCGCGGCCTCGCGCCCGATGTAGGCGGTGTTCACCCCGGGCAGGTGGCGGGTCGCTTCATGGACCACGATTTCGGGGGGGGCGCCGTCGACCACGGCGGCCACCGCCAGTTCGGGTTGGCCCGGCGCGCCGATCTTGCGCACCAGCAGCAGGTCGAGCGGGGCCCGCAGGGCGCGCGCCAACTCCAGCGCCACCGGCACGCCGCCGCGCGGCAGGGCCAGCACCACCGGATCGACCAGGCCCAGCGCGCGCACCGGCGCCACCAGCGCCTGTCCGGCTTGCGTACGGTTGGCAAAGCGCGCGGTCATGAGGCTCCTCACCAGCAGTCGACAAAGCGCGGCGCCGGCTCAGTGGGCGCGTGGGCGGCCGACGCCAGCCCGCGCACCAGCCAGGCGCGCGTGTCGGCCGGGTCGATCACGGCGTCGATCTCCAGCGTCTGGGCCATATTGATGGCCTCGCCGTTGGCGTACTGGCGCGCGACCAGCTTGTTGAACAGTTCGTCGCGCTCGGTGCCTTCGGGCACCGCCTCCAGCTCCTTGCGAAAGCCCAGCCGCACCGCGCCCTCCAGCCCCATGCCGCCGAATTCGCCGGTCGGCCAGGCGACAGTGAACACCGGCGCGTCGAAGCCGCCGGCGGCCATCGCCATCGCGCCCAGGCCGTAGCCTTTGCGCAGCACCACCGTGAAGTAAGGCACGCGCAGATGCGCCGCCGCGACGAACATGCGGCACACATGGCGCACCTGCGCCTGCGCCTCGATCTCGGGGCCGACCATGAAGCCCGGCGTGTCGCACAGCGCGACCAGCGGCAAGCCGTGCGCATTGCACAGCTGCATGAAGCGCGCGGCCTTGTCGGCGGCGTCGGCGTCGATGGCGCCGCCCAAGTGATACGGGTTGTTGGCCAAAATGCCGATGGGGCGGCCTTCGATGCGCGCCAGCGCCGTGACGATGCCGGCGCCAAAGCCGGCACGCAGTTCGAGCAGCGAGCCGCTGTCGGCCACGCCGCGCAAGGCAGCGCGCACGTCGTACACACGCAAGCGGTTCTCCGGCACCACGTGGCGCAGCGCGCGCGGGTCGGCACAGTGCCAATCCTGCGTCGCGCCCTGGAAGTACGACAGGTACTGCCGCGCGGCCGCCACCGCCGCGACTTCGTCTTCGACCAGGAGGTCGATCACGCCGTTCTTCGACTGCACGCCGCTCGGGCCGATCTGCTCGGGCGCAAAACTGCCGAGGCCACCGCCCTCGACCATAGCCGGGCCGCCCATGCCAATGTTGCTGGCGCGCGTGGCGATGATGACGTCGCAGCAGCCGACCAGCGCCGCGTTGCCGGCGAAGCAGCGGCCATGCACGATGCCGACCACCGGCACCTGGCCCGACAGCTTGGCGAACTGGCCGAAGGTATGGATGTCCAGACCCGCCACCACGGCGACGTCGGTGTCGCCCGGCCGCCCGCCGCCCCCTTCGGCAAACAGCACCACCGGCAGCTTTAGTTGGTGCGCAATGCCCAGCATGCGATCGGTCTTGCGGTGGTTGCGCATGCCCTGGGTGCCGGCCAGCACCGTGTAGTCGTAGGCCAGCACCACGCAGCGCGATTTCTCGGCGCCGAACTGGCGGGCGTTGACGCTGCCGATGCCGGTCACCATGCCGTCGGCGGGGGTGTTGGCGATCAGGTCCTCCAGCGTGCGCCGGCGCGTTTGCGCGGCGATCGCGAGCGCGCCGTATTCGATGAAGTTGCCGGGGTCGCCCGCCGTATCGCACAGGTCGGCGATGTTCTCGCGCGCGGTGCGGCCGTCCTGCGCATGGCGTCTCGACACCGCCGCGGCGCGGTTCGCGTCGAGCGTCGGCGCATGACGGTCGATTACCTTCTGCAGATCGGGGCGGATGGCGTCGAGGTCCAGCTCGGCGCTCGATACGGCCCGCCCCACGTGGGTATCGACGGGCTCGAGTTGCACCAGCGACTGTCCTTCGACCAGGTACTCGCCCGGCTCGGCGAGCAACGCAACCACCCGGCCGGCGGCATGGGCCAGAAGCAAGTGCTCCATCTTCATGGCGTCGAGCACGCCGATCTGCCCACCGGCCGGCACGATGTCGCCGACCGCCACGTCGAGCTGCACCAGCTTGGACGGCATCGGCGCGCGCACGGTGTCGAGCCCGTCCTCACTCTGCCCGGATTCAACATCAAATGAGGCCGTAGTCCTTACTCCATCTGCATTGTTTACTATCTTTTGTGGAGCATTGTGGTGCTCAAAGGACTGCGCCGCGGCCAGTAACTGCGGCAGTTGCGCCTCGACGAAGCGCGTATGCACCTGCTGCGTATCGAACTCGGGACGCGCCGCCAGTGCCTGCAGCAGCGACAGGTTGGTGGCCACGCCCTCGATATGGCATTCCGCCAGCGCGCGGCGCGAGCGCCTGGCCAGGTCGGCAAAATCGCCCGAGCGCGAGCGCACGACCAGCTTGGCCAGCAGCGTGTCGTAGTGCGGCGACGGGGCGGCGCCCGCATAAACGTGCGTGTCGACGCGGATGCCGGGGCCCGAGGGGATGTCGAAGCGCGCGAGCGAGCCCCCCGAGGGTCTGGCCTGCCCCTGCGCATCCAGCGTCTCGGCGTTGATGCGCCACTGCACGGCGAAGCCTTGCGCGCGCGGCGGCGCCTGCGGGTCGAGTCCGAGCGCCGCCAGGCTCTGGCCCGCCGCCACCTGGATTTGCAGCTGCACCAGGTCGAGCCCGGTCACTTCCTCGGTGACCGTGTGTTCCACCTGCAGGCGCGGATTGGCTTCGATGAAGACAAAGAGCAGATCGCTGGCGTCTTCATCGACCAGGAATTCGAAGGTGCCCAGGCTGCGGTAGTTCACCGCCCGCGCGAGCTGCAACGCC
>SCRR01000186.1 GCA_004322085.1 Burkholderiaceae bacterium
CCAAACCCCTGCCCGATGGCGTGCAGCGTGTGGCGGCCGCCCTGCAGTCGCAAGGCCATCCGCATGCGCCCGTGATGCTGGACGATGCGGCGCGCACGGCGCAGCAGGCGGCCGATGCGCTGGGCATCGCGGTCGGCCAGATCGCCAAGAGCATCATCTTTCGCCGCAGCCCGGACGACGCTGCGGTGCTGGTGGTGACCTCGGGCGACCGGCGCGTGGACGAGAAGAAGGTGGCCGCCCTGGTCTGCGGCGATGGCGGCAGGCTGGGACGCGCCGACGCGGACTTCGTCAAGGCGCGTACCGGTTTCTCGATCGGCGGCGTGGCGCCGCTGGGCCATGTGAGCCTGCCCGTCACGCTGATCGATCGCGAGCTGTTCCGCTTCGACGAGATATGGGCCGCTGCGGGGCATCCGCATGGCGTGTTCAAGCTCAGCCCGCAGGAACTGCAGCGGCTCACCGGTGCGCCCGTGGCGGATGTGGCGCAGGCCGTGAAAGCACCGTGAATACTATCGGTTCAATAGCTGTTCGTGAAGGTGCGGTAATGGTTACAGGCCAAAATGTTCCTTCACCCTGCATTTCGCTGTGCCGCATGAACGAGACCAGCGGCTGGTGCGAAGGCTGCTTTCGCACGCTCGATGAGATCACGCGATGGAGCCGCCTGGACGACGCCGACAAGCGCTCGGTCTGGGCGTTGATCGAGCAGCGCGCGGCGCTGGCATCTCCCACGACCGCGGCACCGGCATGAAGCACATCACCTTTCACCTGGATTTCATCTCGCCGTACGCGTACCTCGCGTTCGAGCAGTTGCCCGCCGCACTGCTGGGCCTGAGCTATAGCGTGACGTATCGGCCGCTGCTGTTCGCGGCACTGCTCAAGCACCACGGGCAACTCGGCCCGGCCGAGATTCTCCCGAAGCGCGACTGGACCTACCGCCAGGTGCTGTGGCTGGCGCACCAACACGGCATCGAGATGCAGTTGCCGGCAAGCCACCCGTTCAATCCGCTGGCGCTGCTGCGGCTGGCCGTGGCCTGCGATGCGCAGGGCACACCGAACCGCTATGTCTGCGAGACGGTGTTCCGCCACGTCTGGCGCGGCGGCCTGGAGGCCGCCGACCCGCAACGGCTGCAGGCGCTGGCCGCGCAACTGGTGCCCGCGCAGGATATGAACGGCGGCCCGGTGAAGGCCCTGCTTAAAGCCCATACCGATGCGGCCATTGGCGCCGGCGTCTTTGGCGTGCCCACCTTCGCGGTGGACGACAAACTGTTCTGGGGTTTCGACGCGCTGCCGATGCTGCGTGCCTACTGTGAAGGTCATGGCTGGTTTGGCGGGCCGGCCTGGGAAACAGCCCGCCGATTGCCGCTTGGCGTGATGCGGCCCCGGTAGCGCAGCCATGCCCCGGCGGGCGTGACACCGGGTTGCGCCCCGATAACCACACCCCGCCTTGTGAGCGCCGGACTGCCTAGAATGTTCGGGCTCATCCGAAAGAATCACAAGACATGTCCCAAGGTCTCATCCGCATTCGCGGCGCGCGCCAGCACAACCTCAAAAACCTTGACCTTGACATCCGCACCGGCGAACTGACGGTGGTCACCGGGCCGAGTGGCTCCGGCAAATCCAGCCTCGTGTTCGACACGCTGTATGCCGAAGGCCAGCGCCGCTACGTGGAGACCTTCTCCGCCTACGCGCGGCAGTTCCTCGACCGCATGGACAAGCCCGCGGTGGACAAGGTGGAGGGTGTGCCGCCCGCGATTGCGATCGACCAGACCAACCCGGTGCGCTCCTCACGCTCCACGGTCGGCACCATGACCGAACTCAACGACCATCTCAAACTGTTGTTCGCGCGCGCCGGGCAGTTGTTCGACAAAGCCACGGCGCTGCCGGTGCGGCATGACTCGCCCGAGACGATCTATGCGCAGATCGCGGCGCGCGTGGGCGCCCTTGCTGTCGGGGGCG
>SCRR01000187.1 GCA_004322085.1 Burkholderiaceae bacterium
ATCTTTATGCAACTTATGCATGAAGTGGTTTGCACAATGTCTTGGACAGTTGGGCCGGAGGCTTTTAAGCTCTAGGGCTTGATCGTTCCTACCAGGAGTTTGTTCATGTCCAAAGCACCCAGTATCGCGACGCCGGTGGCGCCGATGTCTCATCCCCTGCCCTCCTACCTGCAGGCCAACAACCTCGGACCCTGGGGGGTTTACCTGCAGCAGGTCGATCGGGTGACGCCGTACCTGGGCAACCTGTCGCGCTGGGTCGAGACGCTCAAGCGCCCCAAGCGCGCACTCATCGTGGACGTCCCCATCCACCTGGACAATGGCACGGTAGCCCACTTCGAGGGCTACCGGGTGCAGCACAACGTGTCGCGTGGGCCCGGCAAGGGCGGGGTACGCTTTCACCAGGATGTAACGCTGTCGGAAGTGATGGCGCTGTCAGCCTGGATGTCGATCAAGAACGCGGCGGTGAACGTGCCTTATGGCGGCGCCAAGGGTGGCATCCGGGTGGACCCGAAAACGCTGTCGCGCGGCGAACTGGAGCGCGTAACGCGCCGCTACACCAGCGAAATCGGCATCATCATCGGCCCGAACAAGGATATTCCGGCGCCCGATGTGAACACCAACGAGCAGATCATGGCCTGGATGATGGACACCTACTCGATGAACCAGGGCTCCACGGCGACCGGCGTCGTCACCGGCAAGCCGGTGGACCTGGGTGGATCGCTGGGGCGGCGCGAAGCCACCGGGCGCGGCGTGTTTACCGTTGGCACCGAGGCCGCCAAGCACATCGGCATGGACATTTCCACCGCGCGCGTCGCCGTGCAGGGCTTCGGCAACGTCGGCGGAACGGCCGCCAAGCTGTTTGCCGAGGCGGGCGCGCGCGTTGTTGCCGTGCAGGACCATGGCGGCACGATCTTCCGCGAAGCCGGGCTGGACGTTCCCTCCCTGCTCCGGCACGTGGCGAACACGGGCACGGTGGCCGGCTTTGCACAGGCCGAAGTCATTGCGAATGATTTGTTCTGGGAGGTCGAGTGCGACATCCTGATTCCGGCGGCACTGGAGCAACAAGTCAACGCCGGCAACGCGGGCCGCATCAAGGCGCGCATGATCATCGAGGGCGCGAACGGCCCCACCACGCCCGAGGCCGACGACATCCTGCATGAGCGCAACGTGCTGGTGCTGCCTGACGTGATCGCCAACGCGGGCGGCGTGACGGTCAGCTACTTTGAATGGGTGCAGGACTTTTCCAGCTTTTTCTGGGACGAAGCTGAAATCAACGCGCGTCTGGTGCGCATCATGCGCGAGGCCTTTGCGGGTGTATGGCAAGTCGCGCAGGACAACAAGGTGAGTCTGCGCACGGCCACGTTCATCGTTGCATGCAAAAGGATATTGCACACGCGCGAATTGCGCGGGCTCTACCCCTGATCGGGGCCGGCCACGGGCGCCATGGGGGCCAGCCTTACTGCAGGGTGTCTTTCACGGCAGCGGGCAACGGCATCACCTCGATGCCCTCCTCCAGCAGTTCCATGGCCTCGCGCGCGCTGGCCCGGCCGCGGATATTCCGGTGCTCCGCTTCCCCATAGTGGATGCGCCGCGCTTCCTGCGCGAAATGCTCGCCCACGTCTTCGGTGCGAGCCACCAGTTCGCGCAATGCCTTGAGCAGCGTCGCCTGATGCCCGGCACCGGCGGGCGCGAACATGTCCGACGTCGCTGGCAGCGGGGCAGGCGGGACGACACCGTCCGGCGCCACCTCGCGTTCGCGCACCGCGCCCAGGTTGAGGCGGGGCGCACTCGGCAATTTCAACACGTCTTTGGCGCCACATAGCGGGCACTCCAGCAAACCGCGCGCAACCTGATTCCGGAAATCGTCTTCGGATGCAAACCAGCCTTCGAACGAATGCTGCTGACCCGCGCACTGAAGGTTGAGGACTTTCATAACAGGATTATGAGCCGGCGTGCGGCGCCGGCCCATCCCGCCAGCGCAGTGGCCAGGCACCCGACAGCACGTTTTGAAGCCACAAGGCTCCTGTCAGCGTTTTGGCATCGGTCACGGCGCCATCGCGGCACCACTGCAGCAGCTCGGCTGGTGTCGCCGCGAAAACATCTAGGAATTCACCTGCGTCGAGCTGGCGCTGTCCAAGCGTCAAATCCCTGGCAAACCAGATGTCGATAAATTCAGTCGAATAGGAAATGACAGGGTGCAGTTCTCCGGCGCGTGCCCATTGCCGCGCCGAGTAGCCGGTCTCCTCGGACAGTTCGCGCCTCGCGCAAGCCAGCGCGTCTTCGCCGGGGTCCAGCTTGCCGGCCGGAAATTCGATCATGACCCGCTGCACCGGATAACGGTACTGGCGCTCCAGTACCACTCTCAAAGAGCCGGGTGGATATTCAAGCAGGGGAATAACCATCACGGCGCCGGGATGCACGACATACTCACGCGAGGTCATGCTGCCATCAGGCAAGCGTACCGTGTCACGAAAGGCGTGGAGGAAATGGCCCTTGAACAGCTCCTGGCTGCAGGTCTTTTCTTCAACCAGGTGGCTGTCATCCATTGCAGTGAGACCTCATCGCATCAATGCCGACGCGCGATGAGGTAGCGATAGACAAAACCCGGAAACGCAAAAGTCACGAACAACGCGCTGGTAATGGCATAAAACTCCCAGCCTTGGGGTGCGATCTGACCGACGTGATTCTCCAGCGCGAGCCCGATGCCGCCCGTTATGAAATAGAAAACCACCAGCTCGGCCAGCCTCACCGCAAGGATCTTCGGCGCGGACAGCGGGATCACCACCAGCAGGCGCTGGTTCACAAAGGGCAGATTGGCGGCGCAAAAAGCCACCAGCAACACGACCCACACTGAAACGGATTGGGACACTTGAAATAGATGGTTCAATGAGCGATCAAGTTCCCAGGGTCGCCACGATAGCCTGTGCGCACAGTGCCATCAGGCCGCCCGGCAGCACACCGAGCATCAACACCATGGCGCCGTTGAGCGACAGCACGACGCGCACATCGGCCGATGCCGAGATCGTCGCAGCCGTGATGGGCGGATCAAAATACATGACCTTGATTACACGCAGGTAATAGAACGCACCAATCAGCGACATGATCACGGCAAACACCGCCAGCGCGATATATGATGGCGACCCTGTCGAAATCAGCGCCTGCAACACCGACAGCTTGGCGTAAAAACCCATCAGCGGCGGAATCCCCGCAAACGAGAACATCGCTACCGCCATGACTCCCGCATAGAGCGGGCTTACGCGGTTCAGGCCGGCCAGGTCGAAAATCTCCTCGCTCTCAAACCCCTCGCGCGCCAGCAGCAGGATGATGCCGAAAGCCGACAGCGTGGTCAGCACATAGGTCAATGCGTAAAACATTGCCGAGCTGTAGGCGTTCGCCGCGGACAGCGTATTGCCGTTGGCCACTCCGGACATCAGGCCCAGGATCACAAAACCCATTTGCGAAATGGTGGAGTAGCCGAGCATGCGCTTGAAGTTGGTCTGCGCGATTGCCACCACGTTGCCGATCAGCAGCGACCCGATCGCCAAAATCCCCAGCATCTGCTGCCAGTCGATCGCCAGCGGTAGCAGGCCTTCCACCAGCAGGCGAATACAAATCGCAAACGCCGACAGCTTGGGCGCACTCGCAATGATCACACTCACGACCGTCGGTGCGCCTTCATAGACGTCCGGTAGCCACATGTGAAACGGCACGGCCCCGAGTTCGAACCCGAGACCCGCCACAATGAAGACCACACCAAAGATCAGAACCTGGTGGTTGAGATGACCTGAATTGACCGCCTTGAACACCTCACCGATTTCCAGTGTGCCGGTAGCGCCGTAAATCATCGACAGGCCATACAGCAAAAAACCACTGGAGAGCGCGCTGAGGACGAAATACTTCATGGCCGCTTCGGTGGACACCACGTGCTCACGGCGCAAGGCGACCAGCGCATAGCTGGTCAACATGAGCAACTCCAGGCCCAGGTAGATCACCAGGAAGTTATTGCCCGAAATCATGATCGACATGCCCAGCACCGAAAACATGCTGAGGGTGAACAACTCCCCGCCGCGCATCATGCCGCGATCGGCCCCATATGGGCGGCCGTACACCAGTATGGCCATCATCGTGACAGTCACAAAACAGCTGAGCCAGTTGCCCATCGGGTCGCTGACGACCATATTGCCGAAGCCATAGACTGTGGTGCCTCCGCTGGCATACAGACCCTCCAGCAAAGCCACCACACCCAGTGCCAGCAGGGTCAGCGCGTAAGTCGCGTTGCGGCGCGCGCTGGTCACGGTCAAGTCCACCAGCGCGATCACGCAGGCCAGGATCAAAAGCACAATCTGGGGGTAGACCGAGATCCAACTGAGTTTGTCAATCATCTTCTAGTTCTCAATGCAGCGGGGTCAATTCAGCTTGGACACGGCCAGATGTCGGAGCAGGTCCACCACGGAGGCATTCATGACATCGGTCATGGGCTTCGGATAGATGCCCACGTAGAGCACGGCAATGGCCAGCAGCGTCAACATCAGGAACTCCCGGCTGTTGATGTCAGGCATGGCCTTGACGTGATCATTGGCGACGGGCCCAAGGTAGACCCGTTTGTACATCCACAAGGTGTAGCCCGCGGCCCAGATCAGCGCCGACGCCGCCGCCAGCCCCACCCAGAAGTTGAACTTGACGCCGCCCAGGATCACCATCCATTCGCCGACAAAACCCACCGTACCCGGCAGACCACTGTTGGCCATTGCAAAGAGCAAGGCGAACGCGGCAAATTTGGGCATGACATTGATCACGCCGCCGTAGTCGGCGATCTGGCGCGAATGCACCCGGTCGTACAGCACGCCGATGCACAGGAACATGGCAGCCGACACGAAGCCGTGAGCGATCATCTGGACGATCCCGCCCGCAATACCCAATTCATTGAAGATAAAGAATCCCAGGGTCACGAATCCCATGTGGGCGACAGACGAATAGGCCACGAGCCTTTTCATGTCGGGCTGCACCAATGCAACCACTCCGACGTAAATAATGGCAATCAGCGACAGCGTGATCATCAGCCACGCCCATTCATGCGCAGCATCGGGCGCAATCGGCATGGCAAAGCGTATGAATCCGTAGGCCCCAAGCTTGAGCATGATGGCGGCCAGGATGGCGGAGCCACCGGTCGGGGCTTCGACGTGCACGTCGGGCAGCCAGGTGTGCACGGGCCACATCGGGATCTTGACCGCGAACGCCGCGAAGAAACCGAAGAACAACAGCGTCTGCGCAGTGGCGCTCAGGGGCATCGCATACCAGATCGTCAGGTCAAAGCTGCCTCCCGACTTGACATACAGGTAGATCATGGTGATGAGCATCAACAGCGAGCCCATCAACATGTACAGAAAGTACTTGAACGCCGCGTAAATCTTGTTCGGGCCGCCCCAGACGCCGATGATCAGGTACATCGGGATCAGCGTCGCCTCGAAGAACACGTAAAACAGCATGCCATCCAGTGCGCTGAACACACCGATCATCAAGCCACTGAGAATCAGGAAGGCGGCCATGTACTGGTACACGCGCTCGGTGATCGACTCCCAGCTGGCGATGATCACGATCAATGTGATGAACGCCGTGAGCAGTACGAACCACAGCGAGATGCCATCCACCCCGAGGTGGTAGTTGATATTGAAGCGTGGCATCCAGCTGCGGTTTTCCACAAACTGCATGGCGGCGGTACCCAGCTTGAAGCGGGTGTAGAGCGGCAGCGTGACCAGCAAGCCGATCGTGGCACCGATCAGGGCGACCCAGCGCACGGCGCGGGCGTACTCGTCCCGGCCAAACGCCAGCAGGATGACGCCGAAGAAAATCGGTATCCAGATGGACAGGCTCAACAATCCCATTTTTCTTATTTCCTTATTTGAGCCAGACGAAATAGGTCATCAGCACGAAAACGCCCACGATCATGGCCAGCGCGTAGTGGTAAAGAAAGCCGGACTGCACCCAGCGCACCACGCCAGAAACGCGACCCACGAGCTTCCATGAACCATTGACCACGAGCCCATCGATCAGGCCACGATCGCCTCCCCGCCACAAACCGGAGCCAATGGCACGAACCCCGCGCGTGAGCACATTCTCGTTGAACCAGTCCAGGTAATACTTGTTGTCGAGCAGGGTATACAGAGGCTGGAACTTGCGCCGGATGGCATCGGGCAGGGCCAGGTTGACCATGTACATGTAATAGGCCGTGGCGAACCCCGCCAGTGCCAGCCAGAATGGGGCCGATACAAAGGCATTCAGGCCCATCTGCAGCGGGCCGCGGAAGTCGTGGGCCAGCTCCTGCATGGCCGGGTGCCTGACAAGATCGACAAAAATGGAATCCTTGAAGAGCGGCCCGAACAACATCGGCCCGATCGTCATGTAGCCGATCACCACCGATGGGATGGCCAGCAGGATCAGCGGCACGGTGATCACCCACGGCGCCTCATGAGGCTTTTGATGAGCGTCATGATGGTGATCGTCATGGTGCGCATCAGGGTTCTGGTCATATCGCTCCTCGCCGTGAAACACCAGGAAGTACAAGCGGAATGAGTAGAAAGCCGTGACGAACACGCATGCCATCAGTGCGAACGATGCAAAGCCGGCGCCAGCCAGATGGCTCGCGTGAACCGCTTCGATGATGCTGTCCTTTGAATAGAACCCCGAGAAGAATGGCGTGGCGATGAGCGACAGCGAACCTATCAGAAACGTCACGCAGGTGATGGGCATGTACTTGCGCAAGCCGCCCATCCAGCGGATGTCCTGGTTGTGGTGCACCGCAAGAATGACCGAACCGGCGCCGAGGAACAACAGCGCCTTGAAGAAGGCGTGCGTCATCAAGTGGAAGACGCCCACCGAGTAGGCCGAGGCGCCGAGCGCAACGGTCATGTAGCCGAGCTGCGACAGCGTCGAATAGGCGACCACCCGCTTGATGTCGTTCTGGATCATGCCCAGGATACCCATGAACAAGGCGGTGATCGCGCCGATGATCATGACAAAACTCAAGGCCGCATTGCTGAGTTCGAACAGCGGCGACATGCGTGCCACCATGAAGATACCGGCCGTCACCATGGTGGCGGCGTGGATCAACGCCGATATGGGGGTCGGGCCTTCCATTGAATCGGGCAGCCACACATGCAGCGGGAACTGCGCACTCTTGCCCATGGCACCAATAAACAGGCAGATGCAGATCACCGTGATCAGCATCCACCCGGTTCCCGGGAAAGTCAGCTTGGACAGTGCGTCGGCCTGCGCAAACACCTCGGTATAGTTCACCGTCCCGGTATAGGCCAGAACCAGGCCAATCCCGAGAATGAAGCCGACGTCACCCACGCGGTTCACCATGAAGGCCTTGAGGCTGGCGAAAATGGCTGTGGGGCGCGTATACCAGAAGCCGATCAGCAGGTAGGACACAAGGCCAACCGCCTCCCAGCCGAAGAACAGTTGCAGCATGTTGTTGCTCATTGCGAGCATCAACATGGAGAAGGTGAACAGCGCGATGTAGCTGAAGAACCGGTTGTAGCCCTCATCTTCATCCATATAGCCGATGGTGTAGATGTGCACCATCAGCGACACGAACGTCACCACGCACATCATTATGGCGGTCAGGCCATCGATCAGAAAGCCGATTCCCATTTTCACATCACCAACCACCATCCATGTGTAAATGGTTTCGTCGAAATGCGCGCCATCGACGACCACACTGTTCAGGGTCATCACCGAAATGATGAAGGCAATCAGCACGCCCAGAATGGTGGAGCCGTGGCTGAGCCGGCGGCCGATCACGTTGCCACCCAGCTTGGTGCCGAAAATGCCCGCCAGCAGGGAGCCGGCCAGAGGTGCCAGCGGCACCGCCAGCAGAGTTGAGGCCGAGAGGGTTTGACTCATATTGTTTTCGAATTTGATGAACCTTGCGGCTCAGCCCTTGAGCTGGTTGAGTTCGTCGATCCGGACACTGGACTTGTTGCGGAAGACCAGCACCAGGATCGCCAGGCCAATGGCGGATTCGGCGGCCGCCACGGTCAGGATGAAGAACACGAACACCTGCCCCGCCATGTCGCCCAGGTAATAGGAAAAGGCCACGAAGTTCATGTTGACCGCAAGCAGCATCAACTCGATCGCCATCAACAAAATGATCAGGTTCTTGCGATTCAGGAAGATGCCGATGATCGACAGCGCAAACAACATCGCGCCCAGCGAGAGGAAATGTCCGAGGCTCAAGGTCATGCTTTTTTCTCCGGATTGGCGGGGGCGGTGGCATCCGTGCCAGCCGCGGCCACAACGGCGGGCAGGGTTGTCTCCATCTTGAGCACCTGCACACGATCGCGCGCCCGCACGCGCACCTGCTCGGAAGAACTGATGGCCTTGCTGTCCTTGCGCTCACGCAGGGTCAGGGCAATCGCCGCGATGATGGCCACGAGCAAAATGACGGAGGCGACCTCCAATGGGTACAGATACTGGGTGTACAACATGACGCCCAGGTCCCGGGTGTTGGAGACCTGACCGGCCGCCTGCCCAAGCACCACAACGACTCTGGGCGGCTCGCCGCCACCGAAGCCCCCCATCAAGACAGCGGCCATCTCCAGCGCAATCAGTGCGCCCACCGTCGCGGCCAGCGGAAAGTGCCGCCAGAACCCCTGGCGAATCCCGTCCAGGTTGATGTCGAGCATCATCACCACGAACAGGAACAGCACCATCACGGCGCCGACGTACACCAGCACCAGGACGATGGCGAGAAACTCTGCCTTGAGCAGCATCCAGACCATGGCCGCCTGGAAGAAGGCCAGCACCAGATACAGCGCGGCGTGGACCGGGTTGCGTGCCGTGATCACTCGGAACGCAGCAAACAGCAGCACCGCCGAAAAAATATAAAACAGAGCGGCTTTCACATCCATATCGAAGCTTCTTTCAGGCTATCGGTCAGCGGTACTTGGCGTCTGCCGCGCGGTTCGCCGCAATTTCGGCTTCATAGCGGTCGCCTACAGCCAGCAGCATGTCCTTGGTGAAATACAGGTCGCCGCGCTTTTCACCGTGGTATTCAAAAATATGGGTTTCGACAATCGAGTCCACGGGGCAGCTTTCCTCGCAGAAGCCGCAAAAGATGCACTTCGTCAGATCGATGTCGTAGCGGGTCGTACGGCGCGAACCGTCAGCACGCAACTCCGATTCGATCGTGATGGCCACGGCAGGGCACACCGCTTCACAAAGCTTGCAGGCAATGCAGCGTTCCTCCCCATTGTCATAGCGGCGCAGCGCGTGCAGCCCCCGAAAGCGCGGGCTGGCGGGCGTCTTCTCTTCGGGAAATTGCACCGTGATCTTGCGCTTGAACATGTATTTGCCAGTGACCGCCAGGCCTTTGAACAGTTCAATCAGCATGAAGCTCGACAGGAAGTCGCGCAGCGAAAAAGTCGATTCATCAGGGGAGGACGTCACTGTGTTCATATCAGCTCCAGCTTATTTCCAGATGTTCCAGGAGGTCTGCATCCAGATTCCGACAACCACCAGCCATACCAGAGTGACCGGGATGAATATCTTCCAGCCCAGGCGCATGATCTGGTCATAGCGAAAGCGCGGGAAGGTGGCGCGCACCCACAGGAACATGGTGGTGACGACAAAGGTCTTGAGTCCCAGCCAGATCCAGCCCGGAATCCAGTTGAACACCACGCTGTCGATCGGTGAAATCCAGCCCCCCAGGAACATCACCGAGCACAGTATGCCAATCAGGATCATGTTGGCGTATTCGGCCAGGAAGAACATGGCAAACGCCATGCCTGAATACTCGACCATGTGACCGGCCACGATTTCAGATTCACCCTCGACCACGTCGAATGGGTGCCGGTTGGTCTCGGCCAGCCCTGAAACAAAATAAACCACGAACACGGGCAGCAATGACAGCCAGTTCCACGACAGGAAATTCAATCCCATGCTGGCGAAATGACCCTTGCCCTGCCCCATGACGATGTCGGTCATGTTCATGGATCCGGCGACCATGAGCACCACCACGAAGCAAAAGCCCATGGCAATCTCGTAACTCACCATCTGGGCCGAGGCCCGCATGGCCCCGATGAATGCGTATTTGGAGTTGGATGCCCAGCCCGCGATGATCACGCCGTACACCTCCAGCGAGGTGATCGCCATGAGGAAGAGCAGGCCTGCATTCACGTTGGCAAGCGCCACTTCCGGTCCGAATGGAATGACCACCCACGCCGCCAACGCCGGCATGATGGTCATGATGGGCCCGAGCAGGAACAGCCCCTTGCTGGCCGCCGACGGCAGAATGATTTCCTTGGTCAACAGCTTGAGTGCGTCGGCAATCGGCGTCCACAGGCCCGAGGGGCCGACGCGGTTGGGGCCGAGCCGCACCTGGGTGAAGCCGATCGCCTTGCGCTCCCACAGCGTGAGATAGGCCACGCAAATCATCAGGGGCACCAGCACGACCACGATCTTGATCAGGGCCCAGATCACGGGCCAGACCACCACGGTCCACCATGGAGCGCCGACGAGGCCGAGTCCGTCGCCATAGAACGCATCGATCATGCTTGCGCCCCCTTCAGGATTGCTGCGTTTCTCGCATCTGCCGTCAATTGCAGTGACGATGCACGGCGCACCAGGCCGTCGAGCTGGTAGATGCTGGCCACGGCAGGAGGCGCCGAGGCGCCGGCGGACAGGTCGATGGGAGCACTCGTGGCGTTGCTCAATTTCTCCGCGGGCACGTGGGTCGCTTCGGCCGGCTGCGCGCCACGCAGGTGATCAAGCACATCCTGCGACGATTCAAACTCAAAGCCTCGCAGTCCCAGCAGATTGGCCAGCACACGCAGCACTTTCCAGGCTGGGCGCGTCTCGCCCAACGGCTTGACAACGGCATGGAAACCCTGCATGCGGCCCTCGGCGTTGACGAAGGTGCCCGGGGTCTCGGTGAACGGTGCAATCGGCAGCAGCACATCGCTGAAGTCCATGTTGGCCTTGAACGGGCTCAGCGTCACGACCATGTCGCACTGCCCCAACGCGGCCTTTGCCGCTGGGCCGGCTGCCGAATCGAACTCGGGTTCGTTGTTCAGCAACAGCACCGCCTTCAGGCCGCCCGAGAGCATCTGGCCCGCATCCAGGCCACCGCGGGCGCGATCGGGAAATGCGCCCACCCATTGCGCGCCCACGGTGTTAGCGGCTTCAGTGAGGTAGCCGACGTTGGCGCCGGTCTGCACACCGAGCCAGTTGGCGAGCGCCAGCAGAGTGGACGCTTTGGCGTGATGCGCGGCGCCATTACCCAGCAGAATGGCCTTGCGCTCACCACCATCCAGCAGTGATCGCGCAACGGCCTTGGCCG
>SCRR01000188.1 GCA_004322085.1 Burkholderiaceae bacterium
GCCGACATCCGCAGTAATCTGCAGCGCGAGGTCAAGGTCCGTTTGCAGACACGCAACAAACAGGCCGTGATGGACGCGCTGGTCGCGAAGGCCGAGCTCGACCTGCCGAACTCCAGCGTGCAAGCCGAGGTGGACCGCATGATCGAGGGCGCGCGTGCCGACCTCAAGCAACGCGGTGTCAAGGACGCCGACAAGGCACCGATTCCTGATGATGTGTTTCGCCCGCAGGCCGAGCGCCGCGTGCGCCTGGGGCTGGTGGTGGCCGAGTTGGTGCGCGGCAACGAGCTGCAGGCCAAGCCCGAGCAGATCAAGGCGCACATCGACGAACTGGCAGCCAGCTATGAAAAACCGGCCGAGGTGGTGCGCTGGTATTACGGCGACAACCGGCGCCTGGCCGAAGTCGAAGCGATCGTGATCGAAAACAATGTGACCGAATTCGTGCTGGGCAAGGCCAAGGTCAGCGAAAAGTCTGTTTCGTTTGACGAGCTGATGGGCCAAAACTGATCACATCTTCGGTTTGGCCGTGAATTTGGGGCTTGCACCGGGCTTGCAGTCCGGCGCGCAAGCCCCATTTCTTTTCGGTACAGTGCAAATATCTCTGGAGAAATCATGATCGTTCGAAATAATGCCCCTTATGGCGCCCAAGGCGGCGCCTCTGAAATCCAGGGCTTGGGTTTGGTCCCGATGGTGATCGAGCAGTCGGGCCGCGGTGAGCGGTCCTACGACATCTATTCGCGCCTGCTCAAGGAGCGTGTGATTTTCCTGGTCGGACCGGTAAATGACCAGACCGCCAACCTCGTGGTGGCGCAGCTGCTGTTCCTTGAGAGCGAGAATCCCGACAAGGATATCTCGTTCTACATCAACTCCCCGGGCGGTTCGGTGACGGCCGGCATGGCGATCTACGACACCATGCAGTTCGTCAAACCCGATGTTTCCACGCTGTGCACCGGCATGGCCGCCAGCATGGGAGCGTTTTTGCTGGCTGCAGGCGCCAAGGGCAAGCGCTACACGCTGCCGAACTCGCGCGTCATGATTCATCAGCCATCGGGCGGCGCGCAGGGGCAGGCGAGCGACATCGAAATCCATGCCCGCGACATCCTGAAGACGCGCGACCAGCTCAACCGGATCCTGGCCGAGCGCACCGGACAAACGGTGGAAAAGATCGAGCACGACACCGAGCGCGATTTCTTCATGTCCGCCGATGAGGCGAAGGAGTACGGGCTGGTCGACCAGGTGATTGCCAAGCGCCCCTGAACTTGCCGTGCGGCGGCGTCGTTGCGCGCCTGCAACGACGGGTTTCCCGACAAAAAGCATTGTTTTTAAATGGTTATCATTGATAAAGTCAGGTAACAGGGCACTTCACACATGGCTGAGAAAAAAGGCACCTCCGGCGAAAAGACCCTTTATTGTTCCTTCTGCGGCAAGAGCCAGCACGAGGTCAAGAAGCTGATTGCCGGGCCGTCGGTTTTCGTTTGCGACGAATGCATTGAGCTGTGCAACGAGATCATTCGCGATGAACTTCCGTCGGGTGCGGATGGGCGCGAAACGCGCGGTGACCTGCCGACGCCACTTGAGATCAAGAGCAACCTGGACAACTATGTGATCGGCCAGGAGGCGGCCAAACGGACGCTGGCCGTGGCGGTCTACAACCACTACAAGCGACTGCGGCATCAGGAGAAGGCCAAGAAGGACGATGTTGAGCTGGCCAAGAGCAACATCTTGCTGATTGGGCCTACGGGGTCCGGCAAAACGCTGCTTGCGCAAACACTGGCACGCATGCTCGATGTGCCGTTTGTGATGGCCGACGCAACCACCCTGACCGAAGCTGGTTATGTGGGCGAGGATGTTGAAAACATCGTGCAAAAGCTGCTGCAAAGCTGCAATTACGATGTCGAGCGGGCCCAGCGCGGCATCGTCTACATCGACGAGATCGACAAGATTTCGCGCAAGTCAGACAACCCCTCGATCACGCGCGACGTATCGGGCGAGGGCGTGCAGCAGGCCCTGCTCAAGCTGATTGAAGGCACCATGGCCAGCGTGCCGCCGCAGGGAGGGCGCAAGCATCCGAACCAGGACTTTTTGCAGGTCGACACGACCAATATCCTGTTTATTTGTGGTGGCGCTTTCTCGGGTCTGGAGAAAGTCATCGAGAACCGCACCGAGTCTTCCGGTATCGGATTCGGGGCAACGGTGAAAAGCAAGCAGCAGCGTGCGTTGACCGAAGTCTTCAAGGAAGTTGAACCGGAAGACCTGATCAAGTTCGGCCTCATCCCCGAACTGGTCGGGCGTATGCCAGTGGTGGCCACGTTGGCCGAACTCAGCGAGGATGCGCTGGTGCAGATCCTGACCGAACCGAAGAACGCGCTGATCAAACAATATGGCAAATTGCTGGCCATGGAGGGCGTGGACCTGGAGATTCGCCCTTCGGCGCTGAATGCCATTGCCAGAAAGGCGCTGGCGCGCAAGACTGGCGCGCGCGGCCTGCGCTCCATTCTGGAGCAATCGCTGATAGACACTATGTTCGACTTGCCCAACACGTCGAATGTCGACAAGGTGGTGGTCGACGAGTCGACAATTGATGAGAACAAGCCCCCGTTGCTTGTTTACCGCGAGCCGGCGAAGAAAGCGTAGCGCGAGGCTCGTGTTTTTTGCCGCCCCATCGTGAGTGAAATGCCGGTGGGTTGAAAATTAGCGCATGCGAGCCATATTCAACAGGTAAATCAAAGGTTACTTATGTCTGGCCAAACGCCCCTGTCTGCAACACCCCTCGATCTGCCACTGCTGCCATTGCGCGATGTGGTGGTTTTTCCCCACATGGTAATTCCACTTTTTGTAGGGCGCCCCAAGAGCATCAAGGCGCTGGAATTGGCCATGGAGGCGGAGCGCCGCATCATGCTGGTGGCGCAAAAAACAGCAGCAAAAGACGAACCCTCGGCAACCGATATGTTCGAGGTCGGCTGTGTGTCCACGATCCTGCAGATGCTCAAACTGCCCGACGGCACCGTGAAGGTGCTGGTGGAAGGACAACAGCGCGCCAGGGTCAACACGATCGTTGACGGTGAGTCGCATTTCACGGCCAACGTCTCGCCAGTGGAGCCCGCTTCTGTCGATGAAAAATCCACCGAAGTCGAGGCGTTGCGCCGGGCCGTGATGCAGCAGTTCGACCAGTACGTCAAGCTCAACAAGAAGATCCCACCCGAGATACTGACCTCGATTTCGAGCATTGACGATGCGGGTCGGCTTGGCGACACCATCGCGGCACACCTGCCGCTCAAGCTGGACAACAAGCAGGCAGTGCTGGACCTGGCGGATGTGAAACTGCGCCTCGAGAACCTGTACGAGCAACTCGAGCGCGAGGTCGATATTCTCAATGTGGACAAAAAAATCCGCGGCCGTGTGAAACGCCAGATGGAGAAGAATCAGCGCGACTTCTATCTTAATGAGCAGGTCAAGGCGATCCAGAAGGAACTGGGCGAGGGTGAGGACGGTGCCGACCTCGAGGAAGTCGAGAAGAAGATCAAGCTCGCCAAGATGTCCAAGGAGGGCTTGAAGAAGGCCGAGGGCGAGCTCAAGAAGCTCAAGCTGATGTCACCCATGTCGGCCGAGGCGACGGTGGTGCGCAACTACATCGATGTGCTGATCGGTCTGCCGTGGAGCAAGAAAACCAAGATCAAGCACGACCTGGGCAACGCCGAGACCGTGCTCAACGAAGACCACTATGGTCTGGAAAAAGTGAAAGACCGCATTCTTGAGTATCTTGCGGTGCAGCAGCGCGTGGACAAGGTCAAGGCGCCGATCCTGTGCCTGGTGGGGCCACCAGGGGTGGGCAAGACTTCGCTGGGCCAGTCCATCGCGAAGGCGACCGGTCGCAAATATGTGCGCGTGGCGCTGGGTGGTATGCGTGACGAGGCGGAAATTCGCGGTCACCGGCGCACGTATATCGGGGCGATGCCGGGCAAGGTGCTGCAGAGCCTGTCCAAGGTTGGCACGCGCAACCCGCTGTTCCTGCTCGACGAGATCGACAAGCTGGGCACGGACTTCCGCGGTGACCCGTCCAGTGCCCTGCTCGAGGTGCTGGACCCCGAGCAGAACCATACGTTTGGCGATCACTATGTCGAGGTGGACTTTGATTTGAGCGACGTGATGTTCGTGGCGACCTCGAATTCCATGAACATTCCGCCGGCCCTGCTGGACCGTATGGAGGTCATTCGTCTGGCCGGTTATACCGAGGATGAAAAGATCAATATCGCGGTCAAGTACCTGCTGCCCAAGCAACTCAAGAACAACGGCGTCAAGCAGGAGGAGTTGCAGGTAGCGGAGGACGCGGTGCGGGACATCGTGCGTTACTACACGCGGGAGGCGGGCGTGCGCTCGCTGGAACGCGAACTGTCCAAGATATGCCGCAAGGTGGTCAAGGCGTTGCTGCTCAAGAAGATGAAGCCACAGGTCATCGTGAACAGCGAAAACCTCAATGACTTTCTTGGCGTTCGCAAATTCAACTACGGGCACGCAGAAAGCCAGAACCAGGTCGGACAGGTCGTGGGGCTCGCGTGGACGGAAGTGGGGGGTGACCTGCTCACCATTGAAGCAACCAGCATGCCGGGCAAGGGTGTCATCAGTCGCACCGGCTCACTTGGCGATGTCATGAAGGAGTCGGTAGAGGCCGCACGTACCGTGGTGCGTAGCCGCGCGCACCGCCTCGGCATCAAGGATGAAGCGTTCGAGAAGAAGGATATCCATATCCACGTGCCCGACGGCGCGACACCCAAGGACGGTCCGAGCGCGGGCGCAGCCATGACGACGGCGTTCGTCTCGGCCTTGACGGGTATCGCCGTGCGTGGTGATGTGGCCATGACCGGCGAGATTACCCTGCGAGGTGAAGTGACGGCCATTGGTGGGCTCAAGGAAAAGTTGCTGGCCGCGTTGCGCGGCGGCATCAAGACCGTGATGATTCCCGAAGAAAATGCCAAGGACCTGCAGGAGATCCCGGAAAACGTCAAGAACGGTCTGGAGATCGTGCCCGTCAAATGGATCGATCAGGTGTTGCAGATTGCACTCGTGCGCATGCCCGCACCGCTGGCCGATGACGAGCTGGTGACTGCCGTGGTGCCGACACCGGTGGTGGTGGAAGGCACCCCAGCGGCGACTGCGACCGCGATCAAACATTGATGTGTGACTGGCATGGCGCTGAAAAATTAAGTTATAATTTAAGGCTTGGAACGCGGGAGTAGCTCAGTTGGTAGAGCGCAACCTTGCCAAGGTTGAGGTCGAGAGTTCGAGACTCTTCTCCCGCTCCAGATTAATAAGAAGGGAAGCTGCAAGCTTCCCTTTTTTGTCGCAAGACATGCGAATTTCTGGCGCGGTAACAAAGCGGTTATGTACCGGATTGCAAATCCGTCTAGCCCGGTTCGACTCCGGGCCGCGCCTCCAGATACAGCCCTGTCAACCCCCAAGTTGCCGGGGCTGTTTTGTTTCACAATACACGGTCGGCCCGGATGGTGAAATTGGTAGACACAGCGGACTTAAAATCCGCCGCTTTCCTGAATAAGGGGCGTGCCGGTTCGACCCCGGCTCCGGGCACCATTAACATCTGACTATGTCACGCTATAACACCCCCTTTGAAATTCACGTTCATGGCGAGGTTCCCTTGCGCCCTGACGTCACGTTCGGGCAGCTTCAGGACGCGCTCGCGCCGATGTGGAAATACGCGGGCGCCCGCTCGCTGGCCGACGGCGCTGCGAGTGCCTATGAGGAGGAGCCCGGCATCAAGTTCGACGCGCAAGAGCACCTGCTGCAGCTGTGCTGGACGGTGCGCGGCGACGAGGACTTTCGCGAAGCGCTCGACGAAATGGGCATGAGCCTGAACGATCTGGCCGCGCAGGGTGCAGCCATCGAGGTGACCTTTTACGACACCGATTTCGACGAAGAAGATGACGACGAAGAAGCGCCCGAGGAATCACGCGACGACTTCATCATGTTCTTTGTGGGCCCCGATCCCGCAGCTATCTTGCGGGTCCAGCGCGACCTGTTGGTGCAGGATGTCGTGAGCACGATGGAGCGGCATTTTGATGGAGCCGAACTGGCCGGTGTCGTGGCCGAAATCGACAAACTTTTTGCGCAGCGCTTTGACGCGCTGGTGAGTTCGCTCGATATCGGCAAGCCGCCGCGCGGCGCAGGCGGTGGACACGGCAGCTTTGGTCACGGTGGTGGGCGCAAGCCACGACACCTGCACTGAATTGGCCGCACGGGCCATTCCCGCCCCCCTTCAACCGCATTGCCCTACATAGCCGCAGGCCGTGCAGAAGTCGCAGCCATCCTTTTGAATCAGGGTGTGATTGCTGCACTCGGGGCAAGTCCTGCCGGCCAGCAGGGCCGGTGCGTCGTGATCCCGTGGCGCGTCGAGCACTCCCATGTCCCGCAGCGGATACCCCTCTTCGCTCAGCACGCCCAGCATTGCGTAGCGGTGGATGATGAGTCGGGCAAGGTAAGCGACGGTGGACGGCCAGGTCTGCTGGCGTCGTTCGCTGTGTGGCAGGCCGGGAACGAACGCCATGAAGTTGCCGAGTGGCTCGGCATAGTTGAGCAACTTGCGCAGCTTCATGCCGATCCAGGCCGGATCGATGACACGCATGTCCAGTGACAGCAATTGCGCCAGGCCGTCCAGCGCACGCGGGTAATTGCCGGAGAACCCCACTGCACAAGGCCGGGTGACCGTGCTGCCATCGGGACTCGGCAGAGTGACTTCCTTGAGCGTGAGGGTAAAGGCCTCGCCGGTGGCTGGATTGTCCACATCGACCGCCCAAGCCAGCGTGCCGGATGGTCCCGTGTGCGGCTCGTCTCGGCTGAACATCGCATCCAGCACGGGAGTGGGCCCGCCGCGGCCCAGCATTGGCAGTGCCTTGAGCTGCTCGCAGCGCCAGCGGATTACCGCCGCCGTGGCGGCGACGACGCCCGGAAACAACCGCCGCTGGCCATGGGGTGGAAATGGCATCTCGAATGAACGCTCTTCTGCCACCGTCGCCAGGGCATCGAGCTTGAGCTGCAGCCACGCGGGGTCGTTTGCGCGCAGGTCCATGGACAGCGTCTTGGCAAGGGCGCCCAGCCCGCGTGGCTGCTCGGTGCCATTGACCCAAACCTCGAACGGCTGCGGGGCACCACCATCCTCGGGCGCTGTTTCGCCTACGAACAGCGCAAAGTCGCCGAACGGGTGATGCACCATGAAGGTCCAGGCCATATTGCCGGCTGGCAATTCGGGGCGGCCGGGCCAGCGCAGGGAAGACAGCACGGGAGCCGGCAAGCGCTCCAGCGCCAGTCGCCGGTTCACGCCATCAATATGCAGCGGTGCAATAGAGGGCTGGGGCGTGGTGCTCAGCACAGCGCCCAGCACGCCGTTGGGGCGGTAGGTCGCCAAGCCCTTGAGGCCAGATTGCCATGCCTGTAGATACAGGTTCTGGAAGTCCGCATAGGGGTAGTCCGCCGGCACGTTGACGGTTTTGGAAATGGACGTGTCGATGAACGGCGCCACCGCCGCCACCATGGCCTCGTGCGCCTGTGCGCTCATTTCCAGCGCCGTCACGAATGCCTCCGGCAACGGCGCGTCTTCGCCCTTCAGGTGCCGGTACAGCCGCCACGCGTGGTCTTCCACCGAATATTCCTTGCTGCTGCCATCCGCCATGCGCTTTTTGCGCGTGTAACTCCAGCTGAACGCAGGCTCGATACCGTTACTGGCATTGTCGGCAAATGCCAGGCTGATGGTGCCGGTCGGTGCGATCGACAGCAGGTGCGAATTGCGCAGCCCGTGCGCACGGATGCGGTCTTTCAGGGGTTGAGGCAGGCGCGAGGCAAAGGTGCTGGCGCTGAGGTACAGGTCTGCATTGAAGAGTGGGAAGGCCCCGCGCTCGCGCGCCAGTTCGATCGACGCATCGTACGCCGCGTCGCGCATGACCTGCGAGATGTGTTGCGCCATGGCCCGGGCTTCGGGCGTGTCGTAGCGCAGGCCCAGCATGATCAGCGCATCACCCAGTCCCGTGAAGCCGAGTCCGACACGGCGCTTGTTGCGTGCTTCGTTCTGCTGCTGGGGCAGGGGCCACACGGTCGCGTCGAGCACGTTATCGAGCATGCGCACGGCAACGCGCGCCACGCGGGCAAACGCTGCGGCATCGAACTGCGCACTGTCCTCGAATGGCTGCAGGACAAATCGCGTGAGGTCGATCGAACCAAGGCAACAGCACCCGTAGGGCGGCAAAGGCTGCTCGGCGCATGGGTTGGTGCTGGCAATCGTTTCGCAATACGAGAGGTTGTTGTCGCGGTTGATCTGGTCGAGGAACAGCACACCCGGCTCGGCGTGGTCATAGGTGGAGCGCATGATCTGGTCCCACAAATCGCGCGCGCGCAGCTTGCGGTAGACCCATTGCTTGCTGCCGTCTGCCTGGGTCTGACTGTAAGCGCCCGCGGCTTTTTGCGCGGCGCCGGGCTCGGCCCGGTGTACCAGCTCGACCTCGGTGTCGTCCTGTACCGCCTCCATGAAGGCGTCGGTGACGCCTACGGAAATATTGAAGTTGGTCAGGTTGCCCGCGTCCTTGGCATGGATGAATTCTTCGATGTCGGGGTGATCGCAGCGCAACACACCCATTTGGGCGCCGCGCCGCGCTCCGGCCGACTCCACGGTCTCGCACGAACGGTCGAATACACGCATGTAGCTGATCGGGCCCGAGGCGCTGCTTTGCGTGCTGCCGACCCAGGCCCCATGCGGACGGATACGTGAGAAGTCATAGCCGACACCGCCTCCGCGGCGCATGGTTTCTGCCGCTTCCGTCAGGGCCGTATAGATGCCTGGGTAGCCGTCCTCCATCTGCGCAATGGAATCTCCGACGGGTTGCACGAAGCAGTTGATCAGCGTGGCGGACAGGTCGGTCCCGGCCGCCGACTGGATCCGTCCAGCTGGCAGAAAGCCCTGCTGCATCGCTTCCACGAACTTCGGTTCCCAGGAGGCGCGCTGCTCGGGTGCTTCGTTTTGCGCCAACGCACGGGCCACGCGCAGGTTCACCGCGTCTATGGTTCGTTCGTCACCCTTGGTGTATTTCTCAAGCAGCACTTCCTCGCTGATGGGTTGGGCTGCGAGCGCCTGCCTGGGCGGGTTTTTGCGCAG
>SCRR01000189.1 GCA_004322085.1 Burkholderiaceae bacterium
CGAAGCGGCCGTCCCTCATCCTGGTGCGGACCCACCTCGGTTACGGCTCGCCCGAGCAGGATAGTTTCAAGGCGCACGGCTCGCCGCTGGGTGCGGACAATGTACGCAAGACCAAGCAGAAGCTCGGCTGGCCCAGCGAGCCGGACTTCCTGGTTCCAGACGAGGCGCTGGCGCACCTGCGCGGTGCGCTGGACCGCGGCGCCGACGCCGAGGCAGCATGGAACGAGCGCATGAGAGCCTATGCCAAGGCGCTCCCGGAGTTGTCCCGCGAACTTGAGTGCCGCGTGAACGGTGACTTGCCCCCGGACTGGGCCGCCGACATTGCGGCGTTCCCTGCCGATGCCAAAGGCATGGCCACGCGCGTTGCCAGCGGCCTGGTCATGAACGCGATTGCGCCGCGACTGCCGGCCCTTTCCGGTGGCTCGGCGGATCTGGATCCCTCCACGAAAACCGCATTGAAAGGCCTGGGCGACTTCAACCCATCGCCAGCGCAAGGCCAAGATGAACAGGGCTCGAACGGCGGCGGCTGGAGCTATCAGGGCCGCAATCTCCATTTTGGTGTGCGCGAACACGCCATGGGCGCGATGGCCAATGGGCTGGCTGCACACGGCGGCTTTGTTCCGTATGCGTCGACGTTCATGATCTTTTCCGACTACATGCGCCCGTCGATCCGCCTGGCCGCCTTGATGGGCTTGCACGTTGTCTATGTGTTCACGCACGACAGCATCGCACTGGGGGAGGATGGCCCCACGCACCAGCCGGTCGAGCAGCTCGCCAGCTTGCGCGCCATTCCCAACCTGACCGTGATCCGCCCCTGTGACGCGAATGAGACGGCGGTCGCCTGGCGCGTGGCGCTGGCGTCGCGTGATCGGCCGGTCGCGCTGGTGCTGACCCGGCAGGATCTTCCCACGCTGGACCGGCAGCGTTACGCAGCGGCCGACGGGTTGCGCAGCGGTGCGTACATATTGCTTGACGCGCCCGGTGGCAAGCCGGCATTGATTCTGATCGCATCGGGCTCCGAGGTGAGCCTGATCCTGCAGGCAGGCGAACGGCTGCAAGGCGAGGGCATCGCGGTGCGCTGCGTGTCCATGCCCAGCTGGGAATTGTTCGATGCGCTGCCGCGTGCCGCGCGCGACGCCGTGCTGCCAACCTCGGTGCCTGCGCGCCTGGCGGTTGAACTGGGTGTGGCGCAGGGGTGGCGCCGCTATGTGGGCGACGGCGGTGATGTGCTCGCCGTGGAGCGATTCGGCGCTTCCGCGCCGGCCACCGTCCTGCTGCGCGAATACGGATTCACCGTGGACAACGTTTGCGCGCGCGCCAGGGCATTGTTGACGCGTGATGGAGGGGAAAGTCATGACCACTAAATTCAGGGTCGGTGATCATGTGCGGTGGAACTCGGAAGCCGGCCATGTGAGCGGCAGGATCATCAAGGTGCACACCAAAGACACGGACTACAAGGGCTACACGCACCATGCGAGCAGCGACGATCCGCAGTACGAGATCAAGAGTGACAAGACCGAGCACATTGCAATGCACAAGGGCACGGCGCTGCACAGGATCTGAGGGCGGCGCGTGACGACCTCTGCGCCAGCCGATCCCGGACCTGAACTGACGGTCTGGACGATTGGGCATTCCACGCGCCCGGTCGAAGCATTTCTGGACCTGCTCGCAGGCTGCCACATAGAGACCCTTGTTGACGTGCGCCGTTTCCCCGGGTCGCGCAAGTATCCGCAATACGGCCAGGACGCACTGGCGGTGACCCTCGCGCAGCACGCGATCGGCTATCACTGGCTGCAGGCCCTCGGAGGGCGGCGGCCTGCCTCGCCCGATTCACTCAATACGGCCTGGCGCAATGCCTCGTTCCGGGGTTACGCGGATTACATGGCCAGCGTCGGCTTTGAGCAGGGCCTTGATCAACTTCTGGGGCTGGCACGTCAATCGCGCACGGCGTTGATGTGTGCCGAGGCCGTATGGTGGCGCTGTCACCGCTCGATGATCGCCGACGCCCTGTGCGTACGCGGAATCAAGGTGCTGCACATTCTGGAGGGCGGCCATGTCATGTTGCACCCCATGACGTCGCCGGCCCGCATCGTGAATGGCCACCTGAGCTATTTGCCGATGGACAGCGGTGCCCCTGCGCAGTGAAATTAGAGACCGGTGTGCGGGATCAGGACATGGCGGGGTGCAAGAGCGTCGCCTCTACCAGGACATCGACACCGGTCGGCGGTTGAATGGCTCGCACGGGGATGTCCGCGCCGGCGCGCCATCGCGTTACCGCATCGCGCTTGCCCTCACCGGTCACCATGAACAGTACCGCCAGTGCCCGACTCAATCGCCGGGCGCTGAGTGACACGCGTTGCGCCGGCGGTTTGGGTGCGTCCGCAACGGCCAGCACGTCCGCTGCCGCTGCACCGGCGCCCCAGTCGTGATCCGGGAAGAGACTGGCGGTGTGACCGTCCTCGCCAAGTCCCAGCAGCACAAGGTCGAACTCACCGACATCGCGCAGGGTGTTCGCGTACGCTTGTGCCGCCGCCGCTGCGCCGAGCTCGGCTGGCGGGACATGCACCTGGGTTTTCGGAATCGGAACATGGTCGAGCCAGGCATCGGCTGCCATGCGGCTGTTGCGTTCGGGGTCGCGGGCGGGAACGCAGCGCTCATCGCCGAAATACACTTGCCAGCGTGACCAGTCGGTGTCGGCGTCGCGCAGCATCCGGTACACGCCTTGCGGCGTGTTGCCGCCGGCGAGCACGATCAGGAAGTGGCCACGGAGCTCGATGGCGTTGGCCGCCAGGGCCAGAATGCGAGCGCAAGCCGACTCGCGCAGCGCTGCGACGTCCGCCACGGCTTGCCATCGGGCAGCAACCATATCCCGGGGCTGTGTGGGATTCTCGTCGGATTGCATGGGCAGTTGAGTCACAAAACCATGTTACTCCGGCCGATGCGAACTCACGCCCGGTACGTCTGTACGAAGCGCCGGTCGATCCGGTCTTTCCAGCGCCAGACCCAACTGCCGCCAAGGCTCAGATTGCCCCAGCTGGCAATCGCGTAGGTCGTGCCGCAGGACAACAGGTTGAGGGTGCGCCGGGGCGGCCGGTGAACCTGCAGCGGCTGGCCTGCCAGCGCGGCCGCCAGATTCGCAGCGAGAGCCGGGCCGGCGCGCACTGCATACACCCCGCTGCGCGGGTGCGGCTGATCGGCACGGCTCGCCACATCGCCTGCGGCAAACACGTTCACGTGCGAGCTGCTCTGCTGCAGGGCGTTGACTTGCAAATAGCCCGACTCGTCGAGCGCCAGCCCGCTGCCGGCCAGCCACGCGGGCGCATGCGTGCCGATCGCCACGATGGGCAGGTCGCAGGCCAGCGTGGCGCCGCCGGACAGCGCGATCTCGTCGGCCGAAATTCCCGTGCAAGCCTGATGCAGTACCGTGATGTGGCGCCGGTGCAAGACCTTCAAGACCCGTGCCTGCAGCCGCGCGGGGTAGCCGCTCGCCAATTCCCCGCCACCCGTGAGCAACGTCAGGTGCGAGGCCGGCAGGCGCTGGCGCACGGCGCATGCCAGCTCGATGCCGGCGGCACCGGCGCCGATCACGGCGATGGACAGAGGCCGTTCCTGGGCCCGAGCTACCATCCGCGGCCAAACCTGTGCAAATCGCTCGAGGGGCCGCAGCAGCACGGCGTACTCGCTGGCTCCCGGCATGCTGGCTTCGAGCTTGCCGCG